>PAWP01000018.1 GCA_002714125.1 Gammaproteobacteria bacterium
GTTCAGAGCAGGAGTGCAACCTGCGGCTTCGCACCCTCGCGTGCGTCGGCAGGACAAACAGACACCTAATCTACCGCAGGACCGCGCTCAAACAGTCCGGCGCGCACCGCGGCGCCTCTGGCGAGCGCCAGGAGCAGCAGCGCTTCCTCCCTTGCGGGTCGGGGTTCTCGGGCAACCACTGCATAACTCAAGGTTCGGGATTGTAGCCTTACCCAGCTTGACTTCAATGAGGACAAGTGTTTTTGCGATCGAGTTTAAGGCAGTGGCCGAGTAGACTCAGAGCCGCTCATACTAACTCGAACAGACAAAGACCGAGAGCAGCAACCGGAGACAACCCATGGCGCAGGCAACAACCATTGCGGGGACAGGCACAGCAGGCTTCACCGGTGACGGTGGACCCGCGGACCAGGCCGCGATCGCCGAACCCTTTGGCGTGATACGGGGCCCGGACGGCGCCATCTGGTTTTGCGATCTTGGCAATCATCGTATTCGCAGAATAGGCCAGGACGGGATGATCTCCACGGTTGTTGGCCGTGGTGAGGCAGGCAATGACGGCGACGGGGGCCCAGCCGCCGATGCAGCCATAACCGAACCCTACGAACTTCGCTTCGGCACGGCAGGGGATCTTTTCTTTGTCGACATGCAGGCCCATGTCATCCGCAAAGTCAACGCCAGCGACGGCGTGATCAGCACAGTGGCGGGCACCGGCTCGCCCGGCTTCGGTGGAGATGGGGGTCCGGCCACGGCCGCACAATTCCAGCAACCGCACAGCATCGAGTTTGGCCCTGACGGCGCGTTGTACGTTGCCGACATTGGCAATCACAGGGTGCGCCGCGTCGATCTGAAGAACGACGAGATCAGCACTTTTGGCGGCACCGGCGAGAAAGGTGCGGCCTTAGACGGTGCTCCGCTAGCAGGCAGCGATCTTTTTGGACCTCGCGCCATCGCCTTCGACGCCAGCGGAAACATGATTCTGGTCCTGCGCGAAGGTAACGCGGTGTGGCGGATCGATATGCAAAACCGCACGCTACACCACATAGCGGGAACGGGCGTGTTTGGCTACGAGGGTGACGGCGGCAAAGCAACCCAGGCCAAACTGGCGGGCCCCAAGGGTGTTGCGATAGACGAAACGGGCGACATCTTTCTAGCCGATACCGAAAGCCACACAATCCGTGTTGTCCGGCGCGACGGCACTATCGAAACAATATTGGGCGACGGCACCAACCACGATGGGCCCGACGGAGATCCGTTCCGCTGCGGCATGGCGCGCCCCCACGGCGTTTATGCTGCGGCGGACGGGGTATGGGTGGGGGATTCGGACAACCACCGCGTGCGTCACCTGCACAGCTGATGAGGTCACCTCCAACCCTGGCGCGGCATAGCGCGAGGAGAGACTCACCGCTAGCTCCGCATGCCGCCGAACGCTCAGCTCGCATCCGCCAGCCGGGCAAGCAGCTCACACAGACGCGACAGGTCACTCACCCAGAATCAAGGCCTTGCCCCTGGCCAAACCAGTTTGCCAACCCCTCCACCAGCATCATCAAGGCAACGCAGGTCGCAAAAGGCCACCACGCGTCTATCCAAAAACTGATAATGACGCCACCCACCAGCATGACCTGATACACGGCACCGGTGACGAACGGTCCCCAGCGGGTCCGTCGTTTCAATCTGAAACGCTCGCCGCAGGCGCGACAGCGTATAGGTTCAGCGTAGATCAGGTGCTCGAACCGTGTCCCAGCCGACAAAGGGCCGGCGCCACATTTTGGGCAATACAGCATGACCGTGCGCTTTGCCTATTCTTCGTCGTTCTTGGAAATTCAGCTCTTCGCAAACTCGGTCGCCCAGTTTTCTGTCCATTCGCCTTTTGCCTTCTCCTGCAAGTCCTCACACCAGACCTTGCTACCTACCTCCGCCCCGGAGCCCAGTGTTAGCGCGAGAACAGCCAAGGTGGTGGCGCGTGCAAACGATGATGCGATCAATGGCTAGCCCAGAAGTCCGATTACCTCGCCTATATTAACCCGGCGGATCACCGCGGACTTGCCGCTACGGCCCGGTCGGCCCACAGAGTTCGTCAATCGCACTGCAACAATACTCCCTTCAACCTTGTAGGTATGGCCTTTCATCTCAAGCACCGCAGTAATGTCGGGGTCGTGCCAGGAGAGCGGTGGAGATTCAAAGGTCTTGAACGCTTCCCACGCCCCTGTGTAGTCAGCCGCCTCCTAGTCCGGGCGGGTATTCGAAAGCCAGGCCGACTTCAGGCAACCGCGGTCGCTTAAGCTGCGGTTGACTTGCCAATCTCCTACGCAGAAACTCGTCGCCGTCCCGCTAAGATAGGCTGTCGGCGCTCACCGCAATGATGCGCAAGACCAAAATCATCTGCACCATCGGTCCGCAGACGAGCACCTACCCGATGCTCGAGCGTCTAGCACACGCAGGTATGGATATTGTGCGGCTCAACATGTCCCACAGCGATCACGACTCCGCCCGCGAGGTGATCCGCTCCATCAAAACACTCAATCGCAAGGTCACGTATCCGATCGCGGTGATGCTCGACACCCAAGGACCTGAGATTCGCACTGGCGATCTCGCAAATGAGCTTGAGCTTAAGAACGGTTCGGTCATCACCGTCAACGTGAGGGGCGATGTCGACGTCGAAGCATCATCTTTCCACATCAACTACGACGAACTCATCGACGCCGTCGATGTCGGCGACCGAATCACGGTCGATAACGGCATTATCAATCTTGAGGTCCTGGAGAAGCAGGAGCAAGGCACGATGCGCTGTCGCGTCATTGATGGTGGCATCCTAAAGAGCAAGCGCCACGTTAATCTGCCCGGGATTCGAGTCAATCTTCCGGCCATAACCAAAAAGGACCGCGCGGATATCCTTTTTGCGCTGGCAGAACAGGTGGACTTCATAGCGCTTTCATTTGTGCGCGAGGCGGCCGACATTTGCGAGCTGCGNGNGCGNGTANGGNGGNCAAGGCCAGCAAGATCAAGGTCATCGCAAAAATCGAGGACCAGCTCGGCGTGCAGAACCTCGAAGAAATCCTCGAAGAAGCTGACGGGATCATGGTCGCGCGCGGTGATCTGGGCGTCGAGATCAACGTGGCCGAACTGCCCAACGTACAACGTCGCATCGTCCAACTGTGTGCCGAGCATGGCAAGCGCGTGATTGTCGCTACCCACCTGCTAGAATCTATGATCAGCAACCCCATACCAACCCGCGCGGAAGTCACTGACGTCGCCAACGCAATCTACGAAGAGGTTGACGCGATCATGCTGTCGGGCGAAACCACCATCGGCAAATATCCCGTTCGCTGCGTCGAGCAGTTGGTGGAGATCGCGGAAAAAACGGAGGCCATCCAAGGCCTCGATTTCACCCGGGATCTACGCCAGACAGATGACAAGCAGCGGCTGGCGTTCACCGCAGTTCAGCTTGCCGAGAGTACCGTCGCCGCTGGGATTGTGGTCATCACAAGACGGGGTCTGATGGCGGACTATGTCACCAACTGCCACCCTCAGCACACGCGAATCTACGCGTTCACCAACGATGCCCAAACGCGCCGACGCCTACGCATGAACCGGAACGTCGCACCATTCCGCACGGCTTTCTCTAACGACCCGGAGAAAACCCTGCAGATCGCCTTTGACGTATTGAAGGATCGCGTCGGACTGCGCACGGGCGACAAGGTGGTTGTCATGTCGGACGTGCTTGCCGGCACCGGCATCGAGGCTATCCAGATCCGCCAGCTGCCCTAGCCTTTCGCGATAGTTCGTTGCGCTCCGCAGTTACGCCGAGTTCTGACTCGTTCGAAGTGCAAAGACCTGCTCCAGCAGTGCGTGCAGGGGCAAAGACTCGTGCCGTTCAAAGACAGTACGAACCGCATCATACATCGGCGCATTCTGCTGCAGGAACCAGTTTTTGGTCTCGCAGGTGCACTCGAAGTGCTCTCGAGTAACGGTATGCTGATCGCCAGAGACACGCACGGACAGTGCTACCCGGTTGGTGTCGTTGTCTTGAGTGCGGTGGAAAAGGTCACCGCGCATCAGCAATGCATCACCAGCTCTGAGTTCCGGCGTCTCGGCAAGGTCGTCGAGATCAAAGTCCAGCTCTCCGATTACACCACCCGCGCAGTCATCTGAAATCCAGCGCCGCCCTCCTTGCTGCCGAAAGGTACTCGCCCCGCCGCCTTCAAGCCGTGACCACAGCTCCGGCACCGCTTCAGCAAAGTTGTCTACCGGTACGATCGTCAAATTGCTTTTGGCAGCTTTCGGCTTCACAACTGGAATGTAGACATTCAGATAGTTCCGGTGGGTCTGGTTGATGAAGTAGCTTTCGTGATCCTGATGCCAGCCAAAATTGATGCCGTTTCCAGTGGCAAAGAACACGCCTCCACCTATTCGAGTTGGCCTAAAAGAAGCACTACTCAGAGCCTTGATCAGCGCTTCGATCCGTGGTCGCAGCCGCGCCAGATTCTCTGCCGCAGGCAGGCCAAGACTATAAACCTGATTGGCAGCCGTCAGGCCGTCGTCGTAGTCGCCCGCAAACGCGGCCACTAGTTCAGACGAAACAAAGTTGCGCTGAACGTGGAAACCACGCAGCACGAGATTTTGAGCTGAGCCTTCCAATGTCTGCACAGGTGTCCTTCAACAGCAAACAACCTTCTCAGTTTACCTGCCTGGGCGGACCAGTTCAGAACCTGCATCGGGTCGCTGTGTCGCAAGCTGCACCCCTGGAACGCCTGCACCTATCGAACACCTGCTAATTCAAAGCCAGACGCCGGGACTGAACGACGCCCAATCCAGCCTCGACTAAACGTGCAGTCGGAACAATCTCACCCGACTAGCGCTCAAAGTCGAGTGNTAAGAAACCAGGGTNCGCGTGTGCAAANAACATACCCGGANAGNTGGTCACGGTNNTCACATGCCCTNTCGNGTCAGNGCNANTGGCAATGAGANNGTACGCGCCTCTCGCTCTCAGTTAGAAAGCTGCAGACTGTGCTCATGCCCGGCGGCGTAAACGAGCGGCTTCGCCATGGACAATGCACGGCTGATGCCCTCCATGACGAGCATGCAGATGGATTTACCCAACTTGCGCTGAGCACCGAAGAGGGCCTGAAAAGCCGGCCTGATGATGCCGCGTTCGAAACCGCCATGGGCGCAGGCTACTACAACAGGATGTTGTCCAGTCACGATGGCCAAGGACTGGCCGCTACCGAGAAGCTCCGCTTCGAGTGCCCGCATGACCTGATAGTGGGCTTCGCCCAGGCCACTCGTTCCATGCGCTCGAGCAGCCAGGTGGTACTAACCGTTAAAAGGACCGGAGGTTTCGGCAGTTCTGCCTGGGGTAGCAGAGTCAGATTTTCCGGCTCCGGACATCCGTCCCTTGGCCTATACGTCCCGTCTGCGGCAGCATCAACACATGCTTGCTGTGCGAGGATACGCTCATACAGCACCCCATCGATGTGCCCCGAGTCGTGGTTCCCAGGGATCACATAGGCACGCAGGTGCCAGCATCCAGCTGTGTCTGCAGAATGCTCTCTGCGCAAGCGTTGCACATTGACGCGAAACCCTTGGGTGAACGTTGTTGCCAAGGAAGAGTGTGACAGTGTGATCCGCANAACGCCGAGCCCAGCGTTTCAGATCGGTGAGGAGTTCGGCGTTTTACTCGGCCAGGTGTCCCTCATCGCCAATGAGTACGACTNGCGCAACCNGTTGGCCTTCGGCCTGACAGAAATAACAAACCGATCCCCAAACGCACGCTCAGCAGGCATGCCGGCCATCAAGCCTTAGGTATCGTAACCGTCGCGGTACCAAAAACCCGAGTCTCGTCCCGTCCATTCTTGATGCTGAGATCAAGTACAACGATGCCTTCGTCTTCATCAACGTCNGTTACGACGGCNNAAGCCACGTGCGGTTGATCGGCCAGNACCGGGGCGCGGAAAACCGTATCGATACGAGAGATGCGGCCGCGTGGTGCCCATTTGTTGATCATACTAGCGAAGAAGCCCATGCCCATGATGCCAGGCAGGAGTGCACCCGGTAGACCCTGTGCCCGAGCGAGTTCATGGTCTTCGAAACGTCCCCCACCGGCATAGCCAGCGGCTTCGGCAAACCTCCGAGATGCCTCGAGGGAGGTATCGGGNTGATACTCGGGCAGTTCGTAACCGAANTCAACATCGCCNAGNATAAGTACTGTCATTCNGGTTTCTCCCTNATGACCTGACGCGAGTCCGTGGTCGCGAGGTGGTTTCCATNGTCATCGTATAGCTCCATCCGCGAGACAAGGAACACCATCCGGCCGGAGCGGCCGCTCTTGGCATATATCTCATGCAAATGAGTGCGCCCGGTAAGCTGCAGGCCCGGCTTGACCGGTGCCAGCATCTGCACGGCCTTNCCGCCATCCATNGAGATGCCACCCAGCGCCGGGAAGTCCACCGGCAGGCGTCTGGCGCTTGCGAGGCTCGCGAGGATCGGCGCACAGANCTCAAAATCCGGATTCGAGGGATCCGTCAGTTCCAGTCGGGTCTCCCCTGACGCCTTGGCGACCGCGGCGGACTGCTCGCCGTCCACAACGAAACCTGTGCGGTCGAATTCAAGATCAAGGTATTTTTCTTTCAACTCTTCTATGTCGACCATAGTATGTCGCTCTCCGTCAGCTGCCCCGTNTGGGCGGCGCGATTATAGAGATTTGAGGATGCGCCAGGCCAATCGCCTCTGCACCGACTCAGACATCAACCACGACTTTAACGTGTAGGATTTCAGTTCCGTACGANGGCTAGTACACGCGCAATAAGGCTCTTCCTAAAATTCNTTTTTTAGAGNCTTATGCCGCTCCTTGCAGTGTTTGTCCTTGCAATGAAGGTNTTTTCTGCAGCGTGGGTCCCCGCACCACACATGTTTGCNCGGCACGCGTCCNTNACGGCAGCGCTTANGCCCGCCTGTTTAGCCGGAATGGACACGACCGTNANAGCCCCTAGTAAGTAGGCACCAGGTCGCCGCTCATTCCTCCACCTGAAAGATGATCCAGTTCATGAAACCGCGAACGGCTACCTATACCCAGTTATCAGCCACCTGCTTGTATCGCGCCTCGGCCAGCGCTATTAGCACCTCACGGTCGAATACGATGTTTGGGTCGGTGCTGCAGTGCTGGGTAAGCTTCAGCGAGGCTCAGTTTTCGATCAAGTCGCCGCCACGATGACAGCCTGACTGTTCACACCAAACCGGAGCAGAACAGGCCCCGCTCAAGTGCACACCTGCGTACCACAGCAGTTTACCTCCGTGATCCAAAGGCAATCCGCCCAAGTCAGGCTTGAATGGGTCGCAGGTTTGCCGGTACGGTTGCAACAGACGCTGAGAACAGGACTGCACTATGGCGACCCTCTACGAAGATTTTTATCAGTCGCTGCCCAAATGACTAACAGCAAGCTCACCGCCGACCAGAAACGGAAGTTCTATCGGGATGGCTTCCTGATCCTACGGAACATAATCCCCCAGGACCAGGTCAATGCGGCACGCCGCGAACTTTTCAAGCGTATGGGTTCATTGCGCGGCAGTGCGCAACAAGCGGTTGCCTCTAAAGAGATGACNGCACTCGAGTNTTCCGTCATGCAACTCGCCCGCGCGGGCGTNGAGGAGACCTTTACCAACCTCATGAATGAAACTCCGCTCATGCCGATCATGACGGAGCTCCTGGGCCCTATTCATCGCGTCGAAGGGGCACAACTGGCAACGCTGTTTCCTTCCGGCGATGACGACAACGTCAATGAAGCCGGGTATCGCAATGCGGATACCCCCAACTTTGGCTGGTGCGGGCACCTCGACGGCCTGTGGAATGGCGCTACCGGCACGCCGCCCGTCGACCGCTCCCTGACTCCGGATGAGGAAGCCNCCTGGAACGAGTCACCCAGCACCAACGGAGCCGCGCGCTACTACCCNGAACTTAACTCAAACATCGCAAACTTCGCCGCGCTGGTCGGCGTNCCGTTATCCGATCAGCGAAAGGCTGGAGCTGGCAATCTGGGACTGCTCAAGGGNGCGCACAAGCGCATCGAACGTTTCTTCAAGTGGCAGCGCNANCAGGGTGGTCCGCTCGGACCAGAGGGTCCGGGATGGGATCGAATTGACCGTAGCGCGCCCAACGCGCACGGCCTCGTGCATTACCCGTTGAAGGTGCGTAGCGCCTATAAGCGCAGCGCAGCCGCNAGTTNCGACGGGCACTATTGGCCCAAACCAACNCTTGTCAAAGTGAAGCCTGGNGACGCNGTCATCGTGCACTGGGCAACACCCCACTCGAGTACCCGGGTCATGGGTCCNGANCCACGGCTGATGGTTTACTTCCGCACGCGCCCGGANCGCCCCGAAGAATTCAAGCGTTCCTACCCAGATGCCATCTGTAACAACTGGTTGGAATGGCCGGGCATGANCAGTGTGCTGGAGCAGGATGCCGCGCATTGACCATCACGCGAAGGCCAACACCTCCGCCACCGTCGTCTCCCAACTGCCCCGCAGATCAACGCCGTATTTGGCCAAGCCACCATCCGCCGCCGTGCCGGTGAGCTGAACGTAATTGAACTGCTCCTGAGCCACTCCCTCATGGTTCAAAAAGTTTGCATTCAGAAAATGCAGGCCGACTCCGGTGCGCGTTACATCGGTCAGATTTGGCCCCGTGGCGTGCGGCGTGCCATAGCAGAAAAACACTACCCCGCCTGAATTCAACTCGCAGTGCACGGCGTCAGCTTCGTCAGCCTCCATGCGGATGTGATGGTCCGAGTCGNGATCCCGGAAATGTTCNTACTGAGTGCCAAATGCGCGAGGAATCACCTTCAATGTACCGTTTTTCCGGTTGGCGTCATCGATGGCAATCCACATCGCAGCACCGGCCAGCGGATCACGAATCTTGAAATAGGCGTTGTCAGTATGCCAATTCGTGGGCAGGCCAACGTTGCCCGGCTTCATGAAAAGTTGATCAAGAATCTTCAGCACAGGCGCACCAAGGAGTTGCCCAACACTCTCAATTACCTTGGGGTCAAACGGCAGTGCACGGAACAGATCACTCCGCATATCGAGCGGAATCAACTGCAGATTCTGAGCGTCACTGTTGCGCGTTGTCCCNTCACCAGCTGTTG
Source organism: Gammaproteobacteria bacterium (assembly GCA_002714125.1). Next base: position 9,132 of record PAWP01000018.1, read on the forward strand.
CAACATTGCGCATTTGCCCTTCTGAATGCATGCGGTTGATCTCGATCCGCAGCGCGGCCAGTTCGTCGACNGCGAAGAAGTCCGGCACGATGACGTAGCCTTCTCGCTTGAAATGTTCTACCTGTGCGTCGCTCAGACCAGACACGCCAGCTAACCCTGATGAATCGATTCCGGCAGCGTATCATAGCGCCATGGGCGCCCGGCGAGGCTGAGCAGACGTACGTGAAAATCACAGCCGAACATCTCGAGCAATACCACAACGAAGGATTTGTCGTCATCCCTGGTTTCCTCGATGCAGACAAACTCGCCGAGGCNCAGGCAGGAATCGGTGCGGATCACCCTACCCCGGAAGACTACTTTGCTGATCCCACTCAGTGGCCGATCTACAACACCACGCAGTTCACGCTCCTGAAATTTCCNTTCGGCGACTGGCGCGTCAATCGGCTGGCATTCGATCCCGACATGCTCGACGCGGCAGCTCGGGCGCTGGACGCCGACCCCTGGGACGTAAGGTTTACCAAAGGTGAGCTTTGGGCCAAGTACTCGGGCGCAATTGACTACGACCAACAGTTCCATCGTGACTTTGGCAACCACACTCTGGTCGTNCCGCGGGCTGATCATCGTTACAAGGAACTGACAACCTTTGTCTTCCTATCCGATGTTGATGAGACAGATGGACCAACGGCCGTGCTGCCGCGCTACCTTACAGACCAAATACCACTTGGCAGCCGCCGCCTCCCCGATGAGGCCACCTGGCGCCAACATCAGAAACTCGCCACGGGCCCGGCGGGTTCACTGCTGATGTATTCGTACGATGTGTTTCATCGAGGCACCAATCTGCTCGGTGAAGGCCGCTCAAGATTCATGGTACTGCTGGACTATCGCCACGNTAACGCCCCCTGGATTGCGCGACAGGGCTGGCCGGATGTGGGCAACCACCCACGCATGGCCGAGGCNATCACNCGCATCACCCCGCGTGANCGGTGCCTCTTTGACATCCCGCCGCCAGGGCATGAATTCTGGAACGAACAAACGATCGCAGACATGATGCTGCGTTACGAGGGCATCGACATGCAGCCCTACAGGGACGCACTCTGATCGGAGCCAAAAGCACTCGCATCCGGATGCTCATGATCCACCATTTGCACATGATCAACATAAACACAGTACTGAAATACCTAAGCATCTCCGTGATTGCAGTGATCTGCAGCCTCGCCATGCAATACAGGGCCGATACCATTCGCAATGAGCACCCACGCAGGAGCACACGGGCGGGAGACCAACCAGCGCGTCGAATGCCGCCCGCTAACTGAACGCACGTGCAAATCTGAAAGCAGGTGTTAACGCCCACAACGGCACGCGGACGGACGCAATGAGACTAACGNGCCCTAAAGCCCCTTGGTCCGGCGTCAGGAGATCTCCACTCCTTCCATACCACCCTTGTCGCGCCAGTCGCGAATGATCTTGAAGAACGCCTCCGGTCCACCCCCATACTGGCTCCCAAGCAGCGAATTGCCGCCACCGGGCATACCCTCGTTGTTGTAGTAACCCGGAGTACATGATTCGAGGAAAGACTTATTGAACACGGCCAACTGCTTGATTGTCTCGACCCACGCATCTTCGCCTTCAACCGAAGCCTCCACGCAATTGGCGTTACTGCTCATGCATTGGTTGACCATGTAGGCGATATGCAGACTCTGCTCGTTGAGCATGTGCGGGAAATTCGCGGTAAATCCGCCCTGGGTTACGCCCATGAAAAAGCAGTTTGGAAAGCCGTTGGTTTGAAAGCCGTGCAAAGTGCGGAGGCCNTCANCCCACTTGTCCGACAACATCTGTCCAGCCTTGCCTAAAACGTCATANCCCGCGCGACGCGTGTAGGCCGTGCCAACCTCAAANCCNGTGGCNAAGATCANGCANTCTAGTTCGTATTCCGTACCATCAACNACAACGCCTTTCTCGGTGATCTGCTGTACACCTTTGCCGTCTGTATCAACNAGNTGGGTATTTGGCCGNTTGAAACTGGGNAGGTAGTCGTCGTGAAAGCATGGGCGCTTGCAGAACTGGCGATACCAAGGTTTGAGTGCCTCTGCAGTGGCATCGTCTTCGACAAGATCATCCACACGCGATCGAATCTGGTTCATTTTCTCAAAGTCCGCCATCTCCATGCGCTGAGCCATCTGCTCTGGCGACATGTCTTCACTCTGATTACGTTGTGCGGATGCGATACCAAGATTCCGAATGATGTCTGTCCAGCCATCAGACACTAGATCTTCGTCCTGATGACCACCCGTTACGAGCACATTAAAATTCTGCATGCGGTGCTGATGCCAACCCGGCTCAAGGGTATCTGCCCAGGCCNGGTCTGTAAGCCGGTTGCCGCGCACATCGATCGATGAAGGCGTGCGCTGGAAAACAAAGAGCTCCTTGGCGGCCTTCGACAGATGGGGTACACACTGTACTGCCGTCGCGCCCGTGCCAATGATCCCGATGCGTTTGTCTCCAAGCTTCGAGAGATTCCCGTTGGTGTCACCACCCGTGTAGTCATAGTCCCAGCGACTGGTATGGAAGGTGTGCCCCTTGAAGTTGCCCACACCTTTGATACCCGGCAGCTTGGGGCGGTTCAGAGGGCCATTAGACATGCAGACAAACCGCGCCCGCATGGCATCACCTTTGTTTGTGGTCACTTTCCAGCGCAGGGCGTCTTCGTCCCACTGCATGCCCGTAACTTCGGTCTGGAAACAAGCGTTTTCATAAAGGTTGTACTTCTCGCCAATGGCGCGCGAATGGGCCAGGATTTCCGGCGCATGGGAGTACTTCTCCTTCGGAATGTAGCCCACCTCCTCGAGTAGCGGAAGGTAGATGTAGGACTCTATATCGCACTGAGCACCCGGGTAGCGATTCCAGTACCAGGTGCCGCCAAAGTCGCCACCTTTCTCGATGACCCGCATACTCTCAACACCCGCTTCCCGCAGTCGCGCGCCGGCGAGGAGCCCACCAAAACCGCCACCGATGATAATTACGTCTACTTCGTCATGGAGCGGTTCGCGATCGGCCGCTCCCACGTAGGGGTCTTCGACAAAGTGGGAAAACTCATTCTCGACCTCGACATACTGATCGTTACCGTCCTGGCGCAGACGTTTGTCCCGCTCGTTCAGGTACTTCTGGCGCAGGGCGTCCGGGTCGAAATCAAGTGCCTGACTATCAGTCATCGGGACCACCTTTCGTCGTAAACTTGGCACTGAAATGTATGCCAGCCGGAAAACCTAAGCAACCTGCCGTGAGTGATAGCGAAGATCCAAACGAAGCGCCCGCCGAGTCAGGGACCACAGACCAAAACGCCGACCTTGTTCGGGACGCGATAAGGCTGCTGATTGCGCCTTTTGAGTTCCTGCGGGAGATGGATACCAGGCGCTACGTACTTGCAGTCTATGGCTACTTCTTCATGGCGCTGACCCAGGGCATGCAGGGCATCAGCGGCGACACTGCAAACGAAGACGTCGTGCCCATCGTTGGGGTGACCATCGCCATGGCAGCCATCCTCGGCATCCCGGTAGCGGCCTTCATCTTTGGCGGGCTCCTGCATCTCTTCTCCAGAATCCTCGGCAGTCAGCGCGCAATGCTGGAGACGATTGTTGCGGTGGGCACCGTGTTCTTCTGGCCCGGTCTGGTATCAGCGATCTCAAGTCTCGNACACGTGATGCTTGCGGGCGAGATCAACGTGACNATCGTCATCGTCGGCTGGTACGTCGCTGGGATGTGGGCGCTCGTACTCTCTACCGGNGCCATCCGTGTGCTNAACAACTTCAGTTGGTTTCGCGCCGGTCTGGCATGGCTGATGTANGTCCTGCTGATCGCCACGTTCTGGTGGCTGATGCGCCTCTTTTCAGGACTGGGCTTCTGAGACCACGCAGGTTTCGCGCATGAAGTTCAACATCCGAGCCCTCAAATCATCATCATGGCTGCCGCTCATCNACAGCACGACGTTGCCGTGGGTTNTGTCCGCCGCCACAACAAATTCAATGTTCAGGTGCTTCGGCTTGCGAGCCGCTTACCTCGTTGCCTAACGTATCGCTGAGAACCTCTTGATTCTCCACAACAACCAGCATCGGCACCCAAATAATCGGTAGGCGACGCAGTGCACCACCGTTCGGGCGCGTCGCAAAACAGCACACGAACGTACACTTCCGCAAACTTGGCATCACCCTTTAGCGGAGCTTCGTGATAGTCCCGAATAACATAGCCGCAACCAGTAGACAGCGCTCCCGCCAAAGAACCCACGGGCAATCCGTGGCCTTGGAGGTCTGATGGGTCGCTTGCTAGTAATGCCCCAACAAGGCCACCACTATCAATCACCCCAAGCGAGTCCTCATATCAACCCACCTGACTGATCCTGATTGCATGCCAAAGATCAGCGCAACACCAACCGGTTGCGGCAGGCGCCCAAGAGTGCGGCAGATCACGGCCTAATTTCGTAGAAAGCGTTGAACTGATCCGCTTCGTACTCAACAACCGAAAAGCGGGTGAAGCCGGCGCTAGCGGACATTTCCCGGGCCTTTTGTTCATGAAAGCCCAGCGTGCCGAGACCTGCGCCGTCCGGGGTTGAGAGACCGGCCGACATGCACACCAGCACGGAGAAGGAATACGCCATGCCAGCAAATGGATTGCCTTTGAGATTTTCTTCGAAAGTCGACTTGCCTCTGATGTCTGCACACAGCCAAGTGCCATCGTCCTTGAGCGACTTGCGAATCGCATCAATTAGCTGTGCTGGGTGGGTCGAATCGTGGACGACGTCAAAGGTTGTAACAAAGTCGAGACTACCGTCCTCTGGCAGGGGCGCCTGCATGGGATTCAGCAGTTCGACGTTGCTGATCCCGGAGTCTTCGATGTTGCTCCTCGCCCGCTCGAGAGCATTTTCGGAAATATCGTAGGCACTGAAACTGCTGTTCGGGAACGCCGCACCCATGGCCACCGTCGAGGTGGCTGCGCCACAGCCAACATCGGCAACCTTCGCGCCTGCATCCAGTTTGTCTACAACACCATCAAGCAAAGGCAGCATCCTCGGCACGAGGAAGCTCGACTGAAACTTCCGGCTCATCCGTTCGATGCCACAGGCGCAGGCCTCACCCTTATCGTCGTAACTTCTACCTAACCCAGTCCGGAAACTCTCCGGCAGATCCCCCAGGGTTTCGTACATCGCTACAACCGATTGCAACATGCCGCCAAGGTAGGCCGGGTGATGGGGGCTGGCCAGGACCACAGCCGCTTCCGGCGAGAGCGAAAAAGTCCCAGCCGCATCATCATATTCGACATGATGTGTACACGCCTGCTGATAGAGCCATTCCCGAACCCACCGTTCGGTGAGCCCAGTACGCGCCGCCAGCTTTTCACTGCTGGTTGGCCCAAGTTGATCCATCGCTTCGAATAGCCCGAGTTGGTCACCAACAAACGTCAATGCACAATTGAGCCCGCCCAATACCTCGCGCGAAACTTTGGTGGAAAACGCCTGAAGCGCGTCATGATCTAGTGTTGCCGGGTCTCCCATCTTGCCATGCTCCCTGATGTCTTGAAGAGTTTCTATGCCGAGGGTCTTAGATGTTAAAGACACTCGGCGAGCATACGCCAAATGGCGATGGCCTCAGGCCGAAAGCCCAAGGCGCGCCTGCACCACGCCCTTCTATGCAAGCCGGTTGCTGTTTGGCACACGCACCCAATCATTCCCATGAAAGGGCGGGTGATTTCGGTTCAGCCTATCCAGCAGCACAAATACAACTTTCACGCACCTTTTTTTGTGCGTCCTGCCATAGCTTTCTATGGTGGCGTACGCAACGCCTTTCAGTCGTCGAGTGCGTAGTACACCAGGCGCTGAAACTCGCCCTGGTAGTCGTTGTTGGGCATGCCGCCTGCGTTCAGCAATTGCGTGAAGCACGCTGCAACAATCCCCTCCTTNGGGTCACCAAAATAGGTGGTGCCNGCCGCTCCNCCCCAGCCATAGCTGCCGATCGAACGGAGCAGCGGAAAACCACCATCACCCGTACGCACCGACACACCTAGTCCCCATCCAAAACCCGGTCCTGTCATCGGAATGTCGAGCCCAGGGGTGTGGTTGGAGACCATGTACTCAACGGCCTTGCGACTCAGGATGCGTGCGCCGTCCAGCTCACCACCATTTAGCAACATCTGCCCAAACCGCGTGTAGTCACCAATGGTCGAGACAACTCCGCAGCGATCGCCACCAGCCGCAAAAAAAGTACGCGGGCCGGTGACTTTTTCGCTCTCCGCACCAGTCTCCGTTCGGTGCAGCCGCATTTCGCCATCTACCTCACGCGGGGCATAACACGCCCCGAGGTTCGCCTCTTGACCCTCGCGGACATAAAAGCCGGTAGCGTCCATCCCGAGCGGGTCAAAGATTCGCTCTCTGAAGAAAGTCTCCAGGGACTGCCCGCTGACTTCCTCAATGACCGCGCCAGCCGCCATGAAACCCATGTGATACCCGAACACGGTTCCCGGTTGATGGGCGAGCGGGAGACACGCCTGGGCATCCACACGCTGCCGTACGGTAGCGGCACTATCACCTTTGCCCGTCCAGCCGAGCTTTTCGAACACATCTTTGTAATGCGCGCGCCAGGCAAGAGGCGCAGTCGCAGGAGAAGCGAAGCCCGTAGTATTGGTCAGACAGTCACGGATCGTGATGCCGCGGGTGGCGCGTTCGGTGACACCCGGCTCAGCCGACTGAACCCGCATGTTTTTGTAAGCAGGCAAGTACCGACCGATGGAGTCGTCGGGGGTGAGCTTGCCTTCCTGCGCCAGAATCATGATCGCAGCGCCAGTTATGGGCTTGGTATTCGAGTACATGCGGAACAGCGTGTTGTCATCCGCTGGCGTCTCTTGATCAATGTCAAGGTGTCCGCGGGCATCGAACCAGGCCACCTTGCCGTGGCGCGCCACAAGCGTGACAAGGTTGGGGACCTTACCGTCGTCGATATAGCGTTGCATCGCGGGGCCAATGCGCGCGAGTCTTTCCGAGTCAAAACCGATTTCTGCGGGGTCCGCATCGGGCAGTCCGGGCACGGGGCCTCCAGGGGTCGAATAAGAGGAGGCAGAAGAATACCTCAGTCGCGCCTCTGCAGTGTCGCATCTGGCCGGCGCGGATACGCCATCCGCAAGCTATGCGCCATTGCGGCGTATCGACAGCTTCAAGTCAGCACTACTCAGTCGAACCAGTACGCGCGGATCTCGTCATCGAATCCGGCTTCGACGCGACGTTCGGCATCGAGCAACATCACCTGACGCTCGGGTATTGAGTACGCGGGCCAGTCCGGCTCTCCTTCAGCAGCTGGAGATCCATCCCGGGCAAACGAGGCCCATAGCGCGCGCATGGCCTTGCCAAGAGACTCTCGCGGTGCGTTGCTTCCTGCCATTGGGAAGAAGCCGCCTCTGCCATCACCCCAGTCCCAAAGAAACGGCAGTTCGATGGCATGGGTTGCGCGCAGGTCACCACCAAAGGCGTCCGACTCCCAGGTACACATCCATGACCAGACCGGGCTGCCCGCCTCAGCCGCTGCATCGAGGATGCGGACCATGGAGTTACGGAACATGGTGTCGGTCAGGGTGTAAGTCAGCTTTTGCCTCGGGGACGCACCGGGCGAGAACCCCTCGTAGGTTGAGAGCAGTCTTTCACCGTCAAAACCCTCACGTTCTACCAGCGCGACGGCCTCCTCCGCCGTGCAGTCCCCTGAGCCCGCAATCTGGGCGAAGAGCGTACCTTCATGCCGGCAGCCCCCACCCATCATCGGGACATTTGCAGACCCTCTTGCCCGCACGGTGGCCGCTACCGCCCGAGGAATCAGGTCGCCGTCGATCGCAGGTGAGAAGCCAACGTCATCCGGGTGCCGAATGCCTAGGCCGGCCATCTCCGGCTTGGCAGGATCAGGCCCATACAACGTCTGCAGTTCCTCGAGAGAAGCAGCCCGGAGCGTCTCCATCCCATTGCTGGCCGGGTCACCTCCCAGCCGCTCGATACAGCGATTGGTGAAGTCTGCGTGGCCCTGCCCGACAGTAATCAGGTCCACATGCGGGCTGTGAATGACTGCCTTGTGGAAAAGCCCCTCAGCCCTCGGGCAACCCACCAGCATGGCTGCGGACGTCCCGCCCGCGGATTCGCCAAAGATGGTGACGTTGTCAGGGTCGCCACCAAACCTGGAGATGTGATCGCGCACCCACTGGAGCGCACAGATCTGATCGAGAATGCCGTTGTTGACTGATTCATCCAGCCCGTCCTCAAGGTGCCCAACGTGCATGAAGCCAAGCGGGCCCATGCGATAGTTGATCGTCACCACTACCACATCGTGTTCGCGTACAAACACGGAGCCGTTGTACGCGCGCCCGGAGCCGGAAACATAACCCCCTCCATGGATCCAGAACAAAACCGGCCGCCTTTCACCATCGGGCATCGGCGTGAAGACGTTGAGGAACAGGCAGTCTTCATCGGTTGGTTCCGCCGGCCCTGCTAGCGGGCCACCGGCGGCTGGTGGCGGCTGCGGCGCAGAGGCGCCAAACTGCGTCGCGTCGTACATCCCTTCCCAACGCTGAACAGGACGCGGCGCACAAAAGCGCAGATCGCTCACCGGCGGCTGCGCATAGCGAATGCCAAGGAAAATGTGGCTACCCCGGCGCTCCGTGCCTTGCACGGTACCGAGGGAGGTCTCGACAGTTGTCATCGGCGTCACCTTAAGTTATTCACCCCACTACACAGGAAGGGCGCGCCCGGATCAACCCGCAGAGAACAACCGCCAAGTGGTCGCCCTCCAAAATTCCGCTGGCGCGCTGAACGGGCGCGGGCCACTACAGTAACGGCAAGCCAATTCCAGTCGCCCGCGTTTGTTCGCCAGCTCGATAATGTGGGTACTCGCTGAGAAGGCAGACCTACTTGTCGCGTTCCATGTGGCCTGCATGTCACATGCGCTCGACCGGCTAAAGGCAAGCTCAGCAAGAGATCCAATCGTACGATGTGCCAGATCGCCTGCGTTGATCCACGACACAATGATCGCGCTTATGGTTCGTGGAGTGTGTACCAAACACACCAAACTGAAGTTTGTACTCGCAGAATTCAACGCGGGCTAGATGAGGCGTGCGAGCATGCTCAAGACCCACCGAGTGGAGCACTGGTTGACGTACTCGAAATCTGGAAGCGACAGTTCCTGCGACATCGAAACCGACCTGTCTGCGCTCAGAACCCGGGAGTGAATTGGTGCAGAACCCCTGCTTTAGGGTGCTAACTACCCGCATACTGACTCGATCTGGCCACGCTCCAGACAGGTGTTGGAAGATATGTTCGAGAATTGCTCGCCTGAGAGTAGAGACAAGATCGCACGCACAAACGTCGCGGATCTCTACTCTCTCTAGAGTCTGGTGTTGAGACAGGTCACGAACTCTGGGGCAGATCACCAAAGGCCGCTACCATTCATTGGCGAAAAAATATATGTGCGCCGAATCAGTGGTCCGCAACGCCGCGATTTGTCGCCGCTCCGATTGGTACGGCGCGGACATAGGCTAGGCCTAAACAAGCGCAGGAGTGGATAAGTAGTTCGAGAAAAAAGGGCTAACTCCCCAACAAGGCCCTAGCTGGAATCCAGGCACCTCACCTACAAATTCACCGCCAATCCTTTAAGATAAACACCCCTCAGCGCCCGTAGCTCAGCTGGATAGAGCGTTGGCCTCCGGAGCCAAAGGTCAGAGGTTCAAATCCTCTCGGGCGCGCCATTACCCATCACTCCCCGCTTCTCGGCGAAGCGACGGACGACGCCGATTACGGCAATCGTGTACCTGCCCGAACTCGGGCCGGGGGTACCTGGTTTGGATGCACAGATTACACCTCGAAAACACGGCCATTCGCATCGCAACGCCAGCTGGCGCACCACGCTGCTTGCACCTACACGTTATACCCGCGAAACCTATGTCACAGTAAGTTGACCATCCTGCGGTCAGGCCTTAAGCGGCTTCACTCTATCGATTACGCCCCTATTGCAACTAGAACGATGCCTACCAACGCTCAACAGAGGTCCGCACATCGAGTTCGAAGGCCCACGCGTTGCGCGGCTGGCGGTACATGTAGACATAGCCATCAACAATTCCTTCAATGCCAATCATCCCTTGATCTCCAAGCTTTTCAGCGTACTGCGGGAAGCCCTCGATGATCTTGTCTCCACCAATGGGACCATCTACCACTACATGCCCTACGTGCACCCCATCAGCGCCGTATTCTTTGGCCATGGCCTGGGCAAGATTACGTAGCGCGCCCTTGGATGAGTTGAACGCGCCGAAGTTAGCTCGGCCTCGCAGGCTGGCGCTCGCTCCGGTGAACAGCAACGTTCCCCGGCTGACGGCTGGGTCAGCATCTTCTTGCGCCAGAAAGCGCCGAACTGCCTCACGCCCGAACAGGAAGCCACCAAAACAGCAGACCCGCCAACTAGCTTCGAAGTAGTCTGCGTCCATTTCGGCAATCTTTCCTGGTGTGTTGTTACCAGCGTTGTAGATAGCTACCGCGAGGTCGTCACCAGCCTTATCGAACAACGCAACCACATCCGATTCACTGGTTGCGTCGCAGACGACCGCCTCTGCACTGCCCCCATCAGCTTGGATGGCAGCAACCAACGTATCCAGACTCCCCTGGGTCCGCCCGGCAACGAGAACGTGCAGTCCTTCAGCAGAAAAACGTCGGCAAAGCTGTCCGCCAAGCCCACGATCGGGACCAACCCCAACAACAATTGCTGTTCCAGCCATGCTCTGCTCCAGTAGAAACTGGGCGAGAATACGTCAATCAGCCCCATGTCCGCACGGTTGAATACCTCCTGACTGAATTTCCCACCGGACTGCACGGTTTAGAATGTCAAAAGTACCCATTGAAGACAGCACGGAGGGACTCGCGACGGCTTCGATGGCAAACCACGACATGGCGATCCACGTGCTTGCCGCTGGCGGTGCTAGCGCTCCCGCACCGACACCACCTATCCCGGCAACACCGTTGACACCTGCTCCGACTCCCGAGCCCGGATGTCCCTGAACGGGACCGCCTTCGAGTAAAGCGAAATAGAACTGGTTGGTTGGGCAACCCTAAACGAGCTTGGCGATAGCCACGGCAACGACAGGTGCGGCTCGACTGGGCCGCAAGCCGCATCGAATACGCAATCGAGGGGCTGAACAATAGAATTGCTTTTTTTGCGCTCACAACACGGGTGTGCGTCGCTGGGCGCATGCCTAAAGCAATCGTTGCCTCAAGCTCGCGCGCTATCCGTGTCTACGCAGATCGCACCTACGTTTTTACCGAAAAAGTCGACGTTAGCGGGATGCTGGTATTCGACCTGACTCGGCTGCAAGATGCCGAAGGCTAGACGTCACTGGACGATCACACTTACGTGGAATTCGGCAACGCACACAATCTCGCAATCAATGAATCGTCCGGTTGTGCCTACACGATCGGGTCAGACACTTTTGATGAAGCGTCGCATATGGTCAAACTTGCTCAACCCCGAAATCCGCTCTTCTCTCGCTGCGGCTCCTAGGGCCACATCTACGATACGCAATTTGTAGACTACTCCGGTCCAGATCCGAACCATATGGGTGCGCAGGTCTGCCTCGAACATGACAAGGATCACTTTGCCATCGTCGATTTGACCTCGAAGCCAGGCTCAGTGACACCTGCCGGAATCAACTACCCTGTGATCGCCGNTATGCTCTCCGAGTCATAATTCCAAGTGGCAAGGTCCTCTGCAAGAATCATACTTGACGCGCCTGCAGGGCGCTGCAAATACNCACCCTCATCGACCCGGTTCGATCAGAGACCAGGGCATATTATCCCGCGGCAGACTGGGATCAGGCACTTAGCACACGCGTCCAGAAGGTCAGCATGTCGGAATGGAATGCATCCGCCTCTCCCGGCGCGCTACCAATTCTTGCGCCGCGCCGACCTGCCCCTGACTTCACGCTGAAACGCATGAGGTCCACCTCCGTCAGCGACGGATCAGGGTCTTCGGCCAGAGGATGTATGAACACCCCAGCATCATCCATATAGGCAATAGGTGCTCCTGGAGCAACCGATGCATCGGCGATCAACTCGACCGGCGTGTCCCGGTCAAAGCTGTGCTGTGCGTTCTCGAACAGCTTGAAGCTGGCATCCGCCCCTGTAAGACGCATGGCATGCATGTGCGCCTGCACCTGGGTTGGCGAGCACCATTCGTCCGCAGAACCAATAACAGAACGAACTGCGGTCTTACCCACACGGGGATTGAGGAACTGCTGGCCCGACCAGGGATACGCGGCATAGGNCCCACAGAGCATGGGCCCGGTCACTCCCGACGAAAGATGATGCAGGGTTGCCGCGGCCAGCACCGCACTGCCACCGCGGCTGTGGCCCTGCGCGCCGATTCGAGCCGAGTCAATGTCCCTCCGACCCACGAGCAGTGCCGTCGCCGCCAGCACATCCCAGGCACTGGCCGCAAAGGAGTACTGCGCCTGGTTGGCAACCGTCGAGGTAACACCGCGGCGGCCAAAGGGATCGATGACTAAGGCAGCGATACCAGCCTCGGTGAGATAGTCCGCCTTCACCAGGTGAGACGGCGCAACCCCGAGGCTGCCCGGTATGACCGTGACAACAGGCCAAGGGCCCGCTCCCACAGGAATAAACAGCTGCCCGTCTATGACACCCGCTGCTGCGCTTCCAGGATCAGCGATCGCCTGCTGGTAAGACATTGGCGAGCGCGTTGGCAGCTCTACAAGTTCACCTTCAATACCGCCCTGCAGCCTGTGGGGAGTGTCGGCAAATGACACGCGATGCTGCCTTCAATCGCAGTGCAGGCAGCGCTCGTCTTCCCAGATTTTAGTCTCGAGGTCTTTTTCCTCGGTGGCGTAGTCCACCAGAATGCGGATCGCTTTGGAAAGATCCTCGATACCGTACTTCTCAATCATCTCCTGCAGGTAAGCGTGCTGGCTTTCCTTCAATTCGATGCTGTATTCATCAATCATGGTCTATCCTTATTTGCTAATAAAAGTTGGACTGGTTGCGCTCCTGATCGGTTGGACTAGCGCCGAAACAGCAGTGTGAACGAAACGGGCACGGAGGGCGCGATGGAACTGAGCCCGGCAATTTCGCGCAGCTTTTCGATACCGCCTTCAAGTGCGAACTGCGCCGCATTGACAATCACCGGCCGCTGCGAAGTGACTGAGAACGCGTTCCCGCCCACCCTCGTTACGACCACCGCAGCCGTTATATCCGCGCTAACCCCATGAAGCGCGAGCGTACCGACAAGCTCATGCTGTTTGGATGCGGCGTGTTCAATTTTCTGGAGTTCCATTACCGGCACGCTCGCCGTAAACCTAGCATGAGGAAAACGATCCGGTTCGAAGAGCCACTTGACCATACGCTCGTTGCGGATCGGGATCAGGGTCTCAAATGCGCTCATATCGAGCGTCAGTGTCGCCTCGCCACTCTTGCTTACGTCACCCGAAAGGTTCGTAAAATAATGCGCCTCGGCAACAGCAGCGTTCTTTACCGAAACAAAGCTGACACTTGATGCCTCCGGGTCAAGGGTCCAGTCCGCGTGCGCAACACCTGCAAGCGCTACCAGCAGGGCAACTGCGATCACTTTTCTCATCGTCTTGTCCGGGACCTGATGCAGCGCGCATCGTATCAAGCGGTCGGCAAACAGGTCGACCTCGCAAGTAACCGAACTACTCACCTGGTAACCACGTAAGTCCACGCACTTCAACTTCCACTTCAATCGCTTCGCCATCCGTAGGGTAGAGCTGCAGGGTGAAGCGCTCACCAGCCACCAACGGCGCGGTAAGGCGCATCAGCATGATGTGCATGCCCCCTGGGCGTAGTTCGACACGCCCACCTGCGGGTAGCTCAACCTCGTCTAGATGATCCATGTGTGCCATGCCCTCCACCTCCCGCGTATGGTGGAACATCCCCACACCCACTTCACTTTCAACGTCAGCGATGGTGATCGCGGCGCGACCCGCATTGGACAAGGTCAGATAGACCGCAGCATTGGTCGAGCCTGGTGGCGTGGCCCGGGCCCAGGCGCCTGCTGCGGAAATCAATGACCGGTTTCTGCCAGATTCGGGAGGCGCAAGCCATGCTGGGTCTATCGCCATGCCGAAGGTCAGAGTTTCAAGGAACGCAATCAGATGTCTCGACTCTCGGGGCGTCAGTCGCAATGGTTTCGCCTCGTTGTGACCGACAAGGGCCTCCTCAGCAAAATCATAGTGATCGACCACTTCGGCAAGCGTCGCGATTTGGCCCTTGTGCATGTAAGGTGCGGTTACGGTTACGCCTCGCAGCGTAGGCGTTCTGGTTGCACCAATGGTCGTCACGCCGCTTCTGCGGTAGCGCAGCTCGGCACAGGTGTTGTCGTCACTGAACAAAGACAAGCAATTGAACGGATCTGCGGCAACAAGGCGCACCCCGTCGACCCTGCCCCGATCCGGCAGTTCCCCAGGTGCAGACAACACCCCAGTGTTATGAAACTCGTTGTTGGTCAGCAACGGGCCGTTGTGACACTCGATGCACCTCGCTTTACCTACAAACAGTCTGAGCCCTGCGATGGCCTCGGCACCAAACTTCGCAATCGGCTCGTCTTGTCCCTGGGCCACGTTCTTAAGATAGGCCTCAAGGGGATCCGGTCCCGGCAGCAGGATCGCCTCATAAGCTGCGATGAACTTGCCAAGATGTGCGAACACCCTATTCACCTGCTGACGATCGAAGGCTGTCATCCGCTCCCAGGCGGCCGCCGCATCGGCAACCCCCAGCGGAGAGGCTTCGACGGGAAACCGGTTCACGTCGGCAAACTCCGGCAACGGACTACCAACAATCTCCTGCCANGCACTGCGATACTGCGGCTCTGCTGCAAATGCGGTCACCATCTCTGTTCGAGATATACCATGCTCGTTATGGTCTTCGATCGGAGTCAAAGCCTGAGCCCACAATGTATCCCGGCGCCCGTCCCAGTACTGCCAAGGACTGTGCGTGACGCCCAGTAGAGTTCGGGTGTTGCGTTTCGAGAAGCCGATGCCCGCGCCTTTGCCCAGACCATCGGTAAACGCCCGCGCGGGCTGATGGCAGGTTGCACAACTGATACCGCCGGTAGCACTGAAGCGGGTATCGAAGAACAGCTGATGACCCAGCCGAATAGCTAGGGGATCCCCGTCATACTGATTAGTCGGATCCAGAGGCGCGTTCCCGAGCGCCGCAAGCGAGAGACTGGCCAGAACGCCGCGTTCTCCGTCGGACCATGGGATCACTCCGGGAGGCCCAACAAACGGCTTCGAGACGTTATCCCACGCTACGTCCTTAGCCTCGTCAGTGCCAAAGTAGGCGAAGCCTGCAAGCCCGACAACCATGACCGCAAGCCACGTCACTGCGACCCGTGCCGTACGCTTCAAAGCTCGAAACTCACCTTCACAGTGTCCGTCTCGGCGCCGAGGTCATCGGCGCGCCCCATGCGGACTTCAAAAATAAGCTCCCACGCACCATGCATGTGGAACCGAAGCCCCTCGACCCTGAAAATGCCATCTCCCGCCGCGATTGCCTGGGGTTCGGTCGGCAGGCCGTGATCGTGGGCGGGCATGCCGCCCGCTACTATTATGCTGACTTCGTCNGCAAGGATCGAACCATCGACAGCCTCAAAGCGTACCTTCCAGGTGTGAATGCGATTGAGCGGCAGCGAGTCGATGTCAGTCAGCAAAACCGCACGCACATGACCTTCACGCCCGACAAAAACAGCCTCCTCCGCGGCCACCGTTANCCCCGACANCATCAGGACCACACCCACGGAGCTTCGCATAAGCCATTTCATTTGTTTGCGCTCCTAAACCATCCGGTCGACCACATGTAATAAAGTTGCATGCTTAACAAAGCAAGCAGCACAAACGGCCAGTAGCCATAATCGGTATACCCCACCGCAAAGGGGAATACGGCCCGCTGCACCTGACCATTCTCATCCGGACCGACATGCACAATACCCACGTACTCTCCAGGCCCCTCAAACCGATGCAGAATCGTGAACAGGTCCCTGTGCCGTGACGGAGCCACGTGCAGAACCGTAATCGCGCTGAGATCGCCGATCGCAACGACATCATCCCAGTTGGTAAAGCGTCCCATGTCGGTGACATTGCGGATGATCCTAAACTCAACAGGCACATGGCTCAGCTTGTCGTTCAGATACTCCATCACGAACAAGCCGTTTCCCGNCTCAGGCAGGTCCTCGCAGAANTCCTCATGNCCAAGCGTATCCGGCAGGTATACCTTGAAATGCGCGATGAAGTAGCCAATCTTGATGAAGCAGATGTCGTCCTCGAGNACCACACCACCGTGGCCAANCGAGNTGCTGGGCGNAGCCANGCACAGAACGGTCAGGGCCGCTGCGAGAGGTTGGAAAGAGCGTCTCGTCACGGCGTGCAGTCTAACTTATCCACCTCTACTGGCCGACTGAATTTGCTGCTTCGCTGGCCGCAACCCGACGAATCGATTCCCGAAAAGACAGCTGCNCCCGGCCCCAATTCGGTAAACTCCGCGCCTTGTCACGGGGAGTTACAACATGGTCGCNGAAAGCAANCCGGTTGGTNGGCGCAGGTTCAGNGAATCGTANGGCAGGTACTTCGAGGACTTCGAGGTGGGCGACATCTACGAACACCGACCCGGGCGCACCATTTCCGACGCGGACAATTCATGGTTCACCCTCCTCACAATGAATCAGCACCCACTGCACTTCGATGCGGAATACGGCAAGCAGAGCGAGTTTGGCCAAAACATCGTCAACTCATGCCTGACGCTCGCCATCGTGACCGGCATGTCCGTATCGGACGTCAGCCAGAAAACCGTNGCAAATCTCGGCTGGGACAAAGTCCGCTTGACCGCCCCCGTGGTGGTAGGGGATACGCTCTATGCAGAATCAGAAGTGCTCGAGAAGCGCGAGTCCAAATCGCGCCCAACCCAGGGCATCGTGCGCATCCGCACCCTGGGCCTCAGGGCTGATGGAACCCAGGTCATTTCATTCGAGCGCGCGATGCTGATCCCTTTCCGAGGTCACGCGGTCGACGATCAGATCGACTACTGACGACCAGCGCTGAACTCAAAGTGAGCCTGTCGCGCTTTCCCGCCAGATCACGCGGGTCGCATCCTCAGGCCGCTCCTGAACCCCGGTCTCGGCGTTGATGACCATCGTCGCTCGGTCCGGCGACGTATAGGACGGCCAATCCGGAACGATGCCGCCAGTCGGGTTGCCAGTACGCGCAAAGTTCAGCCAGGCGGCCCGGGTCATAGCAGAAACTTGATCAGCAACTTCGCCTTTGCCGAAGAAACTCTCAGCGCCGTCCTTGTCGTACGTTCCAAACACAAACCCGAGCTCACCCGCATGGCAGGCCCCGAGCGTCCCACCTAGGAGTGCGGCTGGAAAGTCGAAACGATAGCCATAGACGCGTTCGTCATGGGCTACCTGTGCCTCCAGCAGATAGATCCAGGGCATCCGGAACACGCGGTCCGTCATCATTGCGCTTGCGAGCTCAGCGGCAGATGTATCCGCGCCGCGTGCCTCAAGCACCGCCTTGTAGGCAGCAACGCCCGCAGCACCGCTAACGTTAAACTGGCTCTCACCAAGGGCGATCAGCTCTGCTTCGTTGTCGACTCCGCTCGGCATTATCCCCGTAAAGAGCTTCCATTCATCCGCTGTTGAACCAGCCATGATGGCAATTCCCACAGCCGAACCTTCCCGCACGCACTCAATGGGCTTCTTGGGAAGTACGCTGCCGTCAATGACAGGCTGGTAAGGCATGCCCGGCAGGCCTCGCTCCGCGGCAATCTCATTGACCTTTTGCTGCACCGCTGTCAGCTGCGCTTCCGGCAATGCCATGATCGCGTCTGTGTCCGCCGGATCAACGCCGACAGCCTCCAGGGTCGCCGCGGCGACGGCCTGGGCTTCATGCGGGGTGATCGCGATGTGGCAGGCGCCACTTTGGGGAATCGCCTTGTGGAACAGCCCGCGAGCGGCCGGCATAGCTAGCAAAGCACCGCAGGACATGCCGCCCGCACTCTCTCCAAATATCGTGACATTATCGGGGTCGCCGCCAAAGGACGTGATGTTGTCGCGCACCCAGGCAAGCGCGGCAACTTGGTCCAGCAACCCCTCGTTGCCCGTCGCCGGGATCCTGCCGCCCGTCAACGCCGCAAGGTTCATGAAGCCCAGCGCACCCATGCGATAGTTGATCGTGACAACTACCACGTCACCCTCTCGCGCAAGATACTGCCCGTCATAGACGGGCTGCGAGCCGCTGCCTATAGTGAAGGCCCCACCATGGATCCAGAACAACACAGGACGACGGGCAGTGTCTGTTGACGGAGTCCAGATATTCAGGAACAGACAGTTTTCGTTTCGTGAAGGAGTTTTGCCTGCCCCACCCATCATGGCGTCCAGCGGGCTGGGATTCTGCGGTGCTTCAGCACCGAAATTTGTGGCTGCAAGCACCCCATCCCAGCCAGGGTGCGGCTGCGGCGGTTGCCACCGATTCACACCAGTTGGTGGTGCCGCGTACGGAATGCCGCGGAACACTACTAGACCATCTTCAGATGTCCCTGAAATCTCGCCCTGAGAGACGGATACGGTTGCGCTCATCGTTGGCTCCAGATCTATCTCGATTCCACCGAGGACATCGCCCTCCTCAGCACTGATGGATGAGCATACGTTTTGCCCTCCACGGCTTCAATGTGACCAACCTCACCGGCACGCTCAATGTTTTAAACCTCACCGGTATTGTCCGCGTCGAGCATGAACATCAATTCGATGGAGTAGGTCACGAAATTTCCGTGCGATGCANGTTCCCGGCGGCTGTACTTCAAAGTGTCCTTAATGAGGGGCTGTCATTAGTACATGTCGCCGACGCCTTCAATCAGTTCGTCGTCGCAAGTCACATCGGCGTCACTCATAACAACATTGCCGTCATGCGAGGCTTCAAATGAGCCAAGATTGGGCCCGGTGCAACTGAAATCTGCGTACACCTGCGGGACGACTGCTACCGAGACTGAAAAACATCATCTNTTATCTCTTCAGGTGTTTCCAAGCGCGTATNGCGCGAACTCGAACTCGTTTGCAATGACGGATTCTTCAGTTCCCACAGACGCAGNTGCCATTGTCGGTATCGGCATCGAGTTTCAGCATAGGCGCCGCAACCAGGAACGTTGCAATCTCGGCAAGCGTAGTCACTGTCGAGACCCGAAGAAAGAGTAAGTACTCGTTTACAAACATCTGAACCGGTCTCAGAACAGTAAGCTAAGATGTTCTTATTGTTTTTTGAAACTTATAGACATCGACTCATTCTCAACAAACTACGTTCGTAAATAATCCCGGCGATAAATCAGAGTGGCGATACGGTTGGCATGTGCCGCTCATCCCACACCGCTCCCCGCGACGGTCGAACAACAGAGTAACGAACGGTCCACCGCACCAGAAGCCGCCAAGCGGGAATCCAGCCGCGGGACGCTCCTTAGTTTGACCAGGGACCTGCTCTTGCCAAACGGTCGTTAAAGGTCGGCGCTGCAGCCACAAACCCACCAATGCACTGGGCTACCATTACGCGGCCTCTTCCGAACACGCAAAGGAGCCCACGTGACAGGAAAGTACTTCGAAGAACTCGAGCCGGGGCTGGTATTCGAGCATCAACCATCACGAACCGTGACTGAGACGGACAATCTGCTCTTCACTACACTCACCGGTAACACCCAACCCCTGCACCTGGACGCGGCGTTTGCCGAGAGCACCCTGCATGGCCAGATTCTTGTAAACAGTGTATTCACGCTTGGCCTGTGTATCGGTCTCTCTGTCACCGACACCACCCTTGGCACTACGCTAGGTAATCTGGGTATGGATCAGACTGAGTTTCCGAACCCGGTCTTCATTGGCGACACTATCAAGGTAAGCACCGAGATCGTTGATCGCCGCGAAAGCCGCAGCAAACCCGACCGCGGGATCGTCACCTTCAAACATATCGGTGCCAACCAGCGTGGTGAGGTCGTCTGTACCTGCGTGCGCCGCGGCATGATGATGAGGCAGCCAACATGAGCGAGGAATTTAGACTGCGACGCAGCCTGCATTTCGTCCCGGGCGCAAACGAAAAGATGCTGAACAAGGCGCTGGGCTCGGCTGCAGACAGCCTGATACTGGACCTTGAAGATGCTGTTGCGACGGACCTGAAAGATGATGCTCGTGCGACCATTGCAGGCTGGCTGGCGGACGTCGACTTTGGCCACCAGGAGCGGATTGTCCGTTTCAATCCCCTCGATACCCCTTGGGGCGAGGCTGATCTCGACGCGCTCATGCAGTCCCCACCGGATGCTCTGCTAATGCCGAAAGTCAGCACTCTTGCAGAAATCGAGACAATTGATCGCATCCTGGGCAAATACGAATCGGAACGCGGCCATCCGGAGCGTGGAGTCCAACTCATGCTGGTCGCGACCGAAACGCCGACCGGCGTGTTGAACCTGCCGACTTTCACCCAATGCCCCAGGGTGACCATGCTGACATGGGGCGGGGAAGACCTCTCCGCCGCCATCGGCGCACCTCGGAACCGACTNCCAAATGGCGAGTACCTGGACGTGTTCAGGTTCTGCCGAGTTCAAACCCTGCTGACAGCCAAAGCCGGCGGTGCCGAAGCACTAGACGCCGTATATGTCGACATTCGCAATCTCGACGCGCTCGCCGAAGAGTCACAACATGCTGCCTGGATGGGCTTTACCGGGAAGCTCACAATCCACCCAGACCAGATTCCAGTAGTCAACGCGGTCTTCACCCCTTCTGATGAGGAGGTTGAGGAGGCAGTGGCATTGCTCGAAGCCTTCGAGGCGGCCCAGGCCGAGGGCAGGATGGCATTCCGCTTTCGAGGGCAAATGGTTGATGCACCGCACCTGCGCCGAGCCGAAAACACAGTGGCTCGGGGGCGATTGGCCCGGAGCGAGCTCGGAGGCAGCTAGCCGAAACGTCACCGCCGCATTCAATTAGTTGGCATAGCAGAGGGTCACATCGCGACCATCCAGGACACAAATAAACAGCCCTAGGTACAGCCCGTTAGACCCCACTGTTCAAGTCGGCATACCAGGGATGTTCTCCCTGTGTCCCCACTGCATAAACTTGGGTGGAGTCCCGTTGGACCGGTATCCAAGCAATCTCATTCGATACTAAATCACGCTGTGCTGCTAGTGTGACGCAATCTAAAGCGCGGCAAGCCATTCACGGAACGAGTGCCTCTTCCCCTAGTCTCTCGGCAAGCCATGCCTTCAGCGGCACATCCTCGTCAGACGGGGACGTGTAACCAAAACCGCCAGTGATAGAGGCGCCAAAGAGCTGTTGCTGAATCGGGTCACACTGGTCCATCAGGTGTGCAACCGTCATGTTGTCACGTGGCTTTAGCCAGCGATAGCTGTACCCCATGAAGAGGATTTTTCGAGTGATGTCTGATGCGTTGTAGTTGCCCGCATGGAAGATGCGGCGGTCGAACAACACCACATCGCCCGCATTGGCGCAGATGGCGCGCGCTTCCGGGTGGTCACTTGCTTCATCTTTGGGCAGATCTAGTTTGGCCCATTCATGACTGCCTGGAATCACGGTCAGATTGCCACGGTCAGGCTCGGACATGTCCGTCAGCACCCACGCCGCCTTGAGGGAGACCCGGGGCTGGGGACGGGGGCCCAGTTCCATGTTCAGTCGGCCACTGTCTTGGTGCCAGCCGAGGCGTGCCGGGCGCACAAAATCCCTCGGCAAAGGCGGGTTAACGATCATGTGCGAGTGATATAGCTGAATTGCCCAGCCGAGGATGCCCCAGACCTTGGGCAACACCTTGGGATGGTCAAGCAATGGCAGAAACGCGGCTTCACGCCCAATCACATCCAGTTCGTTCACACGTTTGTCCGGCGCAATCCCGTGGGTTTCCCGGGCATCCGCCGTCACCCGGTCAACGGCGGCGATGACTTCCGGGAGTTGATCGGGCGCAAGTACGCCCGGCAACATCAGAAAGCCGTCACGTTCAAACGCGGCCTTCTCATCTTCAGTGATCTGATGCTCGAGAGCGCTCTCATCCACGACTTGTCCCTCTGAACTAATGCGAATTCAGTCTAACACCCACGCTGNGGTACTCCCGGTAGCGATCTGGCACACGCGTCAGCTACCATCCATGAATTCCACACCCAAATTTCACCCGACAAAGGACCCGCCTATGCCCGACGAGATTTTTAGCCGACTCAAAGTCGTTGACTGCGGCTCCTACGTTGCTGGCCCTGCCGCGGCCACCGTACTTGCCGACTTTGGCGCAGAAGTGGTCAAAATCGAGCCGCTTACAGGAGACCCGCTTCGAATGCTGGCGCCTGTCTACCCCAGCTATTTCTGGCGGATGGATGCCCGTAGCAAGAAGGGACTTGCCATTGACCTCAAACGCCCGAAAGGCCGCGAAGCACTGGAGCGACTGGTCTGTAANTGCGACATTTTCCTGACGAACTATCGCAATTCGCTCATCGACCGGCTTGATCTGTCCTACGAAACGTTGCGTGAACTCAACCCGAAAATAATCTATGCCCACGTCACCGGCTACGGAGAGGCCGGAGATGAATCCGAGCGCACGGCGTTTGATGCAACCGCCTGGTGGGGCCGGTCCGGGCTACAGGACTGGGTGCGTGAAGACGGCAACGTCCCTGCGGGCAACTCACCCGGCATGGGTGACCATGCCACCGCNATGTCGCTGTTTGCCGGAATCATGGCCGCGCTGTACCGCCGCTCGGAAACCGGCGAGGGTGGCAAGGTCCACACCTCTCTGCTGGCAAACGGTGCCTGGTCGAACAGCATGAGCATTCAGGCGGTTGCCGCCGGGGCCGGCTGGGCGGTCAACCATCCAGTTAAGCGCCAGGGCGCGGTACACCTAAATAAGGTCTATACAACGACAGATGACCGCTTCCTCATGCTNAACGTGCTGAACCACCAAAAAGAATACAAACCACTGCTGCATGCATTGGGCCTCGATGCGCTGCTGGACGACGAGCGCTTTGCGGACGTGCGAGCGGCATTCTCCAACATGGCCGCGTTTGTGCCTTACATCGACTCCGCCATTGCCGCGCTAACACTGGCAGAAGTGCGTAGCCGGTTTGATGCTCACGGCATTACCTATGGTCATGTCCAGCGTACCGTCGAGGCGCTGGACGACCCCCAGATGCGCGCCACCGACGTGATGATCGATGTCTCAGATCCACAGGATGAGTGGGAGCAGACCGTCGCCAGCCCTGTCTGGATCGAGGGTGTGGACAAGGTACCCCCGCGCTGCGCGCCCGAAATTGGCGAGCACAACGAGGAAGTACTCACATCGATTGGCTACTCCGAGTCGGAAATCCGAGCAATGGAAGACGCGGGCGTCATCGGCTCCCACACCGGGCCGCTGCCCCGATGAGCGCGGCAGACAGTGGCAATATGCGAATCGCTAAGGCGGTCGAAGGGATTGCACGCCAGGGTTATTTCATCATGGAGGCAGCGCTTGAACCCGCGCTCGTCGACGAGGTTCTGGCCGAAATCGCCCAGCTTGAGTTGGACGCGGTACCGCTCAGCCTGCAGAACCGGTTTCACGGTTTCAAAACCCAGCGGTATTACGACGTCCTAAACTATGGAGAGGTCTGGCAACGGCTCACGACGCATCCCTCTATTCTGCCGGTAGCGCGGGCGACGCTGGGAGATGACTGCCTGCTCAACACCTACGGCACATCGATCGTCGGCCCAGGTGAATCGGCGCAGCCCATGCACGTTGACGACGGTCCGTTCATTGGCGCGAAGAACTCCAGCCTGCGTCAAAGGCCGTTTCTTGGCGAAGGCCAGTGGCGACAGCCCATTGTTCTCAACACAATGCTCGCGCTCTGCGACTTTACAGAACCGCTAGGAGCGACCCGGGTTGTACCCGGCAGCCACAGGCTTGCGTATCCGAAGAAGGAGGATGCCGCGAAATGGCTCGCTGCCAGCATCCCCGCAGAGATGCCCAAAGGCAGCGTGCTGTTCTTCGAGGGGCAGTGTTTCCACGGTGGGGGTGCGAACACAACCCAAGACCGACGCTTTGCGGTCAGCATTGACTATTGCGCGGGCTACCTGCGCACGCAGGAGAACTTCCTACTGAGCATATCGCGAGAGAGGGCTTCGACTTTCTCGGAAGATCTGCAACAGTTGATCGGGCTCAGAATAAGTGCAGGCGGACTTGGGCACGTGTATCACCACAATCCGGATGAGCTGATGGCCCGGGTGGCGCAGCGTTCAACGCCAAACCCAGGCCAAAACAGCTCCAAGGTCCCTGGTGGTCCTGCGTAACTACCAAGAAGCAACCTCGCGCTCGATCATGTCACCGTAACGATCCAGCGCAGCCGACTGCCGATTAGGCAGAGAGTAAGATGGGAACAGATCGTTGGTCCCTTCATAATCACGCAACACCTGCCGCGCAACCGTGATCTTGTGTACCTCAGTGGGTCCGTCTGCGATACCCATAGTCAGCGAACCCATCAGCATGCCCGTCAGCGGCAGCTCGTTCGATACGCCAAACGCGCCATGCACCTGGATGCAGCGCATCACTACATCGTGATAGACCTTTGGCATGTGCGCCTTGATAGCAGCGATATCCTTGCGTACCTTGAGGTAGTCATTGTACTCGTCGATGCGCCAGGCGGTGCGCAGCACCAGCAGCCGGAACGCCTCCAGCTCGATCCAGGAGTCGGCAATCTTCTCCTGCACCATCTGTTTCTGCGCCAACTGTTCACCCTTGGTTTCACGGGAGAGGGAGCGCTCGCACATCATGTCGAAGGCGCGGCGGACCTGACCCATCGTCCGCATGGCGTGGTGGATGCGGCCGCCACCGAGACGGGTCTGCGCTACCGCAAAGCCCTGCCCGCGCGGACCGAGCATGTTCGAGCGCGGGATACGTACGTTCTCGTAGCGGATGTAGCCGTGTGAGCCTTCACCCGGACCTTCCTGACCCACTCCAACGTTGCGGACAATGTTTACCCCCGGCGAATCGGTAGGCACAACAAACATTGTGGCGCGCTGGTGCGGTGGCGCTTCGGGGTCGGTGACCGTCATCACGATCAAAAAGCTCGAATAGCGGGCGTTTGATGAGAACCACTTCTCGCCGTTGATGACGTACTCATCACCATCCTCAATCGCGCTGCACTTGAACGAGGTGGGATCGGCGCCACCGCTTGGCTCAGTCATTGAGTAGCACGAGGCAATCTCGCCGTTCAGTAGTGGCTGCAGATATTTCTCTTTGAGTTCCTCACTCCCGTAGTGAGCAAGAATCTCCGCGTTACCGGTATCCGGTGCCTGGCAGCCAAAGATCACCGACGCGAAGCGCGAGCGTCCGAGAATTTCATTAAGCAGGGCAAGCTTTAACTGCCCGTAACCCAGACCGCCAAGCTCCGGCCCAAGGTGGCAAGCCCAGAGGCCCATGTCTTTCACTTTCTGCTGCAACGGTCGGACCAGCTTGATGAAGTCCGGATCCTGATACTCCATCGCAGAGCCGAGCACCATGTCGAGGGGTTCAACCTCGGTGCGCACAAACTCATCCGCCCAGTCCAACAGNGTTTGGTATTCCTTGTCGGTTGCAAAGTCCCAGGCCATGCCGCCTCCGTATGTATGTGGNTTGACTTCGAAAAACGAGAGCCACCAAGCATACCAACGTTCGGGACGTTGTCCCGGAGCAANGACCAACAGGTGAACGTGCTGCGGAANCCATGCAGCCAAAGCACGAACCTATCGAGAGTTGAAGGAAAACTCTGGGGCGCGAAGAGCCAAAAGCGATAACCGGCTCCCAGTCGCGGGACCAGACCAGCTGCATCTAAAGGGCTGCAATTCGTGCCGCACTTGTGCCTTCAGTTTCTCATCTNGAGGGGCCGNGTACCNGAACAAAAGCCCGACTCACCACGAGCCCGCGCCCAACGCAGTCACCTGTATCTGGTCCTACTGTTGCCGNTCATCCTGGTAATGGTGCACGGCTGACGAAGCCACATAAGCAGCTCNAGTCGCCCTNAGGTTACAGCGAGGTGNGGCCCCATCAGCGAGGCAAAGTTGCCCGCATAGAACTTCTCGATTGCAACCTCGGTCAGGCCTTCGGTCGAGCGCTCAAAGCGCCCGTATGGATTGCGTCCACCTTCGACGTGCGGGTAGTCGGATGAAAACATGCAGATGTCTTCACCAGCCTGCTCAATGATCCACCCAGCTGGCTCGGTCGGATACGGCGTTACCCGTACCTGCCGATGGATGTACTCGGAGGGTTTGAGCGCCAGTCCCTGCAGGCGTTCTTCGTGCCGCGAGAATGCCTCGAACGCNGCATCCAGCTGGCGCATGTANCCNGGCATCCATACGGCACCCAGCTCGATCACACCCACCATCAGCTGTGGAAAACGGTCGAGNACCCCGTCGAAGATCAGCAATGACAGGGCTTGCATCGGCATCGAAGGGATCGACATGTATGAAATCGAGCGAAAGTTCTCATCGCCACCATGAAAATCGGGCACTGCAGGCAGGCCGTTGTTCTTGTGGGCTTTGGGCAGCACGCGGTCCGCGACACCGACGTGGAACAGGANNGGCAGCCGCGCATCCTGCGCCTGCGCCCAAACCGAGTCCAGACCCAGGTGGCTCGTNGCGTGTCGACGTGGGCATTCCGCGGGCACTAGCAAAGCGCTGCAACCGAGTTCAATCGCCTCCGTCGCCGCTTTTGAAGCNCGATCCAGGTCCGCGAGCGGTACATAGCCAACCGGCAGTAGGCGTCGGTCGACCCTACTGTATTCGACCTGGGCACGGTTCGAAGCACTCGCCGTGCCATATAGCAGGTCCAGGTCGTCACCATGCTCAAGCGATTCAAGCAGCACGTTGCCCCTTGAAGTAAACAGCAGCTGGCTGGCCACACCGAGAAGGTCCAGTGCGTGAGTCCGATCTTCCTTCAGGAACGCTCCGATGGCATGGTGATTCTTGCGCGNCATGAGCTCCTCTGCATCTTTAGCCCGATGAGCCGGGTCTCGCTGCAATCGTTCAATCTGCTCGTAAAAGCCGCGCTCCTCCTCGCCGAAGCCCTGCTTGAACGTTGCCTGTACACGCTCATCGACCGTGCCATCGAGCAGCATGTCGAACCACTCGGCTGTTTCCATGACGTGCGCATCCGCGTCGTGTACCACGCGTCCCTCGATGTAGGCCATCTCTGTTTCCCAAATTCACCGCAAGGGACCAAGCATAGAGACTGCTCAGTCCGGCGCAACCGGCGTGCCAACCCGATCGGGTCCAACGTCGCGTAGACTCGAAGCAACCTCACTGCGGAGGCGCTCAGATGAACATAGAACACCATCTTGCCTTGCTCGACCCAATGCATGCCCTTAACCAGGGCAGCATCGTCNCGTTGGCGGACGGCAGACTGATGCTCGGGTTCAACCANGAGCGCGGCCCGGTCCACNCAGACAGNGGCCAGTCCTGCGTCATGTTTTCGGCAGACGCNGGTGAGAGCTGGAGTCAGCCTCAGATTGTCCAGCCGTGGACTGATCACACCGGCAACTGGGACTGTGCGTTCGCCCAGATCAGTAACGGTGACCTGTTGATGCACTCCAGGCTCTGTTCATTCATGGCACCCACCGCGCTCAANGATCACTCAGATCAGACCATCGGGCCNCTNCCCGGCCGCCNCGAGCGACTGAAGCGACAGACCGGNTACGGTCTAAGCCGCTCGAGCGACGGCGGCAGAAGCTGGTCGGACTTCATCCCTGTCAATACGGCGCCCATGGCGGATTCGGGCACCGGCCCATACATCGNGGGCGGGTCAGGCGCCGGCCACATCATCGAGTTACCGGACGGCGGACTACTGATGCCGCTGCACGGCAGCATCAGTCGGGAATGGCCAACCAAAACCGGCGAGACCATTCGATGCCTTACGCTGCGCTCGGACGACAGTGGCCACAACTGGGAATANTGGGCCACGGTNGCCCATGACGCGGCGTCCATTCTNGATTGGTTTGAACCGGCCATGACCCGGCTCAGCTCCGGACGGCTCATTTGCCTGTTGCGTACCCAAGCAAGACCGGGCCGGGTAGATCATCTCTGGTGCGTTTATTCTGATGATGACGGAGCCAGCTGGTCCCGCCCGGAGCGTACCCCCATCTGGGGCTTTCCTGCGGACGTGCTGCAGTTGGCGGATGGCCGGGTCCTTGCCGTATACGGCTATCGCCGAGCGCCCTGGGGGGTTCGCGGAGCGCTATCAGATGATGGCGTGCACTGGTCGGAGACTGACACCTTCGTTATCCGGGAGGGCGGTGCGGCGCCAGAACATGTCTCACAGTACTGGCACCTCGGCTATCCTAGTGCCTGCCAACTNCCCGACGGCCGGATTGTTGCCACATATCACGAATACACGCCCGTGCCCGGCGCCAGGGCTNACGCAACCCCCATTCAGGCCATGTGGACGTCACGCTTTCAACCATGATCTCCCCACTTCGTGCAAATGAATGGGAGCTGCTGCGTAGCCTGCGCATGGCGGCTCTTTCTGAGTCACCCGACGCGTTCTCACCCACNGCAGANGCGANGGCAAAGACAGNGGTAGCGGACTGGCAACNCAACGCTGCGCGTTTCGCGNCGCATGCGAANGGCGCCCTATTGATCGCGCGTCCGGAAAGCGGTCTGATGTCCGCAGTNCAGGATGACGCCGGGGTGGGCCACATTGGCGCAATGTGGGTTCAACCGCAGGCACGCGGGACCGGACTGGGTGCNGGATTACTGGACGCAGGCATCACCTTGCTAGAACAAGCCGGTTGCTGGATCATTGAACTGTCCGTCACAGAGACCAACCTCAAAGCACGCANCCTGTATGAGTCCCGGGGGTTTNCNCTAACCGGAAGCTCGGAGCCATTGCGGCCGGGCTCGCCACTTGCGAACCTCTTCATGCGACGCCACACAGCCGCCGACCGAGTCAGGACGCCATGAGTAACATCACACTACTACACCCGGGNATGTCTCTGGAGGAGCTGCAGACCTACAGCGATGCCTGGAACGAACATGACATCGACAAGNTCATGTCGTGGATGACCGACGACTGCGTCTTTGAGACCAGCGANGGCGCGGAACCCTGGGGTACCCGCTTTATCGGCGCCCGCGCTGTGCGTGCCCGCTTCATCGAAGTNTGGACAGATCTACCCGACGTGACGTTCCANAACGCGAGGCACTTTGTTTCCGGCGACCGCGGCTGCTCAGAGTGGACGTTTACCGGTACCCGTGGTGACGGCGNCNGGGTTGAGGTGGACGGCTGCGACCTATTCACCTTCCGAGGCCGGCGGATTTTCCTCAAGAACTCCTTCATCAAGCAACGCAGCGAAGCCTAAGGACCCCAACGAACGGCGGGCGTGCCCGCTATAATCCGTCAGCGGTCCGTAGCGTCTCACTACACCGACACCACATCAGCAACGAGGAGCGTCCATGCCTACCTATAACGCACAAGCTGCACTGCCCGGNGGCCAACCCGGCCCCTGGGGTGAACCGGTCACCATTACGTACGACCGCCGGGACGTGCTGCTCTANGCAGTTGGTATCGGCACACGCGACCTGCGCTTCATCTACGAAGGCCACCCCGAGTACGCGGTCTTTCCCACGTTCTCAATCCGCTGGGGCGGCGCCGGTGCGCCCATGGACGCAACCCACGTGCCCGGATCGCCAGGTCCTTTGACNATCGATGCCGAACGTTACTTGGANGTGGTGAAACCGCTGCCNCTCGACGGTGCTGTCACTGTGCAATCACGGCTCATTGGCGTGCACCCACGGGGTAAGAGCGCAGGTTTTGTCGAAACGGAAAGTACCATCAAGGACGCGGACGGCGACGTCTGCATCCGCATGGTTAATGGCTCATTCCGGCGCGGCATTAAGGAGTTNGGTGACATTGAGCCGTTCGAAGGCGCGGGGGAAACCTACTCAGCAAAAATCGAGGTACCTGATCGCGCGCCGGACTTCACAGCAACCACCGCGGTGCCGGACAATCAGGCTCACATCTATCGCCTCTCGGGTGACTACAACCCACTTCACATCGACCCGGATTCTGCACGGTTNGGCGGCTTCGATGAGCCCATCCTGCACGGATTGTGTACATTTGGGCATTGCGGGCACTTACTGCTCGAGGCCATCTGCGGCTCAGACCCCAAGCGCTTCAAAAAGATCAAGGTGCGCTTCTCCTCACCTGTTTTCCTCGGAGATGAAATAAACATCAACGCCTGGGAAGATGGAGCAGGNCGGGTCATCTTTGATGCTCGGGTCGGGAACAAGACCGTCGTCTCGAACGCGTATTTCGAGTACGCCTGAGACGGGCGGCATGGCAGCGCTTTCGTTCGACTACATCATTGCCGGCGCCGGCACGGCCGGCTGCGTGCTCGCAAACCGACTCTCNGCAAACCCGGACGTGAGTGTCCTGCTGCTCGAAGCGGGAGGCAAAGACAACTACTTCTGGATTGATATCCCGGTGGGCTATCTCTACACCATCGGCAATCCNAGGACCGACTGGTGTTATGAAACAGAGTCAGAGCCAGGGCTGAACGGCCGCTCCATCGGTTACGCACGCGGTAAGGTTCTGGGAGGCTGCTCCTCCATCAATGCGATGGTCTATATGCGGGGGCAGGCCAGCGACTACNAGCACTGGGCGCAGCTCGGCAATCGAGGCTGGGGCTGGGATGACGTCCTACCGTTTTTCAANCGTTCCGAAGACTACCAGCACGGCGCAGACGAGTTCCACGGTGCCGGCGGTCCACTTCGCGTCGAGGAACGGCGGGTGAACTGGGAGATACTGGATGTCTGGCGCGAGGCTGCGGCCGAATGCGGAATCCCTCCCATTGANGAATTCAACCGAGGTGACAACTTTGGCTGCGCCTATTTTCAGATGAACCAGCGCAGNGGTTCGCGCTGGAGNGCAACCAAGGCTTTTTTGCGNCCGGCAATGCGGCGGNCCAACCTGACGGTCATGACCNGCGCCCATGTACAGAAGCTGAACCTCGCCAGCGGCGGCAGCGGGGGCCGGCTCAAAGCCGAAGGCCTAGAAGNGATCGTCAANGGNGAGCGGCTGACGTTCAAGGCAGAGCGCGAGGTACTGCTGGCCACCGGTTCAATTGGCTCGCCACAGATCTTGCAACTTTCCGGCATCGGCCCGGGCGCCCTGCTGCAGGACAGGGGGATCGAGGTCAAGGCGGATCTCCCGGTCGGAGAGAATCTCCATGACCATCTGCAGATTCGCTCGATCTACCGAGTCGACAACACCGTTACGCTGAACCAGCGCGCAGGCTCGCTCTGGGGCAAGATGGTCATGGGGCTTGAATATGCGATGTTCAAAAAGGGCCCGCTCACAATGCCACCATCGCAGCTAGGTGCGTTCGCAAAAAGCGACCCATTNCAGCCAAGCGCCAACATTGAGTGGCACGTGCAACCTCTGTCTCTTGAGAAGTTCGGGGACCCACTGCACCCCTACAACGCCATTACTCCCAGCGTGTGCAACCTGCGCCCGTCCAGCCGAGGACACGTTCGAATCNGGGATCGAAACCCNGACACCTACCCCGCTATTACCCTAAACTACCTCGCAACCGCGGACGATCAACAGGTTGCCGTGGAGGGCNTGCGGTTCACGCGGCGCATCATGGCCGCTGCCGCGCTGAAGCCCTTCAACCCGGTTGAACTGAAACCCGGCCCAAGGGTGCAAACGGAGCCCGAGCTGCAGCAAGCGGCGGGAGACCTGGGCACCACTATCTTCCACCCGGTCGGCACCTGCCGAATGGGTCAGGACGATCAGGCAGTGGTGAACGACCGCTTGTGTGTGCGCGGCGTCGAAGGCCTGCGCGTGATCGACGCCTCCATCATGCCCATGATCACAAGCGGCAACACCAACGCGCCTACCGTGATGATCGCCGAGAAGGGCGCTCAGTTCATTGCAGATGGCGAATTTGGCTAATCGGATTCAGGCGGCGCTGAATCAGGCTGCACGTGGGAAACCTCTGCACTCAGCTCAAAGGCATTCNCCAGCGCATCGATGCGGGTCAGTCGATCTTGCGCCTGCACCTCGGTGATCTGCCCCAATGCGATCGCTTCAAGAATTGCGGCACGGGCCGCTTGATGATCCATTTTGCCCGGCCGCCCCCGATCACCTTCAGCCAGCCTGCGTCGCATCTTGCGAATAGCTGCCTGCCCGTCTTCAGACGCCATCTCGCCAGCGGCCACGGCCAGCTGGATCGACTTTATGCGTCTACGCGCAGCCGCCTCGCGTTCCCGCTCTAAATCCATGCGCGCCTGTTTCGCCGAGAGTCGTTCTCGCGCCTGATCTTCCGTCAGATCACCGGCTTCGACTGCCGCATTCAGCCTCTTCTCTGCCCTGGCCAAACGCTCGGCAGCAGAGTACTGCCGTGAGTCTCGAGCCTTGTCGGCATGCTCCGCCGGGTTGTGTTCTTCTGGTTGCTCCGCCCGGCGGAGGATCGCGCTCCACCTTGCCTGGGCTTCTTCCTGCGTGAGGCGGCCCTCGATCACGGCGGCGTCGAGCCGTTTTTGTATCACGGAGTAGTCTGGCTGCCGTTCCGCATGCACTGCGGTTGAAGACAGCACCATGGCAAGACTGAGGAGGACCCGCGCCGCCAGGGAGCGCCTTGCCGTATTGGTTGNCTCGTTGTTCGTCATAGATGCCCCTAGGCTGCCGACGCCGCNAGTATTAATGATTGANCCATATTACGTCTCCCGGAGGGGCCCTGCCGAGGGCAGGCGCGAGNAACCTGCNTCGGGCCGATCAACGGCGCGACAATTAGCAGAGTGCAGCACTGCCAATCCTCACTCANCTCCCAGAAGGCTGTCGGCGCAAAAGCTCCGGCCAGAACCACGCCGATACCACCAACGCCACTAGCCCCTCCACGCCAATGACAACACACGCGAGCGGAGCCCCCAGCCAGTCCGCCATCAGACCAAGATGCATGAACCCAATCAGGCCGGTGCCGATGCACATCGACAATACCCCCATCATTCGCCCCTTTGAGATATCGTCAGAGTTAAGTAGCACAAGCGCGCTCTGCATGGAGGCAAAAGCNGCACCGGCGATCCCAGCGGCGATCAANGTNGTCGCTGANAGGAAAACCGACGTGGCAAGACCAAACGCAATAATCAGCAGNANATAGACCGCAACGCCGTAGAAGTACAGCCAGCGATACCAGGCCGTCGCCGCAAGAACCGCAAGNGCAACCGCGCCAATGAACGCGCCGAGGCCCTCCGCACTCGCAAGCAGCCCTACCGCATCAGGCTCAAGTAGCAATACCTCCTTGCCAATCACCGGGATCATCGATGTAAAAGGGAAACCCCAGATGTTGAACACAACCGTGACAACAAAGATGCCAACCAGGGCCCGATTGCTGCGCAGCGCTCGGAATCCAGCGGCCAGACTTTCGAGCGCACCTGCGCCCGCATTGCGACCCTGCTCATCCTCCCAGCGCAGCCGCAACAGCATGACAACTCCGCAGGCATANCCCACGGCAGTNAGGCCAAATGCGCCCACCATGCCAACCTCACTGTANAGCGAGCCACCAACGATCGGGCCCAACATGCGGGTTCCTGAGCTCGACATGATATCGAGACTCATGGCCGCACCGGTACGCTCAGGGCCGGCAATCTCACCGAGCAGCGTGCGCCGTACCGGAAAGTCCGTCACCCACACAATGCCGGCAATAAACGCGCCCAAACCGACATGCCAGACCTCGAGCAGGCCAAAAATTGCGAGCGCGGCCTGAACAAAGGCAAGCAACGTCATGATCAGCATCACGAACAGCAGCACTCGCCTGCGGTCGAAGCGCTCGCCAATTACACCGCCAAACGCACCAAGAAAACCCATTGGCAGCATGCGCAGCAGCACCATGACCGCCACCAGGAACGCCGAACCGGATACATCAAACACGAAGATCCCNATGACCAGCATCTCCAACCAGCGGGAGGTGCCGCCAATCGCTCCGACCAACCAGAGGCTGCGAAAGTCAGCGTCCCGGATCAGCGTCAGCGTGTGAGATTCGGCCATNATGTGGATCTACCAGGCAGGCGCGCAGCCTACGCGACACGCGTGCTCCTTGCACGAGGGCTGAAGGNCTATGCCTGGAATTCGCCGCCGTTTGCCAACGTGCCCAGTTCACGCTAAAACCGCGGCTGAATCATTACAGCCCTTTCCAACCATTCCATGCAGACCTTTACCGACTTGATGCGGCTCAAACCGTTGTCGGACGATCGATTCGAAGCGCCCATAGCGCCTGAACCATCAGACCGGATGTTCGGCGGCCAATTCCTGGCGCAGTGCCTGCGCGCCGCGCAGATGACCTTGCCTGGTGATCGCGAGGTTCACTCCCTGCACGCCTATTTCTTGCGCCCNGGTGACGTCGAATTGCCCAGTGAAATTCAGGTGGACCGGGTCAGGGACGGACGCGGCTTTAGCTCCCGGATGGTCGCCGCCCACCAGCAGGGCAAGGAGATGTTCCGAATGCTCACGTCCTTTCAGGTACCAGCAGCGGGTCTGCAATACACGGATGGCGACATGGGCGCGGCNCCAGAACCCGAGTCTGTTGCTATGACCTACAACGCCTTTACCGAAGCTGCCACACCNGACCTCGAAGGGCCTTGGCCAGGGGCGGCGCGCCCGGTCGACATCCGATATATCAACGTACCAAACGCCCCCCCGGGCGAACCCGTGACCGAGCCACAGCGTATGTGGATGCGCATCGACGAGACCCTGAGCGACGATCAGCACCTACATGACTCAGGTATGGCTTACCTCGCCGACACGACGCTCGTTGATCACATCCTGCTACCCCACGGGAAACGCTGGCAGGATCCTGCCTACGACGGTGCAAGCCTCGATCACGCGATGTGGTTCCACCGTCGCTGCCGCGCAGACGAATGGCTCCTCTACCACCAGAACGTCGAGACAACGGCCGGCGAACGCGGCCTTGCAAGTGGCCGCTTCTTCAATCGCCAGGGTGAACTAGTAGTGTCCTGCATGCAGGAAGGGTTAATGCGGTGAGTGCCGGCGAAGATGATGACAAGGTTGTCGATTTTGGCCGAGCCAAGTCGCCGCACGAATTCGCTCGCAAGGAACAGCGCATGGAGGATCTGCGCTCTCGCTTTAATGCCGTATTGAAAGAAGCCCGGCCTGAGGCGGCGAAAGGCAAACGCGGCGGCAAGAAGAAAAAGAAGAAGTCGAAGAAAGGGCCCGGCAAGAACTAGCCCGGTGTTCCAGCACGACCTGGGGCCTTCGCCCAACCGTAGCAGCTTCTCTGGGCGTTGCAGAACCTGACATGCACGCGCAAAGCAAGCAGACGAGGGCGGCAAATACCATGCCCAGCGATTGGGTATAAGCACCCAAGGCGGATTGTTCACGGAGCGGTTGGCTCTTGTGGCGAGCGAAAGAGCCACCACCCAGACCACCAATTCTGTCGCGCTCAGTCCCTACCCAGACCCGGCTGCGACGAGGTGCCAGAGCCGTCAGCCGAGCGCTCGGGTTCCTCTGGAACCGCTGGCTCCGAGGGCGGCTCGGCTCGCACTACCGGCGCTGGCACCACTGGCTCCGGCGGACCCTCCGCCTTTACGACTTCAAACTCCGGCACGCTTTCGCTAGCTCGCTCATCTTCAGCAAAGTCATTGTCCCCCTCCGTCCGCACATCTTCGCCCTCAAATGCGGTCGCCTGTGCGGAGTCCATTTCGTTGGGCCACGGCGCAAAGGGAAAAGGCTGATCTTCTGAGTTGTAGGTGAGGTAGAGCATCACCTCGTAGAGCCACGCACATAGATTCTCACTGAACTCGAGGACCATCTCATTGCGTTCACCCGTGAACAGCGAGTGGAGGAACTGGAACACCACCACGAGAAACAACACTGCTTCACCAAAGCCATAGAAGACGGCGTACAGCACCATGTAGAGCGCCCGACGCCATGTAGATGTCGACTTNACGTTCTCTTTTAAATCCTGGTCCATCGGTTACCTCCTGATGCCTTGTCTGCGGGATGGGCCGCGCCAGGCCTATTCAAGCCCCGCGCAGCACTACATGCAACGATCCAATTCGGATACCAGCCAAAANTTATTATGCATTTTCAATTACTTGAATCCTCACCACATACACTAACCGTCCAGTCCGACTAAANAGTGACAGTAATCAAACCAGCGCGTGAGAGCCCACGGGTGCTTGTGAGNCATTCCTCTGCCTCCACTCCCCGCGCCTTCCCGCGCGGGCAGGCAGTTCATCGCTAACTCAGCGTATCCAGCACNTCTTGCGTATCGGCTCCCAGCGCAGGGGCAGACACAACGCGATGCTCCGGAGCGCAGCCAAACCGTNCCGCAGGCGCCACCTGCAACTGGGCGCCGTCAGNTACATGTTGGACCCTTAGCAGATAACCGTTTGCAAGCGCNTGTTCATTGCTGGACAGGTCTTCNGGGAAGGTCACCTCGCCACAGGGCACGCCATGGGCTTCAAGCAGGTCCAACCATTCTTCGGTCGTGCGGGTGCGCATATCAGCTATCACACTGGCCTCAAACGCGCTTGCCTTTGCCTGGAACTCAGGATCATCCGNGTCAAAGTCCGGCTCGTCCCTAAGTTTAAACTCGATGCCCAGCGCAGTACGGATTTTCTCGCGCAAAGGCCGCGACAGCGCCCCCATGAACACCGCACCNTTCTTCGTCACATATGCGCGATAGTAGGCNGTACCGGCCGACGCAACCGGATTTCTCNGNGGCACAAATCCGTCTGCCATNGCAGGGTGGCCAANGGCATCCTCGCGCTGACCAGTCACCCGCGCCATCGTCCTNNNNCGGGTCTCAACATCNGGGGANTTCAGCCCAANTCGCNCTCCCTGTAACATCAGTGCGGCACCCAGNTCATTGCTNAGTACGATCTGNCCCGAACCACTNCGCTCTCGGTGAAACAAGGCTGANGAAACCGCCATCGCCAACATCACACCGGCAGGAATCTGCGTGATCTCACAGGACCGGATGATGTCCGGCGCGCCATCGGGCAGATGTTTAGCTTCACCCGCCAGCATTCCGCTCATGGCCTGCACCACCAGTTCATTGCCCGGCTGCCCGGNTTGTTTACCGGATTCACCAAACGCAGACTCGAACACAGCTACAAGGCGCGGATAGGCAGCGCGAATGCACTCATGGGAGAGGCCAAGCTTATGCCGTTTTGCCGGGGTCAGGTTCGCAATCAGTACATCCGCCCGGCCAAGCAGCCGCTGCAAAATNTCACTTCCGTCTTCGCCGAATACATCGAGCTCAACCGAACGTTTGCCCCGGCTCAACCACTGAAAGAGTTTCGATTCAGCGCTCGTATGTGCGCGCACATGGCGCAGCCCGTCACCTCCGGGTGGTTCCAGTTTGATCACTTCAGCGCCNCGATCGGCGAGCACCTGGCCCGCGTAGGCAAGCGCAATTCCCTCGCCCAGTTCCACAGCTATATAGCCCGCCAGCGGCCGACTCACGAGATCACCCCACCTTGCTCATGCAGTTCAGCAATCCGCTCGGGCCCATAACCGAGTTCTGACAGTACAGCGTCCGTATCACGACCAAGGGGCGGTGAAGCGGAGAAGGTATCGAGGGGCGTCGCCGAATAGTCGAGTGGCGGCTTTACCATAACCTGGGGCCCCGTAGTTTCGTGCTGGAGCGCCACCAACAGATCGTTGGCAAGCACACCGGCATCATCCATCAGTTCCACGGGGAAGTTGACCTGCGCCGCTGGAATCCCCTCCTGCACGCATTTATCGAGCCACTCCGTCGTGCTGCGAGTAGACATAAGCCTGCGCATCTTTTGCGTATCGATGCGGCCGTCTTCGCCCCATACTCCGACAAATACTTCGCGCATGCTCGTGATCTCTGCCGGCAGCATTGCGCCAATGGCAATAGCACCATCAGCAGTGAGCCAGCAGCGATACTCCGGGGCATCCGCGCCCGGCTGCCCGGTCCGGCGGGCCTGGATCAACTGATCAAAAGAGTCGCCCCTGGCCTGACCTTCGCGGCGCAAATCACGTCCGGCGTTGCGAGCAGCATCAGCCGCTCCATGTTCCATGACAACCTCACCCTGGAGATTGAGTGCGGTCGCAAACAGCGAACACTCGATCAACTGCCCGGTACCGGTACGCTCACGATGCACAAGCCCCGTGATGACCGCGTCCGCCAGGATCATGCCGCTACAGAAATCCGCGATCGCAGTGCTGGCAATGGTGCCCGGAGCTCCGTCTTCGCGCAGTTTGCCCTCCCCGGCCATCAGGCCCGTAACTGCCTGCACTACTCCGTCGTAGCCAGGGCGCAAGGCCCAGGGCCCTTGGCGCCCAAACGCAGTGAGATCAGCGTAGACAAGTTTCTGATTGAGCGCGGACAGCGATGCGTAGTCGATACCCATTTTCGCTGGCACATCAGGGCGGTAATTAATGATTACCACATCGGCATCACGGGTAAGTTGCCGGGCAATCTCCTGCGCCTCGGGCTTATCTAACGATAGAACAAGGTCGCGCTTGCCGCGATTCAGAGCCTGGAAGGACCTCGACTCCCCGGGAGCAAAGCTCTGCTGCAGGCGCCAGCTATCGCCCACCGGCGGCTCAACCTTGAGAACGTCGGCACCCAGTTCTGCGAGGAACTGCCCTGCAAAAGGTGCGGCAATCACCTGCGAGAACTCGACCACACTGATCCCGGCAAGTGGTCCAGACATGACATCCCCCTGTTGTCTTGCCTCTACTAATCCGACCGAGCATAGTACAAACCGCATGCCCCCATCGCCGGAATCCATGACTCGCCACCAACTCAGTGCAAAGGCGCTCGATGACTACAGAGAGACCGGCCTCGCCATTGTTCGCCAGCTATTCGACCCTGAAGAGGTTGACGCCGTGCACGTCGCGATTACGCGTATTGTCGAGGACCCTGCCGCAGAGATAATGGTGCAGCAGGAACCCGCGGTGGCGGACGGCACTGCCGAGGCCTCGAGTCCGGAGCTTGGTGTCCGCAAGCTATTCCGTATGGCAGTCCACGACGCATTCTTCCGGAGGCTGGCGCACCACCCGGGCATATTTGCACTCGCCAGGCAGATCCTCGGCAATCGGGTCATGCTCATGCAGAGCATGTTACTGATGAAGCCGCCGTTCCTGTCCGGCGAAAAAGTCTGGCATCAGGACAACGCCTACTTTCGCCTCACACCAGCGGACGTGCTCGGCTTCTGGGTTGCATGTGACGACACCAACGTAGCGAACGGCTGTATGCACGTGCTGCCAGCCAGTCAGAGGCAGGGTATTCTTGAGCACGCGGGTGAGGGTGACCTTTACGGCCTGGTCTCTCCACCCGATTTCAACGACCCCCTGGTTGTTCCTGTGCCGCTCCAGGCCGGCGACGCGCTGTTGTTCCATGGCGAGATCTGTCACGGCACGCCACCCAACCACACCAGCACCCGCCGCCGCGCGCTCNAGTATCACTACGCCAGTGCAAGATGCATGTCCACCGAACGCGAACCGGAAGTGGATCTGACGCGAGAGATCGACTCACCATAATACTGCGCCNTGTATACGCGCATGTGGTGGAGGTGGCACGGCGAACCCGCAGATTGAAACGGNTCATACCGTGGGCGAACACCTCACCATCCTTCGCCGCTGAGGATGACTGCAAGCTTGGCCTGGAGGCAGGGACGCCCGAAGGGATTCACCTTATCTGTCGGGTAAAACCCGTCGACACNACGTTTACCGCATTTGCAGCGTCGGGCGCAGTAACCCATATGGCCCCAACCAACCAGCCTTATGGGCACCGCATTCCGGTCGTTGAAGACTCGAAAAGCAAGGGCTACGCGCCAGAGGTGCCACCCGTTACTGCAAACAAATGTTGTACAAATCGATNGGCCAGAGCCTTCATCGTGATGAGTTTGGCGCAGGCCTAATCCATCTACCCGCGCTATGCTCGGACCAACACAACACCAGGCCTCACCATGTCAGACGACCGAATTCTCTACTCCGTTGAAGACGGCATTGCCACGATCACCATCAACCGTCCTGAGGCGATGAACTCGGTGACCGATGAGATGCTTGCCGACTTCNAGAACTGCATCAACGANACCATCGTCAATGACGCCATCAGAGCAGTCATCCTGACCGGCACAGGACGCGCCTTCTGTGCCGGTACCGATGTCAGCTCCGGCATTGCCCGAAATCACGCCGAGGCACAGGATGAGCGCGCGCGCCGGGTCAAGCCAGTCGAATTGCCGGACTCACCACTACCCGCCATGTGGCAGCTGACCCGTATTCCGAAGCCCACGATCGCGGCCGTCAATGGCGCGGCTGTCGGTATGGGTGTTGAGTGGACAGCCCAATGCGATTTCAGGATAGCCTCGACCAAAGCCCGGTTCGGCTGGGTGTTCCCTCTGCGCGCCATCTCCCCAGACACCGGCGCCGGGCCTTACCTGCTCCCGCACATTGTCGGCCTGCCGAAAGCGCTGGAGCTGATGTACTCAGGCGACATCATCGATGCCGCCGAGGCTCAAAGAATTGGCCTCGTGACAGAGGTGGTAGAAGGCGATGCCCTGCTTGAGACCGCAGTTGCGTTTGCCAAACGCATGACGGTGGGTGCACCGATGGCGATCCGCGCCACCAAGGAGTTGGCCTACAGTGGCCTCGAACTGCCGTACAGCGAGTTTGGCGGCATGAAAACACATTGGCTCAACGAAACAAGTACGTCGGAAGACGCGAAGGAAGGGGTTGCCTCATTTCTTGAGAAGCGCCCACCAGTCTGGCAGGGTCGTTAGAGGACTGCGTAACCTGCTCTCCGCCTGCGCCCGCAGGGCGCGGTGTTATGCTGATGCCCGATGCCAACAAGCATTTCCACCGAGATTCCNGGCACTGCACCTGCAGTCAACCGAGCCAGCCGCGCGATTGAAGCCAGGACGCCCTTTTTCTATGGATGGATGATCGTCGGGGTCGGCGCGATCTTGACGTTCCTTGGAACAGGCTTCTACTCCTACTCGCGCGGGGTATTTCTGCCTTCGCTGGCCGAACAGCTGGCTGACGGGAGTCGCTTNAAAATTGCGATGGGCTTCTCCGCGGCGGCGATCACGGGCGCGTTTGTCGCTCCTTTTCTGGGCAATCTTCTGGATCGCAGTTCACCGCGCAATGTCATCTTTCTTGGGATNGGGGTCGTCACCCTGTCTTATCTTGGACTTGCCGCCAGCCAGACGCTATGGCAGTTCTATCTGGCTGTTGGCGTCGGCATGGGCATCGGCATGACCTGTATGGGCAACCTGTCCTGGCACAAAACCATCATCAGTTGGTTTGACCACTGGCGTGGGCGCGCAATCGCGCTGGGGGTGATGGGAGCATCCCTTGCCGGCGTCGTGATGCCGCCGTTAGTGACCAACCTCGTCGATGCAATTGGCTGGCGCATGGCCTATGTGGTCTTCGCCGGNATTGTGGCATCTGTACTGNTACCGCTCGTGTGGTTTTTCTTGATCAACCGACCCGAGGACGTGGGTGAGGTCCGGGACGGCAGGCTCTACGTTGCAAAACANNCAACGCCCGTCGTGGCCGACAAGGTTGAAANCCGTGACTGGCACTGGACCGAGTTCTTCCGACTGCCGGCCTTTTGGGCCACCGGTATGATTTTCGGCGCCATGGGNTGCGTTTACTCCGCTGTCATGCTGCACTTGTTTGGGCACCTGAACGACGTGGGCCTTNCCGCGGCAAACGCCGCCTACGTGCTATCAGCCACCGCGCTCTTTGCCGCACTGGGCAAACCCATCATAGGCTGGATGTCCGATGTATTTGGCTCACGGGTCACCACGTGGATTGCGCTAATCACCCAGGGTGTCGCNCTGCTACTGTTCGCGCACGCAGATACATTAGAGACGGCACTGATCGCCGGCAGTACCTATGGGTTGGGGTATTCGGGCATGAGCCCACTGCGCACCTTTGCACTCTCGGTCGCTGTGGGTAATGCACGCTTTGCGACCGCAAACGGCATTCTCAGGATCGTACAGTTGCCACTCGTGATTTCAGCCTCGCCCCTGGCCGGCTACATCTACGACCAGACCGGCAGCTATCAGCTTGCGTTCCTGATTCTTGCCGGCCTGATGGCAGTCTGCTGCGTCGGGCCGCTCTTTCTGCGCGCCGGTGGCGCGCGGGAAAGGGGCCGACAGGGAACCCCGTGAATCGCCTGCTGCTTGCCGCCGNACTCTACCTCGTCACGCTCACAAGNCGCGCAGGAGAAGAAGAACTCATCGCCCCGGAGGTGTTCTTTGCACCGGCCCGTATCGGCTCCGTAGCCATCNCNCCGGATGGCAGCCGGATCGCGGCGCTGCGGCAGTTCGCGCAACATGCGGAAATCCACATCTACGCGGTGGGCGAAGACAACAAGGTCCGCGC
This sequence comes from Gammaproteobacteria bacterium, assembly GCA_002714125.1. The sequence continues at coordinate 51,570 of PAWP01000018.1, forward strand.
CGAGACTGGATTTGCAGCTTCAGACCGGGTCACGCAAGTCATGTGGCTGACTTCGAAGCACCTTGGCATCTTGTCCGAGGAGCGCCTGANGGCGCGTTACAACGGCACGTACTTCGGCTTGCCCGGCGGCATTCGAATCCTCTACACCTACGAGCCACCCGAGGGCGAGCCGATCGAAATCCATACGACATCGGGAAGTGATTTCCCAGTTGTTGCACGCGAAAGCGACTCGGACCACCACCTACTGATCCACAACGACGATCGTGCCTACGGGATCAGGGATCTGGTCAAGATCGACCTGAGGGACGGTTCAAGCAAGCTTGTGGCGAAAGGCAATAAGAAAACCCGGAATTACATTCAACACCCAGACGAAGGCAGCATCCTGCGCCTGGATCAAACGCCAAAGAAAATCGAAATACTGCAGCTCAAGCCGGGTACGACGAACAAATGGAAAGTGCTCCAGCGCCTCAAAGGCAAATCCGCCGGCGCAGAATTCACCAATGCGATGCGTTCGTTCTACGGTCAGACCAGAATACTCGTTAGGGAACGCGAAGACGACGAGGAATATCACCAGCTTTTCGAATACAACCTACTTGACCCCAATTACCGCGAGCCNGCTGTNCGCATGGATGGCTACGACATCATTGAAACCATCCGCGTACCGTTCACCGGCNGNGTCATCGGGTTCACCTACCTTACGCACCGTTTGCAGCACGANTACTTTGCNGAGCNACTGCAGTTTGCCCANGCCGAGNTGGACTATCGNTACCCAAACGGTGAGAACATTTTNATCGACGGNTCCAGCGACTACCGTTACTTCATCTTTAAGACTACAGAGCCGTCNGACCCCGGCGAGTTCGTCCTGTTCGACGGCACGCGCAACGAGATCACGCGGCTTGGAACCCTCAACCCCGAACTCGCACGGCATACATCCCGTGTCGAGCGTATTGAATACAAGACGGACGGCCGCACGCTTTCCGGGTTTCTTACGCTGCCCCCGGATGCGCGCAAGCGTCCGCTACCGCTGATCGTGTACGCCCGTTCCCATCCAGAGCAGGTTTTGGGCATCGGCTATCAGCCNGACGTCCAGCTCTTTGCTTCAAGGGGATTTGCTGTCTGGCAGGCCAACGTCCGTGGCACGTCAGGTTTTGGGCGCAGCTTGTGGGAGGCAGGACACGGGCAGTTTGCTACCGGCGCGATCGCCGACCTCGATGCNGGTATAAGGGCACTGGCTAACATCGGCCGCGTGGATTCGGAACGGGTCTGCGTGCTTGGGCGACGTTTTGGAGGCTACACAGCGCTCCTGCTCGCAACGCGGCCCAACGGCGTAAAATGTGTCGCAGTGGACCAACCGATATTCAACCTCCTCGAGGGCATGCAAGGTTCGTCAGAGAACGCCGACCAAGAACACGCAAAGTTGCTCACGCGCCGCTTCGGGATTGCCGACGAACTGTCGCCTCTAGCCCACATTGAAAAGCTTCGGNTACCNGTTCTGAACCTGCATACAGGGCTCCCNGATAACAACCAGGAGCAGTTCTCNAAGNTGATGAAGGCGGCGGCGAACCCGTTCATTGAACGGACCGACGTGCGCGGGGCAATTCAGACATCAAAGGCCATGCTGGACTTTTTCCAGGCGCACATCGGCAGCACTGACGCCGAAACAAAATCCAAAGACTTGCAAGGAATCCCATGACAATCGAAATAGACACAGGTACCGAAGAGCTGCTTTGCAGCATTGAAGATCGCGTCGCTACCGTGACCCTGAATAAACCGCACAAGAAAAACGCTCTGGGTGACATTCTTACGCCGGCGCTGCGCGAGATCCTACTGGTGCTCGAGGCGGACAAACGCGTTGGCGCAGTAATGCTGACCGGCGCCGGCAACGCCTTCTGCGCCGGCGGTGATGTCTCAGAGATGGGCAGCAGCAACGCGCCCAAACCCAAACCCGAGGACCTGCCTACAACGGAAGAGAAGGTGTCCAATCTCATCCGCAAACAGGAAAGCCTGACCCTGCGTTTGTACGAACTTTCCAAGCCGACTATCGCCGCGTTACCGGGCGCCGCAGCCGGAGCAGGCCTCTCGATTGCGCTTGCCACAGACTTAAGGATCGCTTCACGCGACGCGTTCATCCTAACCGCGTTCGTCAACATCGGTCTCTCGGGCGACTATGGCTCCTCCTGGTTCCTGAATCGACTAATCGGGCAGTCCAAGGCCAAAGAGCTGATGTTTCGTTCGGAGCGGGTCTACGCCGAGGAGTGTGAACGCCTAGGCCTGGTTAACCGGGTGTTCGACAACGAAACCTTCCGCGCCGACGCCCAGCATTACGCGGCCGAAATCGCCAACGGACCTGCCACCGCACTTTCGCTCATGAAGAAAAACATCAATCGCGGTGCATTCCAAGGTCTTCGGGAATCGCTGGCAATGGAGGCCGAGCATCTAATGCTTGCCAATCAATCGCCAGATTCAACGGAAGCGGTCCGCGCCTTCATGGAGAAGCGCAAACCTCAGTTCCACAAAATAGCCAAGTAGTCGGCTACGGCGGAGTTTGGTCGAGCAGCGTGTAGAAACTGCTTCACCAACGCGAGTAGAGCAGTCCACCCCAGAGCATGCCAACTGCGAGCACGGTGCCCGCGTACATGCAGGGTGAGTGGAATGCCGCTGCCAGCCCTCCGGTGACAGGCTTCAATCCAAGGCCCGTGAGTCTCTGTGCCGAAGCGGGCACACACTGATCCAGCTCGAACTCTTCTGGGAGCAGTTGCCTACGCGCGGTCCGGCGGTAGGACTTGAATCGCGGTCCCCTATCTCGCCGGACGCAAGCGTCTGGGTTTGATTTCGGCCACCATCCTAAATGCCATCGCGCCTATAGGCTTCAAACATCGGGCGGTAGCTGGCATTGCCGCGCTGCAGCCGCTCTATCTGGTGAGGTTTGACTTCTCCTACAACCTTACCCGGCGTGCCAAAAACCAGACTGCGATCTGGCACCACCGTACCAGGGCTAAGGACACAGCCGGCGCCAAGAATGCAGAACGAGCCGATAACAGCGTCATCCAGCACGGTGGCGTTATTGGCAATCATGGTGTTTGCGCCGATCTCCCGGCAGTGCACTACCGCGCCATGCCCGACAATCACGTCCGTGCCCAGTATCAGATCCTGACCGGAATGCACAACCACGTTGTCCTCAATAATGGTGCCCGCACCCACTCGGATATGAGCAAAGTCCCCGCGGATCACGGCACCAGGCCAAACGCCCACCCAGTCGTCAAGAGTCACGGCACCCATGACAAGCGCCGACTCGGCAACCCAGGCTGAATCCGCTACGAGAGGTAGCCGGCCATCGAAGGTTTTGAGCACGTTTCAGACCCCCAGCCAAGAGCGAGAGATCCTAACCGATTGACCGCACGTGGGACTGGATGAGACGACAAAGGCCGGGGGCACACCCGGCCTGCTATGCTCGCCCCTCGTTCTGAAAGACAGGCGGCAGCCTTGAACACCCTGACTTTCCTCATGCTCCCACCCCTCGACACCCACGCCAATGCCTGGGCCGAGAAGATCATGCGCGAGGTCCCGGAGTGGAACGTGGTGGTGGTCAAAGATGAGGCCGATTTGGCCCGCCTGTTACCCGAGGCAGACGCCGCCTANGGCTGGNTCGCGCCCGAACTNCTGCCTTCGGCCAAGAAGCTGCAGTGGCTGCAGAACCCCTTTGCTGGCCCGTTCCCCGGCTACTACTACGACGAACTGATCAAACATCCGGTCACCATCTGNAACCCNCGGGGCATCTACTCGGACCANATCAGCCATCACATCATGATGTTCATACTNGCCCTCTCGCGCGGGCTGCCNTACTGGATGCANGCNCAGAGCGAGCGGCGCTGGGATCCCCGCGCACGCAAGCGCGGCTATGTGAACCTCGCTGAGTCGACCGTGCTAATCCACGGCGTTGGTGGGATCGGGGCGGCCACGGCGAACCTCTGTGCCGCTTTTGGCATGCGGGTCCTGGGCATCGATGCGCGCAACGAACACAAGTCCGCCGCAGAAATCTCTCCCCCTGACCAACTTGATGCACTTCTCGANGAAGCCGACTTCNTCGTTACAACGGTNCCACACACCCCNGAGACGGAAGNNATGTGGAATGCGGNAAGTTTCGCAANGTGTCGCAANGGCTCGGCCTTCGTCAACATTGGCCGAGGCATGACGACGNGCCTTGACGACCTNGTTGGGGCACTTGAATCCGGGCATTTGAGNGGCGCGGCGCTGGATGTCTACGAAATCGAGCCGCTGCCAGCCGAGCATGCATTGTGGGGTATGGAGAACGTCATCCTGACTCCACACATCGCGGTTGCCGATGCCGAGGACATTCCGGACCGACGGGTTGCCATCCTGCTCGAAAACGCGCGGCGCTTTCGGGATGGCGAAGCACTGACGAACATTGTCGACAAATCCCGCTGGTTCTAACCCGAACTGCTGAAACCCTCCCATTAACAGAAAAGGAAAAATAAACCATGGCACTCAAGATCGCCCTGCAGGCCAGTCCCTTCAACCGCGCAGACCTGTTTGAAGACGCAGGCTTTGAGGTCGTCGAAGGCCGTCTGCGGACCGAGGCGGACATGATCGAACTGCTGAAAGACGCGGACGGTGCCCAGGTGGGTGTGATGCCGTTGACATCGCGCGCGGTGATGGAGGCTTGCCCAAAGCTCAAGATCGTCAGTCGCCTGGGTGTAGGTGTTGACTCGATTGACCTGGATGCCGCTACGGAGCTTGGTGTGCTCGCGTGCAACGTTCCCGGTGTTAACACGGTTGAAGTGGCCGACCATGCAGTTGCACTGCTGCTCGCCCTGACGCGCCGTTTGCACGACACCATCACCACCACCAAAGCCGGCGAGTGGAGCACCAGGCCCAAGCTTACGGGCGAGTACATGCGAACCGTGCGGCGCATCGCCGGCAACACGGTTGGCATTATTGGTTTCGGCAACATTGGTCGCGCGTTTGCTACCCGCATACGCGGCTTCGGCCCCACCCGGATCATTGCGTATGACCCCTATGTGCCCCAATCCACAGCCGACCTTTATGGCGTGCAGTTGCTGCCGCTCGACAAGGTGTTGCGCGAGTCCGACTTCATCTCGATACACTGTTCTGCGACCGCGGAGACCAGGCACATCATCGATTCGAACGCTCTAGGGCTGATGAAAGAGACGGCTTTGCTCGTAAATACGGCCCGTGGCCCAGCGATCGATGGCAAAGCGCTACACAGTGCGCTGGCCAACGGCCAGATCGAAGCCGCCGCCCTCGATGTCACCGAGGTTGAACCCGTCGACGCAGCTGACCCGCTGCTGTCCCTGCCCAACTTCATTGTGACCCCTCATCTGGCAGGATTCTCACCGACCTTCCTCGATGAATGTTCCATCAAGCAAGCAGAGAACATCATCTTCGCGTTGAACGGTCAAAAGCCGCATGGCCTTGCAAACCCCGAGGTCATCAAGACCATCGCAGTCATGCGCAGCACCAATCCGGGTCGTTGGGACGGCATCCCGGACTTCTCAACCGCACTGCGGCTCTGATTAACCTGAACCCGAGGACGAACCATGCCCACACTTGAAATCAACGGCGCCAACCTCTTCTATGACGAAAGAGGGACCGGCCAGCCGATCATACTGCACCACGGTTACACTGGTTCACACGATGTATGGCTCGACGAGATCGCACCACGCCTGGCCGACCGGTACCGCTGCATCGTGATGGACTGCCGGGGCGCAGGCGACAGCGAACACACTGCCGATGGCTACTCAATACAGCAATATGCCTGGGACGTCGTCGCTGTAGCCGACGCGCTGGGGCTCAAGACCTTCACCTATGTCGGCCACAGCATGGGTGGCGGGATAGGCTATGAACTGGGAGTCCACCATGGCCACCGACTCGACAAGCTGGTCCTGGTTGCGCCGATCCCGTCGGGCGGCATCCAGGCTGAACCGGCCATGCTCGAACAGGGCAGAAAATTGCGCGCAAGCCCGAATGCCCGCGAGACGATGATTGCCCAGCGCAAGCTACAGCGCCTGCGCAGTACCGACACGGCAATTGAGCGGGGGGTTGAACGGGCGCTGTCTGTCTCAGACCGCCACTTCACCGATTCTTGGCAGTCTATGGCAGATTTCGACGTTTCCGACGAACTGCACAAACTGACTACGCCCACACTGATGGTGGCGGGCGCGGCAGACGGACTCTGCACACCCAACGTCACGGATTGGCAGAAGCTGCCGAACGCTACGCTGCACGTTTTCTCACGGGTGGGTCACGGTGTGCCAGGGGATGTACCTGAAGAGTTTGCCGAGATGCTGGCAGACTTCATGGAGCACGGCGTCATCAATGCGAGAACACTCCAGCAACGACTGCAGGACGGCAGTTGAGGAAGGTAGTCCGGGACGCTGCTGATTTCAGCCAGACCTGAGCTGCTGCCGCCGTGGAAACGTGGCGACAATGCCCAACGGCAAAAAGAAACACTACAACGATCACGCACGACAGCGACAGCTACGCGCCGTCGGCATCAAGACAGACCGCATTCCCGCTAACCAGCAACCCCAAGCCAAGACCCATCAACTCCCCTCGGCTCATACATAGCGCCCGAACGGCGCTTGCGCCCGTGTCAGTCCGAAACGCAGCTGCTAGCCCCCAAGAATCAGGAAAATGATGACAACGGTGGTCAACCCGAAAGGCATGCACCTACTCGTGCTCACGTGCCTCTGAATCGCCGGCCTCTGTCCGCTGCGCAAAGCGCCCATGGCCTAGAAAATGGAGAATGTGAGCGTGGACTAGCTTTGAACGCATGATGAACGGATGTGGGCTTGGCACTGTGACAAAATCAGCCATACCCGCAACCCGCGCGGACTCAACGGAGACCTTCCCGTCGTCGGGGTTGGGCAGCAGGAGCGAAAGTAGCAGGTTGACCGAGCGGGTTCCCGCTACAACCCCCAATTCGAAGTCGACTGGGCCCAAACGGGCCGGCACACTGTCAGCATCAGTTCCAAGCTCCAGCCCTGCGGGACCGTTCACAACGGAAAACCCGGGTACGCTGCGGAGCGTGTCCACCACCTCACTGCCCTGATTGGGTGGAGCCAGCATCACCCCCCTGCCCAGCCGATTGATGCGCTTTGTATGCAGATACGCGCGCACGAGAATGCCGCCTAGAGAATGGGTAACAAAATGAACCCTAGCACCTGACTGACACTCCGCCAACGCAGCCTCCACTGCCTGCATGGCTAGCAAGTCGACTGTCTCCTTGCGCGACGGGTAACCTCGGTTCACAACGTGGTAACCGGCGGACTCCAGCATTTGCTCAAGTGGCTGCATCGAAGCTGCCGTACGGGCAAGCCCGTGCAGCAGAATCACGCACTCATCCGTCTTCGCCTGTGCGCCATTCATTGAAAAGCCCACCACAAACACCAGTCCCGTAATCAGTGCGCGCACGCCCATCAGCCAATCGAACGCAGGAAACCGAGAATCTCCCGCAAGGTCCCTTCAGGGTCTTCAATTGCAGTCATATGCCCCAATCCAGGCATGACCACGTGTCTCACGTCGGGAATGGTCCGTGCAAGCAACTCGCTTGCCTTAATAAACATCAAGTCATACTCCCCCAACAGAACTAATGAGGGGCAGCTGATCCCACGGCATCGGTCCGCATAGTGGTTTGGGTCAAGGTAGAACATGCGCGCAAAATCGCTGCGGTACTCAAGGTTGCCACCCGCCAAGATCTCAGTGGTCCATTGCCACACGCGGTCGGGGTCAGGATTGGCATTGAGGCGATTCAGAAACGGCCCGCCATCACCTTCGCGAGCCAGGCGCATATTCTCGGCGGTGGTGCGTCGCGTTGGCGGCTTTTCAGGGCGCGGCGCAGGCACCTTTAAAGACTGCAGCGCGCCGTCATATTCTGGAGCACAGAACTCATCATTGGGCGATGTTGCCGCGCCGGTGTCGGTCGACATCAGCGAAAGCAAGCGATGTGATGAATCCATCGCGTACCGCAGCGCCGCAAACCCGCCCGTTGCGTGGGTCAGCAGGTGAAACCGGTCAAGACCCAGGTGATCCGCAATCGCGCCAAAGTCCGCTCCAACTGATTCCACGTTGTAACCGGGGTCATCCCCCAGTGGCACGCTGCGACCATGACCCCGCATGTCGATGTCGACTACACGATAGCCCGCGTCAACTAACGCACCGGATACGCCCGTGCGCGACCAGTACATGCCGCTTTCGGCGAAACCGTGAATTGTCAGAATCGCCTCTCCCGAACCGTTGTCATCAAAGTAGATGCCGTGGTTGTCCCGCCAAAGGTATGCCATCAGCTGAGTCCGTCTGATTTTCAGACTATTAAGCTATGGTTTCTCAGCCATCGAGACAAGCATGTTGCCGACACACCGCGCAGTTCTCGCAGACCCGACCCCTGGGCCAATCACCTAATCCAATTGGCCGCATTAAAAAAACAAACAGCGTCCAACGACCTGCTCCTGTGGATCTACGCACCCGACTGGGAGCGATTCCCGAGCTCGAGGGCCGGGTTCGTGTTCTTCTTCGGTGGGGCTGGCTGCAGGGCAGCCCAGCCCAGTTTGAACCGCAGTCTCGCCATTAGACCTAACGCTACAGCAACTCTTCTGCCATGAACTGCAATGCCTGTGCGTTGCCACGCACGGAGAGCGTCGTTACGGGGCTTTCCTTCCAAGCCGCAAGGCGCTCACGGATCCGCTCTTTAGGCCCTACGAGCGAGAGCTCGTCGACCAGTTGATCGGGTACAGCGGCAATCGCCTGGTCGCGCTGCCCTGACAAAAAAAGCGCCTGAACGTGGTCGGCGGCATCACCGAACCCTTGGCGGGCAATGTGGTCTTTGTGAACGTTGAAGCTTTTGGCACCCATACCACCAATGTAGAAGCCGACCCCCTGTCGCACCTCATTGAGCGCGCCTTCGATATCGTCCGTGATGATCACCTGAACGCCCGCAACAATGTCGAAGTTAGGCGTGCGCCGCGACAACGAGTCTTTGTACACCTCCATCATACGATACGGAGAGAGCAGCATCGGTATCCAGCCATCGCACAACTCTGCACCCAACGCCACATTCTTGGGCCCTTCCGCACCGAGGTACAACGGTATCTCCTCGCGAATCGGNTGCAGNATCAACTTCAGCGGCTTACCGAGTCTCATCCCGCCATCGAGCGGCAACTGATAATGGTCACCTTCGAAGGCCACCGGTTCTTCCCGACGCACCACTTTGCGGAAGATCTCGATCCACTCTCGCGTACGTGCAAGCGGCTTCGGATACGGTTGCCCATACCAGCCTTCAACCACTTGCGGTCCCGACACGCCAATACCAAGCGACAGGCGTCCGTTTGAGAGATAGTCGAGCGTTACCGCGTGCATGGCAGCGCTGGCGGGCGTCCGTGCCGACAACTGCATGATCGAGGTCCCCAGCTTGATCTTCGACGTATGCGCACCGATCCAGGCAAGCGGCGTGAAGCAGTCCGATCCGTAAATTTCTGCCGTCCAGATCGAGTCGTAACCAAGCGCTTCAGCTTCCTGGGCATGCTTGATGATGGTCTCGCCGCCTGGGGGACCAAACGGGCCCACACCTAGTGCCAATTTCATGGGTTCTGCTCCATTTGTCTTTAGTCGCCACCATACCAGAGCGCCGTGCATGCGCTGNTGTGCCGCTAGGGCACCGCACAACCCGGCGCTAAGGGGTTGCCCANAATCATTCCGGGCACTACGGCTTTGTGCACCCTCAATCCTACTGCGCGCACGCAGGTACGATCCAAAGCCCCTGGCGCGACTGCCTCCCAACCCGCATCGGCTGCTGAGGGGCTCGTCCTCGCCAGTGACGGAGACGCTGCAAGATGCCGCTTCGCCCATGCTCGAGCGCTCGCTCACTACCCTCGCTCGAGAGGATCGCCGACTCACACAAACAAACCAGTACAACCTGCAAATCTGGCAGGGTGGTCATGGACCTGATTGCTCGACCAACAGACGCCTTCGACTGCAACTGCTCAATCTGTCGCAAGCTTGGCGTTCTGCGGTCGCATTACAACTGTGATGACGTGAACTGCAGCCAAGGCTCCGACGCTACAGATGTCTAAGTCTAGAATCGCTGAAACATCGAGTTCCACCGCTGCATGAAATGAGGCTGCACCACCCATTGGATAGCGGTGGACTAGAGCTTTCGGCAGAAAATGAGGTCAGCGCCAGGTTGATCGACCGACTGGACCGAGCGAGCACGGGCTTTTACCAACTGTAAGATGGGGACATCGTCCGGTTCTGGTCTACACCCGTCCTTTACCTAGACAGCCCAGGGACCGTTGGCTCATGGAGGGCCTCGCCAGGTTCCGGACTCGCAGAGGACACGCCCGTAGCCGGGTTCAGGCTCTAGGATTGATCCCCGGGCGGATCTCATTGCGCTGTTTACGACCGTGGATAGTATCCACAACATGTACCGGTAGCACTTTCGACTCTAGTCATTGGCAGAAGCAATGAGCAAAAACACCCGGGCACCGGCACCTCAGTCGCAACGTCATCGCGTCACGTTTGCCGACTAACTTGTGGACCGCAGCATATTTTCGATCGGCGATCGTTTTGGCGGAACCCAACCTCGATTGAGGCCCTCCAGAACAGCGGGCTGACTCAGTGCAGAGCGTCTTTCTGCCGCTCGAAAGGGCCCTGACTCAGAGCTCGAGCCATAACCCACAACCGTGCTTACCTAAACCCCCGTGGAGTGTGCCTCAGACTCACGATGCCGGTTCAGGCCGCGCGCCCCTGCACAATCTCGATAGACACACCATCAGGCGCGGCGACATAACAGATCAGACCGCCCGGAGAGAATTCCCACGGCTCAACCGTGAACTCCGCACCACGGCCGCGCAGTTCTTCGCAATAGGCCTTCAAATCTCCGCGGTAGATGAACCCGAAGTGATCGGTACCCCAGTGGTTATGGCTCGAGTAGTCGCCAAAGTCCTGCATAGGCGCGATCGTTGACGGGTCTTCCCCTGGTCGACGCCCACGGATCAGAACTGTAATCCCCGCTACCTGCACGTTGATCTGCGGCGCTTCCCGCAGGGTGTGCTCCCCAACAATCTTTGCCCCAAACATCTTCTCGTACCAACGCGCGGCTTCCTCCGGTGCATCGCTAACAATGTGTATGTGATCAAAGCCCAATGCTTCCGACATCGCTCTCCCCTGAGGTTTCGGCGGTATTTACCTGATGATGTGATGTGCGCCGCTTAGGCGCAACCGCGGCTTGATTCAAGAAGCCGCTCACGACACGATGGCCCCGCTAATCTCAGGCTAACGCCCATAACGTCCGAGCAAGAACTCAATGACGAACGGCGCTTCCTTTCCGTGCCAGGCGTCGCGAATGTCCGCGACTTTGCCGGCTACCGCACGAACAATGGCAGCACCGTCAAATGGGGTCGGCTCTACCCTTGCGGCGCGCTTGCAACTCTACGCGCCTCAAGTCACACCGACTTCCTTGACCTCAAGATAGGGTTGATCTGTGACCTGCGTCGCGACGAAGAGTTGGCCGATGCACCTGCACCGCAATTCATTGCCGAAGGGCTGGTACAGCGTAGCCCCATCAACCCTGGCAGCACGCTGGACATATAGAGCGGCATCGATAAGGGTGACCGCCTTGCAGACTTCATAAATGAAATCACTCGTGAGCTGGCGCGGGAACATCAGGGCAGCTACCGCGACCTATTCCTTGCACTCGGCCACAGCAACGCCGCCTTCATGGGGCACTGTTCAGGAGCGAAAGACCGCACCGGGTTCGACGCAGCCATGATTCTTGCAGCACTCGGCGTCGACGAAGACACCATCGCGGCTGACTACAAGCTGAGTAGCCAGGTTCTCGACTGCCACAGGAACCGTAGCGCGCGCGAGCCCGATAGCAAAAAATACTGGACGACGCGTCGTTACAGGCCATGGCCGGCGTTCGCGCTACATAAATGCGCCCCGGAAAAGACCCTCCGCACAGCGGACGACAGCAACTTTGCTTTCCTCGAGAAATCTGATCATCCCCTTGAGTTCCGCAAACAGCACGACTTTGACCCCTACATTGCGCTTGAAGTCGACATTGCGACGCTCCACCAGATGTTCAAGGCNAGTCCCGCTGCCGGCATCAATACCCGTGGCATCTCCGACTACGGCGGCATTCATTCGATGTACTTCTGCGACCCGAACGGCTGAGTGATCGAAGTGCACGTTGCCCGCAAGGACGGTGCCGGTGGGGACTCGGCGCGCGGACAATTCGATAACTGGCAGGCACAGAAAGCCTAACGCGCGCTTGTTGCGAGCCTGCTCCAGCTCGCGCAGACTCTCGCGAGAACCGACCACGACCAACCAACAAGAGCAAACAGCATGATCACTTTCGGAGTACTGGGCGCAGCTGCCATCACCCCCCGCGCCCTGATCTATCCCTGTGTTGACGAGCCGCAGGCCAACATCAGGACCATCGCCGCACGGGATAGGTCACGCGCGGAGAAAATGGCTGAGTGGGCGGGGATTCGCAACGTAGTCGACGACTATCAGGCCGTGATTGATGACCCAAAGTGCAACGCCATCTACATCCCGCTGCCTATAACGGCACACCACGAGTGGACCCTGAAGGCGCTCGAAGCCGGCAAACACGTGCTCTGCGAGAAGTCGATTGCGGCCAACGCGGCAGAAGCGCAGGAAATGGCAGCCAGAGCAAAAGAGACGGGCCTGGTACTCCTCGAGGCCTTCCACTACCGCTATCACCCCTGCTTTCTGCGGGCCAAAGAAATCTTCGACTCCGGCGTACTGGGCACCATCGAAACGATCGAAGCCGGCTTCTGCATCCAGGGGCCACCCCCTGAAACTGATATCCGCATGATCTACGCACAGGGCGGTGGCACGACGATGGACCTCGGCTGTTATCCCATCTCTTGGGTCCGCCACTTGATGGACAGCGAACCCGTAGAGGTGATCGCCACCGCCATCGAGGGTCCGCCTAATGTAGATCTGCGTCTCTTTACGGAGATGCGTTTTGCCAACGGGGTGACAGCCAAGACCCGGGGCGACATGGGTCCCGACGCTACCTTCGAAATGGCCTTCGAAGTGACCGGCTCCAACGGCACTCTGAAGGTGCAACAGCCCCTCGTGCCCCAGGTAGGCCATTCAATCGCAGTGACGGTTGGCGACCAGACGACAACCGAGCAGAAAGACCGCCGCTCAACCTATGGTTACCAGCTCGATGCCTTCATCCGTGCTGTTGAGCAGGGCGAAGCGCAACCTACGGACGGCGATGACGCGGTGAAGCAAATGCAGCTGATCGATCGCTGTTATGAGGCGGCAGGCATGAAGTTACGCGGTGAATAGCCCGAAGAGGACGGGTCACTTCTGACTTACCATAGCCACGCTATCCGGTCACTCTCTAAGCTGCACGAGTTCAGCCTCGACAAGACGTTCTCAGGCACCTTCCGAGCTACCTGGGAACGTGAGGCTGATGCGTGCGCGCAGCGTCCACAAGGAGATCACGCAGGCGAAGGCAGAGCATCACAGTAGATACCGCAGCTGCATCGAAGGCGAGGGGAAAACAGCCGCCAATCAGAGCCGCCACATAGTGACCATCCAACCACAAAATCTTTCCTGCACTCGCGTGCACGCTGCCCCGGACCTGCGCCGTTTACCCGTGTCTGTGTAATCTCCGGCTAACAACCTGCCCGCATCATTGTCCGGTTTCCGCGCCGGAATCAGCCTCGACAACACTCGGATCCCACCTCGTCCGCCGCCCTTGATGCATGTACGCTGCACCAAAGCATCAAGAGAGAAGCTGCAATGAAGTTTGGTCTCCGCTATTGCAATACCGGCCGTTACACCAACCCTGCCAAAGCTGTAGAGCTTGTGCAGGCAGGCGAAGAAGCCGGGTTTGAATCGGCTTGGACTGTGGAGCACACCGTTCTCCCAGCTGGCTATGAATCACCCTATCCCTACTCAGAGGACGGCAAGATTGCCGGGGGGAACAACGAGATTCCGCTCCCGGATCCTTTGATCTGGATGAGCTATGTCGCCGCCCATACTGAGGCGATCAAACTTGGGACCGGCATTCTGATACTGCCTCAGCACAACCCCGTAATTACTGCAAAACAGGTCGCAACCCTGGATCTAATGAGCGGGGGCCGCGTGTTGCTAGGTATCGGCGTCGGCTGGCTTAAGGAAGAATTCGAGGCCCTTGGCGCCAACTTCGACGATCGCGCGGCAAGGACCGATGAATATGTAGCGGCAATGCGTGCCCTGTGGACTGAAGAGGCACCCACGTTCAAGGGCGAGTTTGTCCAGTTCGAAGATGCCTACTGCCGGCCGCAGCCAGAGTCTTCAGTACCTATCATCGTGGGCGGTCACTCAAAAGCTGCGGCCCGCAGGGCGGGTCGGCTGGGCGATGGGTTTTTCCCAGCACGCATCACGTCACCCGACCTGTTGGAGCTCGTTCGCGACACTGCCAGTGCCCACCGCCGTGACCCTGATGCCATCGAGATCACTTCGAGTCTGCCGTCAGACCTCGACGACATTCCAGAGCTTGTCAGGCTCGGTGTTGACCGGATTCTGGTTCCCGTCACTCCAACACCAGGCATGGCGACCTGGATCAAGGGTCCGGACGAAGCGTTGGTCTGGCGCGACACCATTGACCAGTACCGTGATCTTTAAAGCAACCAGAGCTTGCCCGCAGTGCATCCAATCCAGGATTGGGGAGCCTGATAGTCGTTTGCGCCAGTTCCTAAGTGCATTCTGGCCTACCTGCAAGCCTATAAATGGACCGTGCCGGCGGCCTATTTCACAAACTTCGTCGCCGCAAGTTTTGCCTTATCTGCCGAAATATTTTTCAACAGCGCCCTGGATGACGTCATTAGCGGCTCAAAGGGCTCGCGACACGCCAACCCTTATACGAACAACTACTCGCCGCCTACCATCGATGGGCTGCAACTGATCAGTCGCCAATCTTTCGCTGGGAGAAGGCCTCGTATCCATATGCAGCTAGCGCGTCTTCATCCAATTCAACCCCCAACCCCGGAGTTTGCGGAACTTCCACGTACCCATCTGCGGCCAGCAGTGGCGGATTCGCAATCTGTCCACCCAATTCCTCAAAATTAAGAAAATACTCGGTGATTATGAAGTTGGGCATGCCCGCGGCAGCGTGCACAGTTGCCGCCAACCCAATAGTGGTGCTGTTGTAATTGTGTGGCGATACCGCCACAAAATACGGTTCAGCCATGGCTGCGATCTCCCGCAATTCGAGGATCCCGCCAACATTGCAGACGTCGGGATTAATAATGTCGGCGGCGGCTTTCTCGAACACGGGCCTGAATTCTGCTTTGCCGTAAAGCGCTTCCCCGGTAACAATAGGCATGCCAGTTACGCGCAGGTCGCGCCGAACCTCGGCGAGCGCATCAAGATTGGTTGCCATGACTGGCTCTTCGAACCAATAGGGCCGGATATACGCGATGGCCTGGGCGATACGGGTGGCGTGCATGGGTGCAAGGCGACGATGCATCTCAATGAGGATGTCCACGTCCGGCCCCACGGCACTGCGCACCGCCTCAACGTTTTCAATTGCGCGGCGTTCAACGGCCTTGTCGATGTAGGTGCGCCAAGGCCCTGGTACCGGATCGAACTTCAATGCGGAGAAGCCACTCTCTATCACCGCCGAGGCTTTCTCGCCCAGCTCCTCAGGCGAGGCCGTGCCACCTGACCAGCCATTAGCATAGACCCGAACCTTGTTTCGCATCTGGCCACCGAGCAAGGCATGAACGGGCTGACCGGCGATTTTTCCGGTTATGTCCCACATAGCCTGTTCAATGCCGGAGATCGCACAGTAGTAGTCCATCGCTGGACGCCGGGCCGCAAAGTCGTCAAACGCACCCTGAGTAAATGCCTTGATATGGCGTGGATCACGCCCCACCAGGTAGCGCATGAGTTGATCGATATGAGCTGTGACCTGCCTGTCGCGATCCGACTGGGTGTAACACTCACCCCAGCCCACCACACCATCATCTGTGGTGAGTTTGACAAAACAGAGGTTCTTGCCGCGACCAGGGTGGACCAGAAAGTGTTCAACCGACGCTATTTTCATCTTTCGCCTCCAGCAGACGCGGCGAGTAAACGCGGCGCCTCCTGAGTGGTCAAGGCCAGCAAGCAGGTCACCACAGCAACAGTCTGGTATGCAGTTGGTCGGAGCCCGGTACAGCCCAGACATAGACCATGACGGAATTTCGGTTAGGCGACACCTTGGCCCCCCTCCACCGGCACCAATCTTCAGGGCATTTGCACAGGTAAGGTGCACATACTTGGTCAGATCATTGAATACCCATACCGGATAAAAGCCGGCCAACGGCCGTCGGAGACGAGCCCATCAAGTCCAAAGAGGTGGTGAACCTCCTGCCGGCCTATCCCCTGACTTGGGATTTGTAGCCTCACGAACCAAGGGGGAGCGGAAATCAGATCATGTTGCGAACACGCATTTCAGTCGCTGCCGCTCCCAGGATTTCAGCCAGAGCCCGCACGCTGACGCCAAGGGATTGCTGGCGCGTTAGATCAAACCCGGTAGGACGTACCGGAGTTTCGTCCGGATCCATCTCCGGCATCTCGTACCCCGGAACCTGACGGGCAAGCTCAGCAAGGATGTCACGCCAGTGCCAACTCTGTTTGACGCCAAAATAGCGCCCAGACGCCGATTCATGTTCAAGCGCCGCAACATGAATCGCAGCAAGGTCCCGCACATCGATCATGGACATCGAACTGTTAGGGACCGTCGTCATGCGCTCGCCGTGAACAATCGCTGCAAAACTTCGCAGGCTGTTCGCGGGCTCGGGAGACATACAGGGCCCGGTCACCGTCGACGGGTTGATCGTAACCCCACGAAGCGCGCCGTCTGAACCTGAGGCCTTCGCCAATACGGTGCGGTCAAGACGCGTCTTGCCCACCGCCGCGTACTTACCAGTACGCATCTGCAGCTCATCGTCCGACCAGTGATCCATCTCTTTCTTGAACTCAGGCTCCCCGCCCGGCGGGTTGGTCGAACCCGTACTGGAGGTGAATACTGCGGCAGTAACACCAGTCTCGAGGGCAGCGTCACAGCAGTTTTCCGCAACCGCAGCCATCAGCGGGATGGTCTTCGGCTCTATCTTGGGTGAGCCTGCACACACGATGGCTCCCGCAGATCCACGCATTGCTTGCACGACCGAGTCCTTGTCGAACACGTCAGCATGCACGAGTTCGAAACGATCACGCCCTACGGCGGCGGCCTTCTCCAAAATCCAACCCGTACGTTCCGGCGCGAGGTTGCGCACGGTTCCACGCACCTCGTGGCCGCGTGCCAGCAACTCCGCCGTGACATAGGACCCCACGTAACCACCGCAACCAATCACCGCTACTTTCATTGTTGACTGCCCTCTGCCCGACCCCTAATGGCCTCCGTATCTTCGACCAGCAATTTGACACGCTGCCAGATGGCGATGTCGATCAGTTTTTTGTTCTCTATAGACTTCATCACTGGATCAAGTTTCTCAAACAACGCATTCGCCAACGACTCAATCAGGGTGAAAAAACTGGGGATCCGTAGGCACATTGATTCAGATCGACGCCTTCCACCGCATTCGATAGCCTGTCAATCTCCAGCGCTTTGAGAGCTGTCACGTCACCGCCTCCTCAATCCCCGTGGGTAGCTCGCAACCGATCCTCCCCACGGAACTGCTCAAGTGCAAACTGGCGGCGGGCGCATCACACAGCGCTGACCCGACGGAGCCATCAGTCTTGCACTGTTTTGTTCTTGGCACGCTCAGACATCGCGTCAAGAATCGCACATCGTTCTTCAAGATCCGCGTCTGGCCAGGCACAGATTTCATCGAGGCTGCGCATGCAGCCGACGCAGACGTCGTCATCATCCAGCCTACAGATACGAATGCAGGGGGACGGAATATAGGTTGCTTTACCCAAAGCTTGCACACGCGTGATATATGAGGGCCTGAACCATAGACGGGTCCGCAGGTTGGCGCCAGCCGGGGACACACTGGGTTCCAGGTTTAGCCGGAGGTTGGCCATAGCCCCGCGGGAGCTCCCGCAATTAATGGGGGAAAGTAAGTGACTTCCCGAGGGTTGGCATGCCCCTCGAAGAAGCTGTCTATCTCGACCGGACAAACAAGGTAGCCGGAAGCTGCCCGCAATCGTGGTTTAATTCTCCACCCTGATTCAAACCCGAACTCAGAAGATGCCTAACACTGAAGGCGCCCTCGCCGGCGTCAAGATCTTGGACCTCACCGACGAGCGCGCGATCTACGGCGCAAAGTTGATGGCGGACATGGGCGCGGACGTCGTGCGCCCGGAACCGCCAGAAGGGGATCCTCTCCGTGCACGCGGTCCGCACCGGGCAGCAGACGACGGCATGACCTCCCTTTGGCACCGCTATTTCGCTAGCAACCGCCGGGCATTCAAGGTTGACCCGGCAACGGAAGCCGGACTCGCCCAGCTTCAGCAGCTGGCCACAGCGGCCGACATTGTGCTGACCTGCATGCCCGGCTTTGCAACAGATGCTCTTGACGTCGACGCGGCTCTTGCCGCCAATCCGGGGCTTGTCTGTGTAGAGACGTCGTCCTTCGGCGCCGACGGACCCTGGCGGGATTTTCAGGCACCCGATCTGGTTGCCGGTGCATTGGGCGGCTCCGTCAGCACAACCGGCGACGTCGACACGCCCCCGCTCAAGACGTTTGGCGAACTGAACTTTGCGGTATCAGGAGCCTATGTCGCGATCGCCGCACTGGCTGCACTACACCACGCTCGCACCACAGGCGAAGGCCAGAAGGTGCAAGTTCCGGTACACGAATGCATCACCTCCTGCCTTGAACACGTCCTAATGTGGCGTTGGTACGAACATACCCGTCCCATGCGGCCGGGTAAATCGCTGGCGCGGCGTGGCAGCCTGCACTGGTCGAACGCCTACGTCGTCATGCAAGCCGAGGGAGGCTCAATAATGGTCACGCCGACGCCAGACGTTGACGCCCAACTCGCCTGGATGATCGAAGAAGACGCGCACGATGATCTGATCGACCCCAAGTACATGGAAATAGAGAATCGGCCCGCATTTGTTAAACGGATGATGGAACTGCTTCACCAGTGGGTAGGCACTCGTGAGGTAGAGGCGCTCATGCACGATGCACAATCCAGGCATTGCCCTTATGGTTGGGTCCTGCCGATTGAACAGGTTGCCGACAACCCACAGCTTAAAGCACGGGACTGGTGGACGGCGTATCCGGATGGGGTCAAGGGTCCAGGCGCGCCGTATCACTTCTCTTCAACGCCTTGGTCAATGGGGGACTACGAGCCGGCAAAGGATCCTGACGCACTGCTTGCTGAACTCAACTGGCAGGCGCGCTCATGAACCGGCCACTTGAACGCATCAAAGTACTGGACTTCAGCCACGTGCTGGCCGGCCCTTTCGCGACCCGAATCCTGGCCGACATGGGGGCCGACGTGGTCCGGGTAAATTCCGAAGAGCGCGCGACCGGCGCTAACGACCCCGAGTCCACCTACTACGTCATGTGGAACCGCAACAAACGTTCGTTGGCGCTGGACATGTCGGTCCCCGAGTCGCGCCCCATATGCAAGAGCCTGGCAGAAACCGCCGACGTGGTCATCGACAACTTCTCCGTCGGCGTGCTCGACCGATGGGGGGTTGGCTACGATGAGGTTGCAAAAGCCAACCCGAGTGTCATCTACATCGAAATGTCCGGCATGGGAGACAACGGTCCCTGGTCTAACTTTGTAACCTACGCCCCTACCATTCATGCCCTCGCCGGGCTGACTCACCTAACGGGCGTACCCGGCCGCGAGGATATTGGCATCGGCTTTTCCTACAACGATCACCAGGCCGGACTGCACGGCGCAACCGCCATCTTGGCAGCACTGGAGGCGCGCAAGCGCACCGGCCGCGGGCAGCGCATCGACGTATCGCAGTTTGAGGTGGGCGTGAACTTCGCCGGCCCGACACTCCTTGATTTCTTCGAAAACGGCACAGCGGCTAGGCCCACTGGCAACCACCTCCCCTACGATGACGCTGCACCGCATGGCTGCTACCCCTGTGCGGGGCCGGTCTCAGAGGACCCCGCCGACGAGCGTTGGGTCGCTATTGCCTGCATGATGGACACGCACTGGGAAGCGCTCAAAGGGGTGATGGGCAAGCCAGCATGGGCCAGCGATGAACGGTTCTCCACCGCTGCAGGGCGCGCAGCGGCAGCGCAGGAACTCGACGAACACGTTGCCACCTGGACGTGCACCGTCTCGGCGACGGAGGCCATGCAGACCTGCCAGGCAGCGGGCGTTCCGGCAGGCGTTGTGCAGACCTCGGAAGACCTTGTCGACCACGATGTGCAGAACCGACATACGGGCTTTCTGCACGAGATCGCCGAAGAACACCCCGTGCTCGGCCGCACCTTTGCTGACAAGCTGCCCATCCGGTTCGACAAAACCCCATGTGACGCTTATGAACGCTCACACATGCTCGGCGAGGACAACGCGGCCGTACTCAACGAATGGCTTGGCATCAGCGCGGATGAGACCTCACAGCTTGAGGGCGATGGCCTGCTGAAGTAAGGAACAGAGGCATGCCCAACATCCAGCCAATCACCCTTGACCGAACCACCCTCCGTCGAGGCGGCCAGCGAATGCATTGTCCCCAAGGGCGAATAGCACAAGCTTGAGGCCAATGGCACGAAGCTGGTCCACATCACGCCAGCCTCGAACGGTGACATCCGATACAAGTAACGGGGTCTTCGCGCCCGCAGGTACCTATAGAAATGAAAGAGCTGTACTTTGTCCGCCATGGCCAGACCGAGTGGAACGCTATCCGCCGCATGCAGGGCCAGAGAAACTCCAACCTGAACGATATTGGCCGGGGCCAGGCCGACGTCAATGGTCAGTTCCTAGGAACTCGCGGGATCGAAGCTATGTTTGCCTCCCCACTCGATAGAACCCGGCAGACCGCCGAGATCGTCAACCGTTATCTTGACCTACCTGTTACGTTTGACGAACGCATAATGGAATGGGACTGCGGAGACTGGAGCGGTCATATGTATGCGGACATCAAGAAAAAGTGGGCAGAGCAATGGGCTCTGTGGCACGCCGACCCCTTCAACTATCGCGGCCCGAACTGCGAGAACTACCCCGACATGATTGCGCGCTCGACGCCGTTCTTGGACGAACTGCGCCAACATCCTGCGGAACGTATCGCGATTGTCTCTCATGGCATGATTGGCCGGGTCATGGTGTCGATCATGCTGGAGCATGATGCAGCGGAAATGCTCTCCTACGGTCAGGACAACGACGTCATCTTCCGGGTGATGTTGAACCCCGACGGCACTCAGGTGGACCACTTCGTCGCTGGCAACGGCCCTCACCCAGGTCTCAAATAGGGCGACCGACCATGCTGCCGGTATCGCCGAGCGATCTGCGCGCATCCACAGGCTGCGGCCATAGTCTGATCAATCGCGAAGATTGTGTTCTGGGACATGCCCAGCTTCTTCCTGGTGGAGAAAATTGTGCCTTCGTGGTCATTGGCGCACTGCTATTGGCTGCTGCCTACGGTTACCACAGGCAGCGCAACCGGCGCGCTGACGCCGGCCACCGCATCCAACAGCACTTAAATCCGACTCCGTAACCCAAGTAGTAGAACGCGAAGCACGGAATGGGGATAAAATGTTTCATTTGCGGTCATACCTTCTATAGGCCGCGCTTCAAGCCGAAAACTAGTGGGGAGATCCAAATGAATCGAGTGTGGATAGGCGCACTCTGCGTGCTCATAGCGCTCCTCACCGGTTGCGATACCGGCGACGACGGCCCGCAGCCAATACCCCCGGCGGCCCAGCTCCGGATCATTAACCTCGTAGGGGACTCGCCAACCCTACTGCTGGATTTCTCATCAAACCTGATCCGTGCAATCGGATACGCCGAGTCGACACGCCTGACCCCCGTGCAGCAGGGCACTCACCTGGTTGTCGTCGGGCACGAAAACGTCCTGGACGGCACTCCGGAGTTGTTTGCCCGCATAGACTCGTTCCCCGTGAACCGTAATCAGGAGATCACCTTGGTCGCGCATGGGACCATCAGTGATCCTGTCCTGACCCGGGTTGACGAAGTGGTTGATACTAGTCCTGGTGAGAACGAAGCGGAGATCAAATTCTTCAATGCGGCAACCGGCGGGAGCTCCTGGAGCGTGTACCTGTCCGACGATCCGAACACCACCTCCATCAACGGACTGTCCGCATTTAACCTCGCCGAAGCCGCGCAGTCCGAACTGCAGACAGTGAGTGCTGGTGAAAAGCGGATGTTCATCACCGCCTCGGCCGGCGGCGACATCGTCTATGACAGTGGTCCGTTTTCGATCGCAAGGGGCAACCGACTGTTTGTCGCGGTTTCCGACAACTTCGGACCCGGCGCCGCTGTGCGCGCGCTGCGCGTAGATCGTAACGGCGCACAGAGCTTCAGCGACGAGCGCATGCCGGGCGCACTGCGCATCGCCAACTTGATCGCGGGGCTAGGCGACGTTGACATCGTGATCAACGGTTCCGATACCTGGACGGACCTTACGCACGCCACGTTGACCGACTACCTGGAATTCGGTGCAGACGAGCGCGACCTGGACCTCGTTGTGACCCTTGCCGGGCAGCCTGCCATAGAGCTGCATACAGTCGATCGAACTCTGGTGTCCGGCGAGCGCNCGACACTTGTCCTCGCGGCGGATGACGATGGGAACGTCGAATCAAGGCTGGTGNCTGACCCGACCCGCAGCATGTCGACCGNCGGTCAGATCCAGCTCATTCACGCAGCGCCCCAAGCCGGTGTTGCGGANGTCTACATCGTCATTCCTGACTCGAACATCACTTTCTCAACGCCGAACTACCAGCTGCCCACCCTGTTTATCGAGATAGACACAATCCTGAGGATTGGCGACTACGACCTCATCGCCACTTTTGCCGGCACGAAAACGCCCATCATCGAGCGCACGCTGGTGGAACTTCCCGCCAACTCAATTCGAACACTGATCATAGGTAACCCGGCGACGGAAGGGGGCGACTTTGTCCTAATCAACTCGGACGATACACCCGCGCAATAAAGGTCAGCCAGCGCGGATTAGAAGCTAACCACGGTTTTCTCGACCCAAGAACAGCCGGACGGCAGCTTCAGAAGCTGGACAGGGTTCGCGGCTCGACCGTATCTTCGACGAGGGTGATCACGTCGGCAGCAACGGTACCGCCCACTTCACGTTCAGAGAGGATCATAGTATAGAACCTGCCTTCTTCGAGCGAGACCCGTTCCGGGCCATAAATCAGTACGTCCGCAAGCGTCAGTACAACCAGGTCGACATCCCCTGGCTCCAGTAACGCACCTTGAATGCCGCCAGTGCCAAGATCCGTTGCGGACCCCGTCGTACGAAAGTCCTGGCCCGGCGCAAGCAGTTCGACGCGCACAACATCTAGCTGATCAGAGGCGTTGATCACGGTGACCGGAACACGCCCACGAATCGCCCTCGGCAACTGCGGGTAGGTAATGGTTTGCAGCGCACCCAGGGCACCTCGGCCGCGCAGCAGCAGCGTATGAAATGAGCCCGATATGATCAGTTCGTCGCTTTCAAGCAGGAACTGATCCTTCACGCCCGGCTCAGTCAGGTTCAGCGAGACCCGTCCGCTGTTGATCGCCCTATAGGGCGTCACGTCCAACGGAGCAATCCCCGCGGCAAAGGGATCGCCCGCTGTACTGCCAAAGTAGACATCCATGGCGGGAGTATCACGCACGAGGTTAACCACACGGAGTTCACTCGGCAGTTCGCGATTGGGAAATGCCTGCGAACCGCCAGGCGAAAACGCAATGGCGTCAATGGTCGGGGCAACCCCGGACCTGGCTGGACCGAAGTACTCGATCAACGCAAAACCCGCACGGGTCTGCCGTGGCAGCAGAAAGTCGCCCGAATCAAACAGCACCTCATTTGACCCTGCCGCAGTAACGCGAAAACGGTACTCCGGCGCGGCGTCGATGGTGACAAGATCGGTCTGACCCTGCCCGCTTACTGTCAGGGTGGGGGCGACCTCGCTCACCTGGACCCGGGAATCGGTGACGTATACATCGTAGGACTCAGTTGTCGCCAATCCACCAGCGACCCAGACCTGCTGCGTGCCCTCTGCAACCTGACCCACAAGTTTAGGATCTCGCAAATCCTGGATGTGGAAACTCGGATTCGCGACAGTTCCNCGCAACAGGACCTTCAGCTCATTTTCATCGTCGATGCGGAACGGAATATCCTCGAACAGCACTATCGTCTCGCCCGCTGCGCCCTGAAAGCTGACGGTCATTGTGTAGTCGTCCAGCGGCAGCCCCTGATTGACCGTAGCATCACGGTAGTCAACGGTCGCCGCGTTGGTTCCCACGGCAATCGTCAGTTCAGGCGCGTCGGGAATCAGGTTGACGAACTGCACTTCGCCGGTTGCAGGACCCGCCAGGATAATGGCCGGATCAATGCCCGGGTCTTCCCCACAGCCCGCGAGCGCAAGAAAGGTGAGACTGAGGAGAGCAACCCGGGCTCGGAGCCGACGAGCTGCACGTGTTTTCCAATGCCAAGAGAAAGGGGTCATTCGAGCGTTCGCTCCTGCAGCACAACGGGCACCAGCGGGCCGCCCGCGCCATCCGGCTGCGTNANCACGATGGTCGGGAAACCCACCTCAATNTGCAGATCCAGCGGGCCGCTCAGTACGGTTTCATTACCGCGCTCTGTCACAATCACCGANATAGGGCCCGCGGCAACCCGNGTCGAACCGTTTGCGGGATACTCAAGGCCCGCTACCACAGGTTCAGAATTGGCGAGGGTCTCTCCAGCTTCCAGTATGTATAGGTCGACATCGCCGGCGCTTGGCGCGGCGTGNATCACCTCGAGCGGCAAGCTATTCGCNATGGGGCGCGGCTCGCTGCTCACAACGACGCCATCGGNTTCGCCCTGCGCGTCNCCCGACACCACGAGGGTCAACCGCTGCGAGATGCCGAGTGCCAGTTCACGCTCGTGCAAGAACGTCAGATTTTCATCGTCCGGCGTCACGTTTACCGAAACAACCTGGTCTTCAAAGGAGCGATAATCGCTGAAGGTGCCAAACGGAACGCCATCAAACTCGGGTGCNTCGTTGGTGTCACCAAAATAGAGGTCGACCGCTTCGGCGTTGTTGATGAAATTCGCGACGCGCAGTTCGGCAGGCGCCTCGACCGTACCAACGATCGAGTTCACCCCGCCCAGCCGATTCAGCACAAAATTAGTCTCTCCAGTGCCGAAGAAGTCCGTCAGCAAATAGAGTGTATTTCGCGCCCTCAGCATGGTGTAGGACTGACTGTCGTACAGCAGAGTTTTCTCTCCGACTACCGTCGCGCGCACTCGTCGACCTGTCGAAGCGGTGTACAACACTTGGGGTGTGACCTCACCCTGCGAAAGCGTCAAAGTTGGGTTCACGGTGGCGATGTCTACCGTGTCTTCGGTCAGGTAGATATCAACCGCCGGCTGCTGCGCGAACCCAGCCACAAACTGCACGAACACCGCGTACTGATCGGTGACGTTGCCGTCGTCATCAGTGGGTACCTGAAATGCGGGAATGTCGATGATCTGGACCTGCGGATCGGCAAACCGGCCGTANATGTAGACATAAACATCCCGGTCATCCCCGACTGGCACACTAATGTCGTCATAAAGAATGACCGGTTCGCCCTCAGCCCCCTCGTATAGGACTTCCAAGAGCCGCTCGTCGTTGTCATCAAACTGGAAGGGCTGACTGGCCTGCCCATAACCCGCGCCACCCACAACCGACTCACCAATTCGTGGGTACAGCGGCGGACCATCAATCACGCCATGCATCAGGCGCACAAGTACCGTGCTTGGGTCCACTGACGATGGTTCAGCAATCGGCGTGGGCTCGGCGCTAGGCCGCTCGTCATCGTCATCGCACGCGGCCAGCATCAAAAGAAGGGCAAGCCCGAAGATCCGGAACAATCTGTTGGAGTTCATGGGTGGAAAAGACCTCGATTCAGCATCGCAGCGCACAAAAAACGCGCCGTACAGCACCCTTGATGCAGCACCCGAGTATATAGACAGTTCAGGAGCCTTGGAATTCCCAACGACTGCCGCGTGCCACCATCGGCTCGGTGCACCGCGGCCGTGAAGAAGCCAGTGTTAAACTCAAAGGAAAGAGACCGCCATGCCACGTTTCGCCGCGAATCTCACAATGATGTACCCCGAGTTTGAAGCACTAGACCGCTTCGAACAGGCACGCTTGGACGGGTTTGAGGCGTTCGAGTTGTTGTTCCCCTACGCGCTGGACCTTACCGATCTGCAAAAGGTACTTGACACAACCGGGCTGCGCTACCTGCTTCTGAACACGCCGCTGGGTGATGCGGCCGCTGGCGAGCGCGGCCTCGCCGCCCTGCCCGGGCGCGAGGCGGCATTCCGCGAGGGCTTTGCAGAGTCGATGCACTTTGCCCGCGAACTCGGGGTCAGCCTTGTTCACGTGATGGCGGGCGTTGTGCCAGAAGGTGCGACGACTGCAGACTGCGAAGCCGTCCTCATTTCCAACCTGCAGGCGATCGCGCCAGAAGCTGAGACGGCCGGCATCACCCTGCTACTCGAACCGCTCAACGATCAGGACACCCCCGGATACCTCTACTCCACCAGCGACGCCGGTGCANGCATCATCGNGGCCGCNGGCGTCGACAATCTCANGCTCCAGTTCGACTTCTATCACCTGCAGNTCACCGAGGGGAACCTCGCAGGAGGGTTCCGCAAGCACCAGAATCTCATTGGACATCTGCAATTCTCGAGCGTGCCCGGGCGCCACGAACCCCAACATGGTGAAGTCAACCTACCGCATCTGTTCAGCGCAGTAGACGCGCTCGGCTACGACGGCTGGATCGGCTGTGAGTACCGACCAAANGNCACAACAGCTGAAGGCCTTAGCTGGGCCCACCCCTACGGGCTGGGCCTGCGCAACACGTAGGACACGACTCATGTGGCACGGTGCACACCATGGATAAGGTTCTAGAAATCGGCGGCTTCGCGGCAGGGTATTGCGGGCGCTTGTTTGCCCAAGCCGGCCACGACGTCGTCCGGATCGAACCGGCGGAACCAACCCCGGGGTGGGTGAGCCGGACCGCCAGCGATCTGTTTCTGAACGCCGGCAAACGGCGCCTGACACCCCAGGCCCCTGAAGTCGTGGCCGCCCTAGCCGCACGTGCAGACGTTGTGATNATGGAGGCGCCCACAGTGGCTGCTATCGAAGCGTCCGGCTTCGCGGCCTGGCCCACACCAGTAAAGGCCACCATTACGCCGTTCGGGCGTACCGGCCCAAAGCGCAACTGGCACGCCACGCCCTCGACGCTCCTTGCCATGGGTGGCTACAGCAATTTGATGGGTGATCAAGGCCGGCCGCCACTGTCGCTCCCGGGCCACTACACGGAGTTTCAGGCGGCCAACTTTGCGTACACAGCAATCAACGCGAATCGCCTGGCCGGACGGCACAACGACATCGATGTCGGGATGCTCGAGGTTCTACTCGCGATGTCCCAGTTCACGACGGTCATGTGGCATTGCAAGCGCGAGATTCGCTCGCGCCACGGCAGCGACTTCTGGTCCGTGGTCCCAAGCAATCTCTTCCGCTGCAAGGACGGCTGGGTGTACGTGAATATCGTGCCGCAGTTCTGGGACCCGTTCCTCGCGTGCATCCGCCGGCCGGAACTTGCGCTCGACCCACGCTTCGAGATGAACGGCGACCGGATGGCAAACCGCGACGCTCTGCACTGCCTGATCAACGAAGCCATTCGGGATGTCCCCAAAACGACGCTGCGAGAGCGCGCCACCGAAGCACGGATCCCGGCTGGGATTGTTCAGACGTTTGACGATGTACTGACCGACGAGCACCTGTGCGAACGAGGGTTCTGGCAGACCATCGCCTATAAGGACCGCCGCCTGCAGACGCCAAACCCACCGTTCAGAATCAACCGCGCGATCTGGCCGGATCGCGAGTTGAACGAACCCCTAGAGAATGGGGGATTCGATGGCTGACGGCCCGCTAAGCGGTATCCGCATTCTGGACCTCACCCACGTGTGGGCAGGTCCGCTGTCAACGCGCACCTTGTCTGACCTGGGTGCCCAGGTTGTAAAGGTCGAGCGACCGCATGGGCGCGGACCGCGGGAGGCAGCGGGGGAACCCATTGGCGGCTGGATGGGCGGTGAACCAGGCCCAGAACCGTGGAACGCCAATGCCATCTTCGTGAAACTGCACCGGAACTCCCGCAGCGTGGCGATTGACCTGAAAGATTACCGGGGCAAACAACTGTTCCTCGACCTGGTAGGCGTGGTGGACGTTGTCATTGAGAACTTCAGCGCGCGCGCTATGCCCTCGCTCGGGCTGACCCCGGATGTGCTGCTGGCGGCCAACCCCAACATCATCTACGTCACCATGCCCGGGTTTGGCGCATCAGGCGCCTATTCCAATTGGGTAGCCTTCGGCCCATCGGTAGAGCCAATGTCAGGCATCACAAACGTGATGGGCTACAGCGCCAAGGAGCCCCGCAATACCGCAATGGCACTCATGGACCCAACCTCCGGCATGTCCGCTACCTCGGCCATGCTTTCTGCACTGCGCGAACGCGCCAGGACGGGCAAAGGCATGGTAGTTGAACTATCACTGCATGAA
Organism: Gammaproteobacteria bacterium; assembly: GCA_002714125.1. The sequence goes on from PAWP01000018.1 coordinate 80,315, forward strand.
TCAGGCGTAACCTTCTCCGGTCCGTGGCTGATCGCGCATCAGCTTGGGGAGACCATCGAGCCCATTGGCAACCGCCATCCGCAAATGGCCCCACATGGCATGTTCCGCTGCCAGGGAGAGGACAATTGGATAGCGGTAGCCTGCATAGACAATGCGGAATGGCAAGCTCTCGCCCAGTTGATTCCGGACCTGGATGGCTCTCTGGATCTCGCCGCGCGGCGCGCTTGCGAGAATGAGATCGAGGCCGCAATTGCCACCTGGACCGCCGACATAACCAAAGGCGAAGCTGCAAACCGGCTCCAGTCAGCAGGCGTATCCGCTGGGCCTGTCTACACAACGCCCGACATGCTGGCCGATGAACAGATCCAGGCAAGGGGCTTTTTCGTGCCACTGGAGCCGAAAGTCCCAGTGCCCGGTAACCCCATCAAAATGGACGGCATCTCCGACGCCGATTGGACACCCTGTGATCGCCTAGGCGGCAGCAACGCTGAGGTTTTAAAGGAATGGCTGGACTGGACGGATGAGCAGGTTCAGGCTCTCGAGCAAGATGGCGTGCTGGCCGACAAGCCGCCGATCTGAACCAGCCTAGGCACGCGAACGCATGTGTATGGTCCGACGCATGCGGCGTGTTTGCACCAGCGCTCCCCGTCGCGCCAAGGGTACCTGCACTCACACGCAGAAATATAGAAGTCCCGCAAACTCCGCGTGATTGGCAACCAAGGACTCTCTAAAACCCGTAGTTGCCCGGCGACAACCGATGAAACACTAAAATCCCGGTTCATTCAGGCTCAACGATACCGGCTCATCGCCACGCTGATAGTTGACACCACAGCAAACAGTAAGTGTGCGAGTAATGCTCCGCATATCTTGGTCGGAGAGTCAGCGGAGTCGCGTACCACCCGCATAATGAAGAACTCTACACAGCAGTTTTTCGGCGGCGCATGCTCCGAAGACGCTCCATCCTCTTTAAGTGTCTCCTGCGCCTCCTCTGTTATCTCTTGCTGGTTGGATGGTGCCTCTGCTTGCGGTGCCAACCAACTTGCGTCACCGCCGCTTGCCCGCTTGACCATCCATTCGTTTCAAACTCAATTGTGTTCCGGAAAGGACCATATAGGCCGACGGATGGCCCAGAGACCAACAAATGCGGCTACAGCAAAAACTAGCACCGAATAGATCGACATTCCAAAGACCACATGCAAGAAGGCCTGCAAAAAGAATCAGCAATGACGCCCCGAGGAAAAAACTAGGCTCCGGCGCTTCCTGGATCCAGGAGGTCAGCCACAATCGCAGCCTGGTATTCCCTAACGCCCCAGCTCCGCCTGAATCTCTGCCAGCTGCGCCCGCGACACGTTCATGCGCGTGATCAAGAAGATAGGAATAAAGAATAGCGCGGGGATGATCACACCGTCATTGAGGGCGAGCAGGAAAAGCGTGTCGTCATCAACCGACCCAAATGCTGCCTGTCGCGGAAAGACGATCACGAAGTCTAGCAGCAAGCCGCCGATCAGGATGCCGACGCTCGACGTTGCCTTCGACGCGAAACTGATGGCAGACGCAAACACCCCTTCCTGACGCAGGCCGGTGCGGAGCTCCTGTTCATCGACCAGATCAGCAACCAGTGAGCCAACCATGATCCCGCAGGTGGTGAGCAGGTAAGTCATGACGATGCCGTGGAGTACCAGAAACACCAGTAGTGACGGCTCACCATTCTCCGGCAGGACGCCCCAGAAACGCAGGCAGACCTTCAGTATTGCAAGGGTCATGAACGCTGACAGGAAGGTCAGCAACAGCGTGTGCTTGTCGACCGTTCTTTGCAGAATAGGCACGGTAGCGAAAGATGCCAGCGCACCAAATCCTGACAGCACGAAGTACTGCAACTCAGTCGACGTAAGGCCCCAGAAGTAGGTATTCATGTAGATGTCGAAGACACCCCCGACACCCGCGAGGCCTGAGAACATCAGGAAGATGATAAACAGCAAGCGGAAGTTGCGACTCTTGAGTGCCAGCATCACCTCATCAAAAGAGCGCCTGAAGCTAAACTTCGGTGTCTCCTGCACCGGCTGCAGCAAATACGGTACCTCGCGCAGCGTTCCAAACGCCGAGAGAAGCGACCAGGCGATGATCAGGCCCCCCACGATCAGCCCAAATGTTGGATAGTGCGTTGGATCCAACTGACCGGCTGGGTATTCCTCGGTATTGGGGAAGAGCACACGGAACGTGAAGATGAAGAACAGCACACCTCCAACCCACCCGACCAGGTATCGATAAGTGATGATCGATGTTCGCTCAACGTAGTCGGCCGAAAATTCTGCGGCAACCGCGTTCCATGGAACAAAGTAGAAGGTATATGCAAGCCGCGTGGCAATCGTGAAGAAGGCCAGCCAGGCCAGCATGACGCCATCGCCCATCATCGTTGGCGGGAAAAACAGCGCGCCAAGACACACCCCAAACGGCACCGCCGCAAAAATCATGAACGGGTGGCGCCGACCCCATTTCGATTTGAAGTTATCCGACACCGAACCAATAATCGGATCCGAAACAGCATCAATGATGAGTGATACCGCAATGACAGCGGAGACCCAAAAGGCAGGCAAGCCCTGAATCTGGCTGTAGTAGAGCAGCAGGAACGTGCCAAAAGCAAAGTCTTTGTGACTGTTCGCAAGGCCGCCAAAGCCCTGATAGACCTTGGTCAGGACCGGCACCTTGCCCGGCCGCTCAAGGCCCCTCTCGTATCTTGCTTCCATAGCGGCTCCGTATAGCGTGTTCGCGCTTGGACGCACTTCATGGTGCCATAGTTCCATGCGCAGAACTTGCAGATTCGTGTCAGCAAACTTCAAGCCACCAGACATTGTTTGCGCGGTTGCAGACCCGTCGGCAGCCCGACCGCGTTCTGGGTAAAGTAAACGCAACACCACAGGAGATGACCGCATGCCCATCGACAAGGACCGGGAAAGCTGGAAGCCCGGTGAGCCCTGGGAAAAAGCAATTGATGAAATCGACTACATCAAAGACCTGGCCACCGAGATGGGCGGCGCGGAGCGCGTCGAGCGCCAGCATAAAGGCGGACGCCTCACCATCCGGGAGCGCATCGAGAAGATGGTGGACCCGGACAGTTTCCTCGAAGCGATGCCGATGATGGGCGCAGCCGAATACGAGGACGGAAACCTCACGTCATTCACACCCGGGGCCTACGTCATGGGGCTCGCGGAGCTGGACGGCCGACCTGTCGCGATTGGCGGGGATGATTTCACCATCTCCGGGGGCAGCCCGCACAACGTGCACAAACACCAGCGGCAGTTCACCCAGCCGCTCGCTCTGCAGTACGGCATCCCCTATGTACAGCTGGTCGAAGGCGTCGGGCACAGCTCAAAGTCGGACGAGTCGGCAGGCCACATGGGCCTGCCCGACGGCGAGATGTGGGCACGCGGCGTTGAACTCATGCAGAAGGTACCTGTAGCGGCCGGCATCATGGGCTCGGTGGCAGGCGCGCCGGCCGCGTTTGCGCTGATGTCCCATTTCACCGTGATGATCAAAGGCCAATCTCAGATCTTCCCGTCCGGTCCGCCTGTGGTGCAGCGCGCGATTGGCGAGAAGCTCAACAAGGAAGAGCTGGGCGGGCACAAAATGCACGTGCACGAGAGCGGTCAGGTCGACAACGAAGTCGAAACTGAAGAAGAGGCTTTTGCCCAAATCAAACAATTCCTCTCCTACCTGCCCAACACGACAAACGACGTCGCGCCCCGAATCGAGACCGGCGATCCCCCCAATCGTCGCCCCGAGGCACTCCTCAACATCATCCCCACCAACCGTCGGCAGGGTTACAACCCGCGCAACCTGATCCAGCACGTGGTGGACAATGGAGAGTTTTTTGAGATGCGCCGACATTGGGCCAGCGCGTTGATTACCGGCTTCGCCCGTCTGGACGGTTACTCCGTAGGCGTGGTTGGGAGCGATCCTCTGAAAAAGGCGGGCGCGATGGATGGCTTCGCGGCAGAAAAGTACGCGCACTTTGTTGACCTCTGTGACGCCTTCAACCTCCCGGTGGTGATATTCCTCGATATGCCCGGCTTCATGCTCGGCAGTCATGCTGAACGCATCGCAACGATGCGGCGGGGTATCCGCGCGCTAATCGCAAGCGCGGAGGCGGAGGTTCCGAAGATCGAGTTCTGCGTGCGCAAGGCCTATGGGGTTGCTGCGGACGCGCCACACAGCCTAGGCGCTACGGGACTTAACCTGCGCTATGGCTGGCCCGCCGGNGAGTGGGGCGGAATCCCGATTGAAGGGGGCGTGGCGGCCGCCTACAAACGGGAGATCGAAGCCGCTAACGATCCGGACGCACACCGCGAAGCCATTGAGGAGCGCCTGCTCAAGCTCCGCTCACCGATCCGCGCTGCCCATCACGGTGACGTCACCGACCTCATCGATCCCCGCGATACACGCATGCTGGCCTGCCGCTGGGTGAAGATGGCGCAGCCAGTGCTGGCGAAGCTGGCGGGGCGCCCAAAAAGAGCTGTGCGGCCGTAGCGTCAAGAAACGATGACTTCGTGCTTGTTGTCCAGCGACGCGACGGATTCCGTCGAATTACTTTCCACTTACATTTACCTTTCTAAAGTTCTGATCCTTGATTTAACGATATCAACAAGATGTCTAACATTCGGGTTTCGCTTGTAGTGCGATAAGAAGGTCGTTCGCAGATCCTTGTTACCTGACTTTGAGAGAGAACTAGGAAAGGCAAAGACCTAGATCGCGAGCTTAATATGAAGGACAAAACATGAACGCCGATGTCCGACTGTGCTATTGAAACAAAGGTGGAAAGAATTTGGCCATTTGCTGCTTATAACGATTGGAAATTGCTCGATTGGTTTTGGAGGCTACACAGTAGAACTATATGGCTGGCTTAGCGGCCACGAGTGATTCATTAGCACTCTTGCGGAGCCATACTAAAGCCCCACCCCTTTTCATAGACCCAACTAACTGAAGGGGTCAAACAGCCAATGCCTCATTGGTCAGCACGCGCTTCCAGCGACCGGAGTGAAATCGCCACAACAACATTGAAGCTTTGACAAAGTAGTCGCCCACCATTGTCGCGTAGACCCAGATAACCGGCATGCCCGCAAACGTGAAGATCGCCGCGAGGGTCACCCGCACACCGAGCAACCCGATAATGGTGGCCATCAACGGGAATCGCGTATCACCCGCGCCACGAAGCGCACCTCCAATCGCGAACTCGGCCGCAAGGAGCGGAGTTGAGATGCCCATAATGGTCACCATTGCCGTTGTGAGCTCAACGGTCAGCGGATCATCGCCAACAAAGTAGCGCGCAAGTTCCTCGGCAAAATAGGCCATTGTCCAACCTATGCTGCCCATCGCTACCGCTGCGTAGCCCATCGAACTCCAGCCGGCTTTAACCGCACCATCAAAGTCTTCAGCGCCAAGGTGTTGACCCACCAGAGTCGAGCCCGCGATGGAAAACCCAAACCCCACCACCATGCACAAAGAAAGGATCATGCCGCCCACGCCGTAGGCGGCAAAGGCTTCAGTGCCGTAGTAGCGGCCCACTAACATGAAGAACACAACAAACCCGGCCTGAAAAACCATCATCTCGGCCGCAGCCGGGTAGCCAACGTCCAGAAGCCGCATGAAGCGCTCCCGGCGATACCATTTATTCGAGATATAACGCACCACGAACAATTGCCGCAACCACATGACCACCATCACGACGCCGCCCAGGGCAAATGAGATACCTGCGGCGATGGCCGCACCCGGCGCGCCCATCGCCGGCGCACCGAACTCACCTGGCACCAACACATAGAGCGCAGCGACATTCACAATGTTCATACCAACGCCAATCCACAGCGGCGTCCAGGCATCGCCCGCAGCACGGAGGGCCGCACCAATGATGAAGTTAATGCCAAACGCCACATTAAAGATGGACATCCAGATGATGTAGTCCGCCGCCAACTCAACAGACCGGTCGCTCAGGCCAAAGATCGAGGCGACCGGCGCGGCAAATAAAATCCCGGGGATCGTCAGGATCAGCCCAAACGTGCAGGCCAAGAACAGACTCGCCATCGTGACCCGGCTCGCCTCTTCATAGTCTTCGGCACCCCAGGCGCGGGCGACCAGCGCTGTCGTGCCTGCACTCACGGCCATCATCACCGCCTGCAGCGCAAAGAACATCCTCTGCCCGACGTTCACCGCCGCCAGGGACTCGGCACCCAGTTCACCAACGAACTTGGTCTGCACCATCGCAACGATGGCGAAGAGCAAGTTGCCCAGAATAGAAGGCAGTGCAAGCTGGGCGATGGAAGGGCGCTTGTCCTTCGTGTCGCTCGTTTCGCTCATGAATATCCGCCGATTCTAACCGCGCGCAGCTCGGCGGCTGACAAAAGAAGGTGCGACAAACCGCCGCAGTGTGCGCAATCATAGCCCAGGCCGTCCCAGACCTATGAATATCCACTCAAAGCCTACCCGCTCTGACCTTTCGTACACCAGATCGTTGTCAGTCACGGTAGCCAACTCACAGCAGCGCCGACCTTGCCGCAAACGCCTGACTTGTGCCGTTGAATAGAGTACCTCACTCATAGATCTTAGCTCCGAGAAGGATCTCAGCAAACTTCTTACAGCCTGGATTCTTGGGTCTTTTATAACCGACGTTCTGGTCCAAGCCGGAGATCGAGCATGTCCATGCACGTCGCCTCCAGCAACATCTGCAGAACCAGGGTCTCCCATTCATGTGGGTTTCGAGCCAAGTCATCCCTCAGCATCTCGACAAATACAGACAAGCACTCACGGGCCGATACTTCGTCAAACTCCTCGCTTGGGCTGTAGTCCCCCATCTATTGCTGGAACCGGTCGCGCCCGTCACGGCTGTCAGGCTGTCGCGAAAGACGACGACGTCCTTATGGTTGTTGCCGCTTGCACCCTGTATGCAGATTCGCACTCTGCGCTGCGCTGGTTAAAAGCCTAGGCCGCAAGCATACTGCGACCCCATTTAGGCGGAAACGGAGCGGCAAAGCGTGGCATACGATGGATTCGATCTGAGCGGCAAGGTCGCGGTAATAACAGGCGGCAATGGCGGGATTGGGCTCGGCTTTGCCCGAGCGGTAGCCGCAGCTGGCGCAGATGTTTCAATTTGGGGGACTAACGCCGAGAAAAATGCCGCGGCTGAGGCCGAACTCAAGGCCATCAATCCGTCCGCAAGCGCACTGGTCTGCGACGTCTCGGACGAGTCCGTAGTTGAGGCTTCGATGGCATCGGTCATAGAAAAATATGGGCGCATCGATGCGTGCTTCCCGAATGCAGGGATCGGGACGCAGAACCAAAAGCCCTTTTTCGAACACACCAACGAAGACTGGCACAACGTGATTAACGTCAACCTGCACGGTGTCTTCTACACGCTACGTGCAGCCACCCGGCAGATGGTGAACCAGGGTGAAGGCGGCACCCTTGTGCTAACGAGCAGTGGCACCGCTATCCAGGGCTCGGCCAAAGGTCAGGCCTACGCCGCTACCAAAGGCGGCGTGGTCTCGATGATGCTCGGACTATCGACCGAACTCGCACGCTACAGGATTACCGCCAACGCCGTGATTCCGGGTTGGGTCGAAACGGCGATGACCGAGAACCTTTTCACCTGGGACAAGTTTGTCGACAACGTGATGAAGCGTATTCCAATGCGGCGCTGGGGCACGCCAGATGATTTTGGCGCAATCGCCGTATATCTCATGAGTGATGCTTCACGCTGGCACACCGGGGACGTCATCAAGATTGACGGAGGCTTCTCAATTTTCTGAAACAGCACCAGGATTGCTGCAGGACGGACTTCATTCATGGGCACATTCTCATTGCTCGCGGTGCTTGCCGGCGCTGGGTATCTGCTGATTTACAAGCGTTACAGAGCACTGGATCAGAGTGAGTTCGACCAGCCGGTGCTGGATCTGCAGAAGCTACCTGCCGAAATCAGCGCAGGTCATGCGGGCACACTGGATCGGCTCCGGGCATTTACCGCTGGGGGCCAGCCGGTCTCAGCGGCTGCTGCACGAATTCGCATGGACGAATTCCTGAACCAACCGGTCGATGCTGGCATCGAGAACGTTGTCTGTAACGGTGTTCCCGGTGAGTGGGTAACGGCCGAGGGCGCTGATCCCAACCGCCGCCTGCTGTATCTGCATGGCGGCGCATTCCGGGTGGGCAGCCCACTCAGCCACCGCTACATCACCAGCGAACTTTCACGCCTTGCAGGTGTGTCTGTGCTTGCAATCGACTACCGCATGCTGCCCGAATACAAGGTTTTAGCGTGCCATGAGGACGCGCGCACCGCCTATCGATGGATGCTCAACAATGGCCCGGCCGGAAATACAGACCCCGCCGCGAAGGTTTATGTCGCTGGAGATTCAGCTGGTGCCAACATGACCCTTGTACTGGCTGCCTGGGTACGCGACCAGCGCGTAAAGAAGATCGATGCGGCCATCGCCATGGCGCCTCTAACCGATGCCACGATGCAGAGTCCGTCGTTTCGACGGAATGTTCCGACCGACCCTTTCCTCGGACCCAGCCTTGGCAAGCTTGTACGAATGCCCTCGTTTGCCTTGTCCTTATTTTCCAGCTTTGGCATGGGCACAAACTCTACTTCACCCGCAGTGTCACCACTGCTTGGACCACTCGACAGCCTTCCACCAATCCTGCTGCAGGTCAGTAATGCCGAGATGCTATATGACGACTCCGTGCGGTACTGCAACAAAGCTCAGGCCTCGGGCTCACCGGTAGAACTCCAGGCCTGGCCTACTCTGGTGCACATATTCCAGGCGTTTGGTCCGGATCTTCCGGAAGCCAAAGACGCCTTGCAGCTGCAGGCCGAGTTTTTAAACGCGCACAACTAAAACCTCCGGTGAGATCTCAATCGGTACCGTCCCCGAGCCCAAACAGCTCGTAAATGGTGGACTTCGCTTCGTAGAGTTTGCCCGGCGCAGATAGCCCTCGCACAGGCCTAAGTGACGCACGATAAACAGGGTGGTCCGGGAGAAGCTGCCGCGCCCCGGATCCAAATCCTGTCAGTCGCGGTACCTATTTGTCAGGATCCCACCGCGACCATACGACGAACGCGGCCATCTCCCTTG
>PAWP01000019.1 GCA_002714125.1 Gammaproteobacteria bacterium
ACCTCAATTGATTGGACCGTTAAGCCGATGATGTGTGGTTCTAATCCACTTACGACGGTTTGTACTTCTGGCAATTCTGGCATCATCACTCCCAATGGAGAGAGAGGGATTCGAACCCTCGATGAGATATTACCCCATACTCCCTTAGCAGGGGAGCGCCTTCAGCCACTCGGCCACCTCTCCGGGGGGCGCACGTTAGTCCCTTTCCTGGGCCGGGCGCCAGAAATTGGGATTATAGCCGCTCAAGGCAGGTGATCGAAGGGCCATCGGCAGGATTTCTGTAAGCGCCGAAAACTCAGCGTTCACCCTCCGGTATTGTCTGCCGGTTGCCACCAAATACGATGTCCTGCAGGGTCGGTTGCCCTGGGGAGTGATCCAGTACCCGCATCGCCGCATTCATCGAATGATGCATTGGGAAAGCAGCACGTAAGCCCATCATGTCGTAGTCGGCATTGATTGCCTCTTTCAGCCAACGCGCGCCAGTTGGGTTCTGCATGGTGAGATCTTCACAAAGCCGGGTCACCTCTCCTTCCAGTTCACCCTCCGGAAATACACGTGTGATAAGGCCTATCTTCTGGGCCTCCTTGGCCGTAATCAGCCGACCTGTCATCAGCAAATACTTGGCTTGTCGCATCCCGAGCATCCAGACCCAGACGGGCAGGCTGGTCACGCCACCCACGCGCTGGGCCTGGTGACCAAACGTTGCAGTCTCGGCGGCAAAGGCGATATCGCAGAGCATCTGGAAGTAGCAGCCAGTGGCTATCGCCGAGCCACTGACGACTGCGACTGTAGGTTTCGGGTAATACCAGATTCGCACGTAACGATCACTGATCCCACGCAAGGCTTTCGCGGAGTCAGAGAGTTTCCAGCCGTCCGGTGAGGCGGGCGTGGTGTATGGATTATCTTTAAGGTCATATCCCGCACTGAAGGCTGTACCCGCACCTCTAAAGACAACCACCCGAACCTCATCATCGAGTTCAGCCACATCAAGTGCGGCATCGAGTTCCTCAAGAAGCCGCGTATTGAGCGCGTTGCGTTTGTCCGGGCGGTTAAAGGTAATGGTTGCCACATGGTCAGCATTGTCGTAGAGCAGATGTTCGTAGGTTGGCATCAAATCGGTTCCCGGATGTCACATTGATGCCAGCGAGTCTGCGCTCCTGACGGGCTTCTGCCAATGGGCGTTGAGTCGGGGCGCAATGCCACAGACCTGGAAGCCGACGTCGCTCTGGACTTTTGACGCATCGACCTTGCACTGCTGGATCTGTCGTTGCTGGGCATAGGTGGGGCGGCGGCCACCCACGCCATGCTAGAGCACGACCCGGACCTCACGGTTCTGCTCTCATCTGGATACTCCACAAACGATGTCTCGGTCAGTCTCATGAGGGTTGGCGTATCGTTCCAGGCCAAGCCTTACGCGCTTGACGAGCCCCAGCTCACGCTCTGGGTGCAATTGAGCACCTGCCAACAAGAGGCCGGATGACCCGGTAAGATTGCACTTACCGTTCTCGGTCACCGCAATGATCCGCAACCTGACGCGCCCGGCATGACCCTAACGCATGCCCTTGCCGCAAAAGCAATCGCGGCTCAGGTGTCGCCTGCCGCACGGTCGCCCGCTTCGCTCAACTCACGGATGTGACGCGAAACGACGTCTGGAATCTGCATAGGTAGAAAGTGGGTGTGCTCCGGGTAGTGATAGTCCTCTGCATCGGGAAACTCCGCCGCTAGTCCTGGCCAGGTCGGAGAGCTGCTGAAATCCAATGCCTGTCCAGGCACCGGTGCCTTTGCGCGCAAGACTCGCACCGGAACAGGCAACGACCGAACGGCGTCAAATATGGCCCCGTTGCTCCGACTCGTCATATATATGCTGGCCTCAATCGCAGGCGGACAAGCGAGCGTAAAGCCTCCTTGAGGTGCCGGAAGCAATCCATACTCGCAATAGTCTCGCAGGATCGCAGGCTCGAACAGGCCGTAGGAACCCTTCCCCACCAAACGCTCCATCATGTCCGCTGGCGAGTCGAAATTCGCCCGGCGCCGAGCCATGGGGTGGCTGATGGCCTCGTTAGGGTCGCTCAGTACGTAATCAGAATAGGCCTCAGGGGCCATGATCACCGGATCTAACGCAAGCAGCGAAGCGTACCTCCGCGGTTCAACTGCAGCGGCGCCAATCAATGCATGGGCCCCCATGCTGTGACCAACCCCGACGATNCNGGTCAGATCCAGCTTTCCAACAAGCTCACTNACATCGCNCACAACCTCGCCCCAATGCAGCACAGGCGTCTCTTGACTACGGCCATGTCCGCGCAGGTCAACCGCCACGCTGTGCAGCGCGGGCAAGCGGGCGATGATCTGATCCCAGACGCGTGCGTGAAAGCCGGTTGCGTGCAAGAACAGCAGCGTGACACCACTCCCCTTTGCTTGAGCGTGACGCTCAAACACGGCATGGACCACACCGTTCGCGATGACTTCGTGTTGCACAGGCGCGTTGTTCATGGCGTGTTAATCTCGACGCAGACCCCGCGCATTAAACCATCTTGCCCGCGCAGCCTTCCCACACAGCAGACCNGAACACCCGTAACCACAAGCGTTGCCAAGGCGCTTCCCGGGCTCATACGCAGCTAGCTGAATGAACGGTTCGCCAAGCATCTGGCACGAGCATGGCTTTCGCGTCTACCTTGGGTCAGTTGCGTTCTCAGGCGTCGCTATCGCGATGCAGCAATTGTTGCTCAGCTGGATTTTGATTGGGATCCTGGAACTGCCCGCCGCGCGCGTGGGCCTCATCCAGGCNGCCGCGGGCATCCCNGGACTGTTCATTCTGCTGTTGGGCGGCGTGAGCGCTGATCGACGCGACCCCCGCACGCTCCTGATTCAGATCTACCTGTTCGGTCCGGTACTACCATTGGCGCTCGCCGCGCTTGTATCAGCCAATCTCCTAAATGTCTGGACAGTACTGTTCTGGGCGATTGGGATGAGCGTGTTTGCGTCCTGGTCAAGCCCTGCACAGCAGGCAATCCTCAACAGGGTTGCGGGTAACGATGTACAGCGCGCGGTGTCCGNGTCAACCATCGCGGGCTATCTGGTGCAGGTTTTAGGCCTCGCCCTTGCTGGCCAGATAGGCCGGGCCGGNCTGGCGACCGTNCTGATCGTCCAGGCCATATCTATNGCCGCNGGNGCGGTCNCGGTTATNCGGCTGCCACGCGGCGATCCTCCAGGGAATGGCACNCCGGAACCCGCATGGCGTGCGCTCGTTGATGGCTTNCGCGCGGTCTACGCCGACCGTGTGATCTTCCACACGCTGCTGCTGAACTTCACCTCCTCAGTATTCAACGCGGGCACATTCATGATGGTCATTCCGTTCGTCATCAAACGAATCTACGCGGGCGACGCGGCGCTTCTGGCTACCGTGATGATCGCATTTTATGGCTCGGCCTCGCTGTCGAACATCCTGATCCTGCGCTTCATGCCATTGCCCCGCCCAGGGCGCATATTTCTCATCCTGCAACTTTCCCGTGTACCCATCATGGGCACNCTTTGGCTTGAGCCGCCCTTCTGGATCGCGGTCTCGNTGTTGATGCTGTGGGGACTCAACATGGGAATTACCAGCGCAATGTCGCGGACAATCGTGCAAGAGTCTGCAGCTCCGGCGTATAGGGGCCGAATCATGTCGGTGTACTCTCTTGGCCTGCTCGGCAGCATGCCGCTCGGTGCACTGGTGCTCGGCTTAATCATCGAAGGTTTCGGAACGCTCAACGGACTGATCCCGGGCATGGTTATCTCAGCCCTCCTGTTTGCTCTGGGGCTCACCGCAACGCAGATCTACAGTTACACCTCACCGACGTCGAATACCTGATCCGATGTATTANCGCGCGAACCCAGGGCGACCAGCACCAGCGTGCCCGGCACCGATCNCTCGGTAGCGGCTCACGAGAAAAACACTCCACGCAGGCCTACCCACACAGACCTAGCGCCTTCGCTCGCGCCTTTGAGCTATACCAAGCATCACGCCGCCCTCAGTGTTCCCATCAAGGCTGATCTACTAGACCATCTCGTTGCCACCGGCGACGACAAGCNGACCACGTGGCGCAGCCGCGATGACGTTGGGTAGTGGCTCCGCCANTTCGGCCAGTTGGACAAACGCGTCTGCGACTATTATTCGCGGCTGTCTGCAGCCTATCGTTTGCCGCAAGCCGTCGAGCATCGGCTGCAGAAGCGGATTACATGGCGAGTTGCCACTCGCGTCCACCGGTTCGGTGAACGCCNGGCTGGTNCCGTCAGTGAACCGGGTTGCAACAAAGTGCAGGTTGAGTGTGAAGACCTGCATATAAATGCCTGAAGTCACCAGGGACCCACGCAGATCGTTGGTATCGGCGAACAGCGCCCGTGATGACCACAACTTTATCGTCCCTTCCGCGCTGTGTGANGCACCCAGCGTGTTTTCGGCGAGGTGAATCAACCGTAGGGAGCAAAGAACGGTAATCCTATGGCNCAAGCCGACTNTACAGCGACATCAATCAACTCACGGCGCGCGCCGAAATGTGACCAGGCGGTCAGGAATCGCGTTTCTGGTTTGAGAGGCCCAGTGCTCGGCCCATCTTGAGGTAAGTCTCAAGGCCTTCACTCGTGCGACGCACAATGTCGGCATCCACCTGCCAGCGCCCGGGTTCCCCCATCACGATCACGGTCGAGCCACCAAACAGGAACATGCCCTTCTCTTCACCGCGCGCGAAATCAGCGCTGTGATGGGTCTGCCTGATCCGGCCAACGCAGGTTGCGCCCACCTCAACCCAGGCCAGCCTGCCAAACATGTCCGTTTCAAGAATGGTCACCTGGCGCTGATTGATCATGAAAATGTCGCTGCGGAATGCCAGCGCCCAGGGATTCACAGAGTGCAACGCTCCCGGGATGCGCCACNACGCAAGCACGCAACCGTTATCCGGGTAGTGAAACCTGTGATAATCGACCGGGCAGAGTCTCGCAATGAACGCCGGCCCGCCAGCAAAAACCTCATTCCAACGCTCGCCGTTGATCAGNGCACCAGCACCAAACAGCGAGCCCTTGACCGGGACCTGCACCGAGTCATCTAGGCAGTTGTAGCCAAAGTAACGAGCGTCACAAGGCGCAGGGAACGCTGCACCCTGCACAAATGGGCGTGCGCCGTCGGCGACTCGGCGAGTAAAGAAGTCGTTGAATGTCGCATAGGGCTGGCTCGCGGGCTGACCCTCCTGTGGCAGGAAGTCTGCCATCTCTATCCCAAACTGCTCGATGAAGGGTGCCACTTTGTTTGCGGAACCAGGCCGATCCTGCATCCAGCCATAAAAACGACTGACCGGTGGCAGAGCTACAAGCGACGAAAGCAGCCGCCCAATAAACGTGCCGTAGAGCCGCCTGACCCAAACCCCTCCATAGACGTCTTCTTCTCGCAGCTCGCCGGTTTCCTGATCGAAGTAGCGAATCGGTTGGAGTGCTGACAAGGCGAGACCAGAGACTGACGTTCAGCCGCCATTGCAGCACGGGTGCTCGCAGGGGTCCAGCAACATCGGCATGCTGAGTGGGCGCTTGCTTCAGGTGTTGAAGAATCCGAGCGGGACCACACGTTCAGCTAAAGGGGGAGAGGCATCGAAGCAATACCTCCAGAGCTTGAGATCCCGCTCCAGGCCGCCAGCCACTGCAACGCCTACGAGGTATCCCGGGTCCGGCTCCAACTGCCAGACCTGCCATGCACGCGGGACGTCTGCCGCTGCTGTAATGCTCAAGCTAAGCTCATCAAGATCAAAAGCAAACTGCTTGAGCAGTTCGAAGGACAGACCACGGCCCAAGGCTTTGACAAACGCCTCCTTGAGCGTCCAGGTTGCCAGAAACCTGCGCCGCGCCGCCTCGGCATCCAGCGCACGCAAAGCGGCCGACTCGGAGGCAGCCAAAAACCGCTCGGCCACTTCCATGAGCCGGCCTTTACGTGCGTCCGACTCTATGTCGATGCCACAGGGCTCCGAACTGACGCACATCACGATCCGGTCCCGGGTATGGCTGACATTGAAATGCGGGGCACCTTGTGGCCAGGCAACCTCGGGTTTACCGTGTTGGCCCACTGCAAACATCCAATCCCCAGGTGCTACAGCCGGGACGAAGCCACTCAGGACGTCCCTCGCCATGAAGCGTGACAACACCGTGCGCTGATACTGCCCTGAGCGGGCGTGGCGCTGAGCCCTTGTACGCTCCTTTGCCTGCAGCACAGCAGCGCATCGAGCCAGAGTGACTGCATCTACCTGCGTAAAAGGTTCTGCCACAAAGACATGGATCGCTCCACCGAGCGTATTCGCCACCGATGTAACAAACGTCAGATAGGTTCTGCGAGAAAGACCGGGATCTTACGCGAGGTTTTGTTTTTATAGTCTTCGTACGGCGGATACGCCGCAACCCCCAGTTCCCAAAGTCGATCACGCTCCGCATCGTCAGTGACCTCACGCGCACGCATGGTAGACACCTCGGTATGGTCACGGATCTCAACCTCTGGATTAGCTCTCAGGTTGTACACCCATACCGGGTTTTTGGGCGCACCCCCCATGGAGCCTATCAGCACAAAGTTCGGACCGTCTTTCACCTGCATGAGGGGCGTCTTCCTGATGGCACCACTCTTGTTGCCCTTGTGGATCACAATGATGCAAGGCAGACCGGTGTCGAGCAGAGTTGTGCCCTCCGTACCACCGCTCGCCTCGTATAGCTCAACCTGCTCGCGGACCCAATCAACAGGTGTTGGGATGTATTCGGCCAAATTTGGTGCTCCGAACAGAAAAGGGTGANCGCATCATACCGGACAGCGCAGCAGCGAGTCGCGCTGCGGGGTATCAGTGTTCGGTGTGGCGGANCTCGGCATCGCTGGCAAGCGGAATCGCTGCNAGTCCCCGGCCTATTTTGGATCATAATGNTCTACCTGGTCTGTCTGTTGTCGGCTGCGCCGGATCCTGCAGTTAAAACGGGTCCTGCGCGAGCATATAAACAACCGGCGACAATGGCCCTTCGCCGCCGATCGCGGGACCCGCATGTGGTGCGATACTGTGCGCTGAGCAAACTAGAGAGACATCATGCGCGTACTGGTAACCGGTCCAGCGGGAGGTGTGGGGCAGGCCGTCTGCCGCGAACTAATTAGCCGCGGGCACGAGGTCACGGGACTTGACCGAGTCGCCGCCCCTGAGGGGGTCAGATCCATCGTAGGCGACATTTGCGACCGCGCGTTCGTGGCAGATGCCGCAGTAGGCCAGGACGCCATCATCCATCTCGCGGCTACGCCCGACGAGGCCGATTTCATTGGGGAACTCATCGAGCCGAACGTGCGCGGGCTCTATCATGTCTGCGACGCGGCACGGCAGGCCGGCGTTGNCCGACTCGTGCTCACAAGCTCGGTCCAGGTCGTATCAGGCCATTCCTGGTCCGATCTCATCCGTATTAAAGATGGACCTCGTGTGATCAACCATTACGCGCTCACGAAGCTCTGGTGTGAAAATATGGGCGAGATGTACGCCCGCGTCTACGGCCTGTCTGTGATCGCGGCGCGACTGGGGTGGTTGCCACGTTCGAAACCCCACGCCGAAGAACTCTTCGCGAGTCCGACGGGTACCGATGTATATCTCAGCCACACCGATGCAGGGCGCTTTTTCGCAGCCTGTGTCGAGACTGCCCTCGAAAACGGCACCTACGAAGCGCTGTTCGCAACCAGCAGGCCACTGCGCAAAGAACGCATCGATCTCTCGCAGACCCGGCAAGTCTTAGGTTACGAGCCGCAGGACACCTGGCCCGAAGGCCAGCCGTTCCTAGACTGACAGACCCGGATGCCCTGCACGGACGCCTCCGGCCAGCAGCCGATTCATGCTATAAATCATGGCACGCCCACTGCCCTTCCTGGAGAGCCGCATGGCAGCACTTGACGGTATGAGAGTCCTCGACATGACCCAATACGAAGCGGGGACTTCGTGCACACAGGCCCTGGCCTGGATGGGTGCTGACGTCGTCAAGATCGAGCCCCCGGAGTATGGCGACCCCGGTAGAGGCGTCGGACGCAGCGCGAACAAGGACTACTCGGCATACTTCTGTGCCTGGAATGCCAACAAACGCAGCGTTGCGCTCGACCTGCGTACAGAAGAAGGCCGCGATCTGCTGTTAAAGATGGCGCCCAACTTTGACGTTTTCGTCGAGAACTACGGTCCTGGGGTAATTGAAAAGCTCAAGATTGGCTACGAGGACCTGAAGGCCTTCAACCCGAGCCTGATCTATGCGCGCATCAAAGGCTTCGGTACAACCGGCCCATACTCCGGATACCGTTGTATGGACATGGTTGCGCAGGCTGCAGCAGGCGCATTTTCCATCACTGGTGAAGCTGATGGCCCACCAATGATGCCCGGACCCACCACCGGCGACTCCGGCACTGGCGTGCAGACCGCCATGGCCATTCTCGCTGCCTACGTGCAGAAGCTGCGCACCGGCGAGGGCCAAGAGATTGAAGTCTCCATGCAGGAGGCGATGACGTATTACGTACGCACCCGCGCATTCATCGGCTCGAACTGGGGCACCCAGGCAACGCCGCGCAACGGCAACAAGGGTGGTCTGCCTCCGGTCGACATCTACCCCTGCAAACCTTTTGGCCCCAACGACTACATGTACCTGATGCCAGTCAACCTGGGCCACTGGGACGGCCTCTGTGCTGCCATGGATCGCCCCGACCTGCTTATTGATCCCCGTTTCGAGACCAACCAGGCACGAGCGGAAAACGGCGAGGACCTGTACGAGGAGATCCGGGCCTGGTGTGCCGAGCGCACCAAGACCGAGGCGATGGAAGCCATCGCCGCTGCTGGCGTGCCATGCGCGGCATGCCTGGACACCGGTGAACTACATCACAACCGACACCTCAAGGAACGCGGCTTCATCCACGAGATGGACCTCCCGGTGCACGGCAACGTACCCATACTTGGCTTTGCCCCAAGACTGTCCGAGTCCCAGGTCGACATGACCGTTCCACCACGACTGGGTGAGCATACAGACGATATTCTTGTCGAGGAGCTCGGCCTCGACACCGCCGAACTCGCACGCCTGCGGGAAGGTGGTGTGATCGGAGACGCCAAACGCTTTTCCTAGCTGAAGGCGGGCTGGACTCCAGTCAAACGTGACGGGTCTGCGAGNCGGTGGCAACTCTGTCACACAATNTCTGCAAGTGTCNTGAACCGGCGGCACCACCTTGGCAGTATTTCGTGGGTGCTTCACANGATCGCGACACCTCGGATGCTTGCTCAGTGCCAGGCCGGGTACTTGCCGAAAGCGCCATAGCTCCAGCCAGCAGCAACTGCGCCTGTTGCCAGTACTGGCACGTCCTCAATCTGCGGCCCGCTGGGCGTAACGCTTCGGATCGGCATGCCCCAAGCTACGCCAGCGTGTGGCCCTATCGATTTGCAGCGCTTTTTGGGTCGCGTTCGATGAGCCTTCGAAATATTGACGCTACCTGTACGATTTGACAGCCAGCCATGAGCAACACCGCACCGCGCATCTGATCCGATGAGTCGGGCGTGCCCCTAAGCAAATACTTGCCACGGTCAACAAGGATGGCCAGATCGAGTACAACGGCTGAGCTAGCAATCCCAGTAGTTTGGACTCCCTTGGCTCCTGTTCGACGCGAGCTCGCGCCAGTACCAAAGCAAATCGCCGCTGCCCACCGCAGCTAACACCTAGATTCTGCGTTGCCTAGCCAGCAAGCTCACTCCTAGGGCGCGCAACAACGGTATCCTTGGCTACATTCAAAGCGGCTAGCCCCCAGGAATCTGCTGAACGGCAATATGATAGGGTCTGCGCCGCAATGCGGAGCGAGGCATGAATCCAGAGCAAGTGTCCAGAACACCCAGCTGGCAGACCCCGTCGCGACCGAGGTCAGCGTTATTGGCCCTCATTGCGACGCTGGCGTTATGTGGATGTGCCGTTGGCCCACGTGCAATCAGTGTTGAGCACGCTAACTACAATGACGTACTCGTCCGCACTTCGGATGAGCAGTTGCTACGCAACCTGGTCCGTCTGCGCTACCGAGACCGCCCGTTGTTTCTAGAAGTCAGCTCAATTACTTCGCAGATCGTGGTAGGCGGAAGTGGGGGCACCGCTGTCAATCCCCTAGCAGACGGGCCCGAGGAGTCGTTCGGCCTCAAGGGCTCAGTGAGCTACAAAGAGCAGCCAGTAATTACTTATCAACCACTGTCCGGCAGCGATTTTATGACGCGCTTCATGCTGCCCGTCCGTCTAGAAACCCTGGTTCAGTTGAGCCAGTCCGGATGGTCAATCGAGCGTATTCTGCGTATCTGTGCGCAGTCGATGAATGGCCTCCCCAATGCTCCAACTGCTGCGGGCCCAACACCTTCAACCGCTCCGAAGTTCGAACGTTTCGCAGAAGCCGCGACGCTGTTTCGAAAGCTCCAGAGCGAGGGTGTGCTCTCGGCTGGTTTCGGCCGAGAGGGAGAGGCGTTAATACCGATGTTGCACATCAATGCTGCCGACACTCGCACAGACTCGAAGTTGAAAAATGTAGTTGGCGCTGGCGGTCCATATATCCGGCTGGTACCGGGCCTTAGCTCAGGAGGCCCACAGACGCTCTCGGTGCAAACCCGCTCACTCAATGGGATGCTGCACTACCTCTCCCATGGGGTCGATATACCCCCGATCCACCACAATCAGGGACTCGTCACTCAAACGGCCGGGAGCGACGGCGAGTTCGACTGGCAGCGCTTAACCCAGGGCCTGCTGTCGGTCCAGTCGGGCACCACCCGCCCAGTCGCCGCCGCGGTGTCCATCCGCTACAGGGATCACTGGTTCTGGATTGCCGACAACGACCTCGATTCGAAAAGCACCTTCTCCTTCCTTGCCCAACTGCTCTCTTTGCAGTCGGAGGCCGGCGATGCACCCGAACCCATGCTGACCATTCCCCTTCGCTAGTGGACACCCACATAACAAAGCTTCAATCAAGTATCGGCGGGCACGGCTGGATGGGCTATAGATCTACNATGCCAACTAAGTACNGACGAGTCGCCAGTCGACGTGCAACCGCGTGTCTCTTGCCCCGCCAGGTCGGNGCTGAACAGTAGCGCCAAAAAAAGGTCGGTGTCGAGCAGATCTTTGCCGTACTGATCATATTTACCGACGGTTAGATGGTCTTTGCGCATTGGCTCGAAAAACGTCCAAACGCCATCGGCCATATCGCCGCGGACTAAGGCGTGATCGAGAGCCGCGCAATATTGCTGAGCAGTTCGCCACCGCCTTCGTGGATTCTGCTGACCTGTGGCGGTGGCATCTTCGCAGGNCGGCTGCGGCGACCACTGTGGTCATCGCACCCGGCTAGAACCTTCCGGTCTCCATAATCCGCACACTCGTCGGGGGGCATGCCCGGATTGTTGCTGTCCTGGGCTCAGCTGATTGAAATTACGCGTTGTCGGCACAATGTNCGTTTCGTGGCTGATCCCGCTGCCGGCAGATGCCGGGCTTTGGATAATCTTTCTACATATCCAGGCCATTTTCCGCTAGGCCTCACCCGGTTGGTCAGCGGCCCGACAGAGTAACCTTCGCAGCGCGAATGCGGCGACCCAGCGAATCTATTTCAGGGGGCAAATCTCCACCTGGCGCCAGGTAGTCCTGCTGCAGATAGGTATACAAGCTGCTGCGGGTGTGGGCCCGCGTATCGTGACCNAGGCGGCGCTCGCGCTCCCGCCGCAACGAACCCACGTCAACTGGTGCCACCACGACCTTCTCGCCCGGTCCCGGATCAGCCTGCGCCAGGATGCGGCCGTCGAAGTCCACCACCATGCTCCCNCCTGGCCAGCTGAAGGGTGGGTAGTTGCGAAACTGCGCCCCCTGATTCGCGGCGACAACATAGGCCGTGTTCTCCAACGCCCGGGTCCGGTTCACCATCGTCCACCAGTCCATGGGCGCAGTCGCGCCCCAGGGGTCCATATACGCTGAGATCCGAACCAACACCTCCGCACCGCGGAAGGCGAGTTCCCGAATCGTCTCCGGGAACAACCAGTCATAGCAGGTTGCAACCGAAATCCTGCCCAGTTCGGTGTCAGTAACCGGAAACACGTCCTCATTGTAATCTTCCAGGTCGTGCGGACTGGTATGCACTTCCCATGGGATCCAGGTATTGACCTTCCGATATTTGGCCAGCACACCGGTCGGCCCCACCAACACCGTGGTGTTGAAGACATGCCCTGGGAACGCGTCGTCCCTTTCAAGAAACGAGCCGGTCTGGACATAACAGCCGAGCCGCCGTGCAACATCCTGGTAGCGCTGGGTGTGCTCGTTGGGGACCTCAACCGCCAACTTCTCGTAGAGCTCTGCCGCCGTAGGGTAGGCCGGTATCGCGTGGGCAAACTCGGGAAATGCTAAAAGCCTTACATCATGGAACGGCTCATAGCCGGTTACCGTCTGCTCGATGATTTCAAGCATCCGATCCACCCGGGCAGGAATATCCGCGCGGGTCTCTGCCGGCGGAAAGTCCGTCTGACACGCGGCGGCATAGTAGGGTGCAGGCGCAATGACTTCGGACAAAACAAATACCTCTCGTTGCTCACCCCGCTAGTTTAAACCGAGACTTCAGGCATCGGTTCAGCNCCACCCGNCATCTAGGCTCTGTCATACTTCAATTGCNNAACGGAGCCCCTTTTTATGCGGTATCGCNCTCATTTCAAGTCTCGACCGCGGCAACTGCTGCTGATGCTATTGCTCGCCTGCATGACGACGCTACTCGCTGGCTGCGNCAAGTCTGAGTACTCTGATGCCGACATNGCCAGGAACGACCTTGGCGTCGCGCAGATGGGTCGGTTCGAGTACAAGCCCGCACACGCTACGTTTAAAGAACTGGTGGCGGATAACCCTGNCTGGCTGGAGGCGAGGATCAATCTCGCCATCGCCACCCTAAACCGGCAGAACGAGGGCGATGAAAAAAGAGCGTTGGAACTGGCGCTCGGAGTACTTGCCGAGGATCCCGAACAGATCCGGGCCCAGTATCTCGCCGGTCTCGTAAACCTGTACGTCGGTAATCCCGAAGAAGCCACGACATGGTTTACCAAGGTTGTGTCAGGCGACCCCGAAGACGCCTATGCCGCTTACTTTCTGGGTCAGTCAAAGCTGCAGANCGGCGACTACGAGGCAGCAGCCCAGTGGCTGACCGAGGCNGCGCAAATCGAACCATACCTGCGCAGCGCCTATTGGGCNGGCGCGCAGGCGATGCGGCGGGTAGGGCGCGATGAAGAAGCCACCAAGTTGCTGGCCGACTATCAGCGCTTCGAGCCAAATCCGGCGGCAAAGGTGGCTGGCTTTTCCTACAAACGGATGGGCCCTAAGGCGGAGGCACAATCTGTTAGCTCCTTGCCGAGACCAACGACGCTATCGGCGCCTAGCGGCGCGCTCTTCGCACCACCGGAAACAATTGCAACACACGCAGCCACGTCGCTAACCACAGCCGACGTCGACGGTGACGGGATGGCTGATCTGATAGCTACGGGGCCCGATCACGCAGCTCTATACTTCGGAACAGCAGATGGCTTCGAAGGNGCCGAGCATGTGCTCGTGGACCTCGCTCGGGGNCGCGCCCCGCTNTGGGGTGACGTCAACGATGATGGCCTGGTCGATGTGGTGTTATGCGGTGCCGTCTCGGAAATTCGTTACCAGACACCCGATGGCACTTGGAATCAGTCAGAGGCAATGCCTCAAGCTTGCACCGATGGTGCCCTTTTTGATGCCGACCACGACGGCGATCTCGACGTATTCATAACAGGGCCGGACGGCAACGAACTGTTCAGTAACAACCGGGACGGTACATTCCGCAGGCTCGCTGGCGAACTGGGGATAAACGGCAGCGCTGGCAAGCAAGTATTGGTTGCCGATCTTGACGCTGATCGGGACGTCGATATTCTGGTACTCAACGNCGAACCGCCACACCATATCTGGCAGAACGACCGAACTTGGAATTACGTGAAGTTTGACGGCTACCCAGGGTTGNTCGAACAGCCGCTTAGCGCGCTCACCTTTGCCGACCTAGACGCCAACGGTCACCTTGAGCTTTACGCATCCAGCAAGGAGGGCNTCCTGCAATGGCCAGACCGGAGCTCACCGGCACAACCGTTCGCAACGAACGCGGCCCAGGCCNTAGCTACTGCAGACCTGGACGGTGACGGCACACCCGAGTTAATCCACCTGAGTGACGGCCATCTCTCGGTCATACACGCGAGCGGATCAATACTCATTGCGGAAGATGTATCAGCGGCATTAGCAGTGACGCTCGACGGCGCGCAGGGGCCCGGGCTNGCCACGCTCGAAGGTGGCCAGCTGGTCTGGCGCGCACCCGGGCCAGGCCGGCACAGCTTNCTCACGGTNCGTCCAAGCGGCAAGAGCGAGGCCGAGCAGATGCGNTCCAATGCATCAGGCATCGGGACGAAGCTCCGCGTACGCACCCAGGGACGCTGGTCCAACGTCGCCGCNCTCGACAGTCACTCCGGGCCGGGACAGAGTTTGGCGCCGCTCAGCGTCGGGCTCGGCGGAGCCGACCGTGCAGATTACATTGCCCTCGAGTGGAGCGACGGGGTCACGCAGACCGAAATCAACCTCCTCCCCGGCCTGCACGACATAGATGAAGTTCAGCGCCAGCTGGCNAGCTGTCCCGTCATCTTCGCTTGGGACGGGGACAAATACGGGTTCGTGACCGATGTGCTCGGCGTTGCTGGTCTTGGCTTCTTTGTAGCGCCAGGTCAGACCGCGTCACCACGCCCCTTTGAGCGCTACCTCTTGCGGGAGTCACAACTGAAGGCCCGGGACGGCCGCTATGCCATCAAACTCACCGAACCGATGGAAGAGAACGCTTACCTCGATNCCGTAAATCTCACAGTTCTGGATCTTCCACCAGGCGTGCAGGTGGCTCTGGACGAACGAATGGGNACCGGCGGTCCGGTCGTCACTGGCCGCCCCATCTTCTGGCGCAAGAGTCTGCGCCCATTGCGCGCGACCGGCTGGGGCAATACCGAAGTGCTTGCCGAAATCAGTCAGGCGGACCGCAAAGCACCCCATCCGGGACCCGTCGACAACCGCTTCCTCGGGTTGCTGGCTGAACCCCAGGTACTCACACTGGAGTTTGGCGAGCCCCTACCCGAAGCATCAGTTCTGCTGGCGGAAGGCTGGGTCGAATATGGCTATTCGCAGACCGTATTCGCTGCCTGGCAGGCTGGCATCCAATACGATCCCCCGGACCTTGCGGCACGTCGCGCAGATGGGACCTGGGTCACGGTCGAGGCGCACTTTGGCTNCCCGGCAGGGATGCCCAGACAGATGNCCCTGCCACTCCAAAACCTGCCTGCAGGGACCACGGCCCTGCGTCTTACGTCCAATATGGAAATCTACTGGGATGAGATTCAGGTGGTGCAAGAGATAGCCCGNCCCGAGAGCGTTACCTCAAAAACGCTGCAGCCAGAGATTGCCCGGGTCGCCAGGACCGGGTTCGCGTTGCGCACGAACGGTCCACAGCGGGTACCTTACTACGACTACGAAACCCGTTCACCGTATTGGGACACCAAAAGCCTGCGCGGTTTCTACTCGGCGCTGGGTAACGTGCACCCATTAGTGGCCAAAGCAGATGGTGCGCTTGCGATCATTGGCGGCGGCGAGGANATCCATCTCGAGTTTGGCGCCCCTNCACCTCCGGCCGATGGGTATACGCGCCACTTTGTAGTGGACTTCCGCGGCTGGGCAAAAGACATGGACCTCTACACTACTGATGGCGAGACTGTTGGTCCGCTACCCGAACCNGCCGGNCTTGATCGCGCCGCNCGGGATGCACGGGACACACTGCACGCCCGNTACAATGTGCGTTTTCAGGAAGGCTTCTGACCCNCAGGCACCANCGGGCGCTGATCCGNANCCAACATGANAGTGCGCAAATACNAAGAGGTTGTGACCCCGGGCCTGCGGCGCCTGCTGGCAGTAGTACTGCTACTGGCNGCGGTGCTGACGATCGACTCAGTGTATCTGGGCTTGGTGACCTTCCTTGGCTGGCGNGGCNTCGANAACCTCCAGGGCCTCGTTTACCAATATGCCTTCCTTGCGCACNTAGTACTTGGCATTCTGCTGGTCGTGCCAGCGATCATCTATGCCGGCCTGCACNTGAAGCGTGCCTGGGAAAGGCCGAACCGGCTCGCGGTCAGACTNGGATTAGCGCTCTTCGGCGTAATGCTGGCGCTTTTTGTGAGCGGAATCCTGTTGACCCGGGGCATGCCCTTCTTTGAAGTCAAACACCCTGCCACGCGGGCACTGCTGTACTGGACCCATGTCGCTGCACCCCTGGCTGCCGCGTGGCTATTTGTTCTGCACCGGCTTGCCGGCAAGCCCATACGCTGGCGCAGCGGCGTGGCAATAGGCACACTATCCGTCGTCCTGAGCGTGGCGGGAGCCGCGCTGTCAGCTACTGGGGAAGAAGAGCCGCCACCGGGCGACTTCACACCGTCGCTGGCGCGCACCGCCGGGGGCGGACTCATTCCAGCACACGCAATGATGCAGGACCAGTATTGTGTGGACTGTCACTCTGACGTACACGAACAGTGGGCGCACAGCGCACACNGATTCGCTTCCTTCAACAACCCAGCCTACCTGTTCTCGGTACGCAACACCCGCCAGGTTGCCCTGACGCGGGATGGAGACGTACGCGCCGCACGCTTCTGCGCCGGCTGTCACGATCCCGTCCCGCTTTTCTCAGGCGCCTTCGATGACCCGGCCTTCGACGATGTGAAACATCCCACCGCGCACGCGGGGATCACCTGCACGGCCTGCCATGCCATCACGCAACTTGGCAGCTCCCGCGGCAACGGTGATTACATCATCAGTGCGCCCGAACACTATCCTTTTGCCTTCTCAGACAACGCACAACTCCGTGCCCTCAACCATCTGCTGGTCAAAGGCAAACCTTCGCACCATAAAGAGACCTTCCTAAAGCCACTGCACAAAAGCGAAGAATTCTGTGGGACCTGTCACAAAGTGCATCTGCCGGAATCGCTGAACAAGTACAAATGGCTGCGAGGGCAGAACCACTACGACTCGTTCCTGCTTAGCGGGGTGTCGGGACACGGTATCGAGAGTTTCTACTACCCACCGGAAGCCCAGCAGAACTGCAATGGCTGCCACATGCCGCTGACGGCATCGAACGATTTCGGGGCCAAACCCTATANAGCAGATGCTGGCCTGCAGATCAAAGGCCACAACTTCCCAGGTGGCAACACCGCAATCCCGCATCTGTTGGGACTCCCTGAGTCAGTCAACGAAGCCCACAAGGAGATCCTGCGCGATTCCGTTCGGGTCGACATCTTCGGTCTGATCAAAGGCGAAGACATCGACGCGCCATTAACTGTTCTAACTAACACGGCACCCGTGATAGAACCAGGCAAGAGTTACATAGCGGCCATTGTGCTACGTACNCTCACTCTGGGCCATCTCTTCACAGAAGGCACNGCAGACTCCAATCAGGTATGGCTGGACGTTGAGGTTTCGAGCAACGGCACAGCGCTGGGCCAATCGGGCGCGATTATCGATGCTGACGGCACTGTCGACCCATGGGCACACTTCGTCAACGCGTGGGTAGTCGACCGCAAGGGAAACCGTATTGACCGGCGTAATGCGGAAGACATTTTTACAAAGCTGTATGACCACCAGATCCCTCCTGGCGCGGCCGATGTTGTTTTCTACCGCTTTCGCGCACCAGCTGGCGAAGGCCCAATACGCCTGTCTGCGGCGCTCAAGTATCGTAAGTTCGATACCAANTATGTGCGGCTTTTCAGTGGTGATCGGTTTGACGGCAATACGCTACCGATCGTGACGATTGCGACCGACAACATCAGCTTCGACAACGCAACCCGACCGAGCGGAGTCCCCACCTGGCAACGCTGGAATGACTATGGAATCGGCCTGCTGCGCAAGCCTGGGAAAGGCGCGCTNCGCCAGGCTGAGGCAGCGTTTGCTGAAGTTGATGCCCTCGGTCGGCCGGAGGGTGCGCTGAATCTAGCGCGTCTCTACCTGCGCGAGGGCCGGCTAATTGATGCTGCAAGCTCGCTGCAACAGGCAGCAGCCCGCGACGGTACACCCTGGTCCATAGCTTGGTTCGGCGCGCAGGTGGACCTGCAGTTTGGTGAGTTCGATAACGCCATCGATAAGCTCGTGGGTATTCTAGAGACGCGCTTTGCCGAAGCACGCTCCCGTGGCTTTGACTTCAGCCGCGACTATCGCGTACACAACAAACTTGCACTCGCCTATTTCGAGCGCGCCAAGCTTGAGCGGACCGAGGCCGACGCCGCAAACTGGCTCGCCCGAGCGCGCGCCAGCTACGAGGCGGCCCTTGCGCTCGACCCGGAGAACGTTGCAGCGCATTACGGCCTGACCCAGGTCCACGCCCGCCTGGGTGATCCTAAGGCTGAAGCCCANCACCGCGCAGAGCATGCGCGTTACCGGATTGATAACAATGCGCGGGACAAGGCAATCGCGGCCGCGCGGCAGGCCAACCCGGCAGCCGATCACGCTGCTGACCCGCTCGTAGTTTATGACCTACAGCGTGCGCAACTTACCCCGCTCCTGCAGGCACAAAGCGCCAAATGAACGACACACTGCTGTCTGAGGACGACGTTGCGGAAGGTGAGGCGCGCATTACGCGGGCGCTCATCGGGTCATTCGTTGGCCTTGTGCTGCTCGCGCTCTGTGGTGGCCTAATCTGGTACCTATCGCTCCCGACAGCAACACCGATGGCGCCAGAGGACCTCAAAATCACAACACCTGTCGCGCCAACCCCGGTACTGTCGGCACCCGCAATCCCATTTACCGACGTCACAGCAATCTCGGGCATCGGTTTCGAGCATGTGAGCGGCGCCTATGGCGAGCGCCTATTGCCCGAAACGATGGGCGGTGGTGTGGCCTTTTTTGACTACGACAACGATGGAGATGCCGATCTATTGCTCGTAAACTCGAAAACGTGGCCCGGTTCACCAGAGCCACTCGATGCGCGCAGCGCGCTGTATGCCAACCGCGGCGACGGCACTTTTGAGGACAAATCACAAGCTGCCGGCCTCGACATTTTGCTCTATGGCCAGGGCGTTGCTGTTGGTGACTACGACGGCGACGGCCGCACCGACGTCTTCATAACGGCCGTCGGGAAAAACAGGCTGCTTAAGAACGCTGACACCGGGTTCATAGACGTCACGGCAACCGTCGGCGTTGCCGGAGACGACAAAGCTTGGAGTACCAGCGCAGGCTTTCTAGACTACGATCGGGACGGCGACCTCGACCTCTTTGTGTGCAACTACGTCACCTGGACCCCAGAGATCAACGCAAAGGTCGACTATCGGCTGACTGGAGTAGGCCGTGCGTATGGTCCTCCCACAGACTATGCCGGCACCAACAACTACCTCTATCGGAACGATGGCGCACACTTTACCGACGTAAGCGCCAGCGCAGGTATCGAGGTGCTCTCGAGTGCATCAGGCACACCCGCCGGCAAGGGGCTTGCAGTCCTGCCGTTCGACGTTAATAGGGACGGCTGGCCTGACCTGATGGTCGCGAATGATACGGTGCGGAACTTCCTCTTTCTGAACAATCGGGACGGCACGTTCACCGAGGCCGGTATCGCCAAAGGCCTCGCATTCGACAGCGGCGGTCTTGCCACCGGTGCCATGGGCATAGACGGCGCATGGTTCGACGGCGCCAGCCAGCTGGCCCTCGCCATTGGCAACTTTGCCAACGAAATGACGTCGTTCTACGTTTCCCGGGATAACGGCGCGGCCTTCAGTGACGACGCGATCGTCTCGGGCATCGGGCCTGCGAGCCGAAGGGCTCTTACCTTTGGGCTGGCTTTTCTGGATCTTGATCTAGACGGCCACCAGGACCTGCTGGCGGTTAACGGACATGTCGAACCCGAGATCAACCGCGTCCAGTCGAGCCAACAGTACATGCAACCTGCGCAACTGTTCTGGAACTGCGGGGCTAACTGCCCACGCGGTTTCCAGCACGTTAAGAAGCCAGCCACGCCGCTCACCGAACCCCGGGTTGGCCGTGGGCTGGCCTATGCCGATATAGATGCTGATGGCGACCTTGATGTTGCAATCACTTCGATCAATGGCAGCGTAGCCCTCCTACGCAACGATCAGGCACTAAACAACAACTGGATCCGGGTACGGCTACGCGGCAGCACCGGGAATCCGAACGCGGTCGGGGCTGAAGTAGAACTCATCGCAGGCGAGCGCACCCAACGCCGGGTGGTCACGCCAACCCGGAGTTACCTATCCCAGGTTGAGTTACCCGTCACGTTTGGACTCGGCGAGATTAAGGAGGTCGAGCAGGTAACGGTAACCTGGCCGGATGGGAAACAATCCGTACATCCGGACCTCGTATCCGGGCAGACTCACACCATCAACTACGCGCCTCAGGCGTCCACACCATAGTTGGTCTGGACCATCAACAGGCGTACCGTCTGGACGGGAGACAACGTATCTCGCTCAGCCCATGCAGCCTTTACCTGTGTGTCCGGCGTCGCCAGCGCATGCCACTGTGAGATGTCCGCAAACGCTACGTACGTCACCACATTCCCTGGCGTAGCAAGAGGATCGTGCCCGTAAATGAGCGGGCGGGCGCCCAGGGCCCGGTACCAGGCCCACATGCCTTCCAGGGTCACGGCCCGAAACTGGGCAGCATCGCACGGAGCAAAACGGCTCTCCGCCACCACCGACTGCCGACCAAATGAAACAGGTACAGGCGCCAGTGGCTCGCCGACGTTGCGCCATTTGACCTCTGGGGATGAGACCTCGGAGTCATAGTCGATGATGGTTGCCCGGGACTTCTCGATCAGTCGGCCGCGCCCTGCGAATACGCGCCGAATAGCCGCCGTCTCTTCGATCCGAGCCTGCTCATCAGCAAAAGCACCCCACTGTCGGGTCGCGGTCCAGTGATCAAAATCTGCATAGACCGAGTGCGTGACAAGTACGCTGCCATCACCCCCAAACCCCCAACCGCCAAACGCAATCATCTGAGCGCCGTTGTAGCGCATGTTCTCCCATACACCGAGTCTGCTCTGGCGCTCGAACTCAACACGGTCATCCTGCGCGACTGTGAACTCACGCTGTACCAATATTCCCATAGCCTCTTACCCCTATTCCCGTGCAGCCCAAGATGCCAGTACGGTGCCACCACGACAACGCCCTCATCTGGCAGGATGGGACTCCACTGAAGGAAACCACGTGATGGCTGTCTAAATTTAGATCGACATCAACATGTTCGACATAGCGAAGTTCCCGGAATACATCACCCGAATACCCGCACTGATCGAGATTGCATAGCGGCAGGTACCTAGCGAAAGGCGAGACCCCAACCGCGATCGAGGCACATGACGACATACCGCAGCGATCAGTGATTCTGGAGTTTCCGGATCAGGACGCGGTTGATGCCTTCTTCGAGGAACGGAACGCCGGCGGGCCTGTGGAATCTTGGCCGTCAGCTACACCCGGTCGTATTCTCGTGTTGGCTGAACTTAACGGCTGATCCATTGACGGGCGAACAATCCGGCACCTTGCACAGCAGAGCGGCAGTCGAACCTTCACCGCTCATCAGCTGCTGCCCGAGAGCGCTGCAGCTCGTGCCCGCGTCTTCAGCCAAAACTGATAGAGCCCGTTTTTTAGGTCATCTAAGAGTACATACATCAGCGGCAGTACCAGCAACGTAATAACTGTCGAGAAGGCAAGCCCGCCAATCAGTGCACGCGCCATGGGATAGTACGTGGGGCCCATGCCGCCGACCCGGGTCTCACCCAACGCCAGCGGAATCATGCCCGCTATGGTCGTGCACACCGTCATAAGGATGGGCCGCAGACGATGCCGCCCGCTTTCCACGATCGCCCGGGTCCGTTCCATACCATCCCGTCGCAGTTGTTGTATACGATTCAGCAACACGATGCCGTTGTTCACGACAATCCCCGATAGCAGCAGCATGCCCGTCAGCGCCATGGCAGTGAGCTGGGTGCCGGTTGCCCAGAGAAACAGAAAAACCCCAACCGCTGAATAGCCGATCGCAATGATGACCGTGGTTGGGAACAGCACCGACTCGAACAGTGCTGCCATCAGCATATAGACCAGAAGTACCGCCATGACGACGTTGATCGCCATCTCACGGAACATCTCGTTGTCCATGTCCGCATCGCGACCAAACTGCCAGCGATAGCCCGGCGGCATCTGATATTTGTTCATTGCATCTTCGACGATGGTTCGGCCAACCGCCGGCGGTGCATCCCGCACCCCGAAATTNACATTGAGCGAGGTTTCNCGGTTCTGTCGNCGGATNACACGAATTGACGANTCAAAGGTAAGGTCAGCGACNGTCTCNAGGGGAACNGTACCNCCATCCGGTTTNAAGATTGCGAGCGAGCGCACNGTATCGAGATCCGCATCGTCTGCCTCTTCAAGTTCNAGGTAGATGTTGGTTTCCCGCCCGCGCTCAACGAAGCCGCGGCTCATCGCCCGCCCGCCAAGCGCCACTTGGACCGATTGCGAAACCTGTCGCGCGGTGATGCCCAGCTGGCCTGCAACCTCAGGGCGATAACGAATATTGAGCTCGACCCGGTTGGATTCCCCGTCGTGCTGCACGTTGAGCAGCATGGGATGCTGCTCAAGCATGGCGACGACGTCATCGCCAATCGTGAGCAACTCATCGGTGGAGTCCCCTACCAACCGCATCGACATGCCACCCCCGTCGCCACCGCGCCGGCCACCAAAGCCGCGTTTGCCAGACTGAAAGCGCATGAAAATATTCGGCAGTTCCGGGATGTCTTTCATGATGAGATCCTGGATCTCCTGCGCATTCATCGTTGCGTCATCACGGATGGTCAGCGTCGTTCGGCCCCGATCCGTGTCGTAGCTCGTGAACACATCCTTGATCTGGAACTTCTCCCGNCCGTCGAGCAGATAGCCGTCTACGCGCCGGATAAAGGTCTCGATGTAATCGATGTCCATAGAACCACGCACATAGTAGGAAAGGCGCAGTTGATCGCTCTCCTCGGCGGGATTCATGTCCACCTCAAGCTGCTGATAGGCATACCAACCAGAGCCCGCGATAAGACAAGCGAGCACAAAGGAGAAAAAGCGGTGCCCGAGGGTCAGCCGAATGACGCGATCATAGACATTAGCGAGTGCATCGATAATTCGATGCTTTGGTTCCTTCTCCGGCATCGGCAGTCGCGCCATCACCGTGGGCACGAGCGTCTGCGCGACCAGTAGCGAGCCGAGCAGGGCCGTACATAGCGGGATCGCGATGTTCTGCTGCATCGTCGCCACCTGCTGCACGTTAGTCATGAACGACGGTACAAATACCACCACCGTGGTCAACGTACCCGCGGTGATCGCGAGTGCAACCTCGGATACCCCCTTCTCCGCAGCTTCCTTTGGCGTTGTTCCCGGGTCTCGCCTGCGCAGCGCGATGGCCTCCGCACTTACAACACTGTTATCGACCAGCAGACCAATCCCGAGCATCAGGCCAACCATCGACAACAGGTTCAACGTCATGCCAAGGAAGTACATCAACCCGAGCGTCGCACACATCGCAAGCGGCACGGTCGCGGCAATCAGCAGCGAGGTCTGCACATGACGCAGAAACAGGAACAGCACAATCACCGACAGCAGCCCACCAATCATGCCGCTGTCGCGCAGGTCGTTGAGCGACTGCACCACGTTGTCGGCAACGCTGTCCATCGAATGGAAGATTGCGTTGGCGAACGTCTCCTGCTGGTTGATTTCGTCCAACTGGGCCTCGACGGCCCTTGCCACCGCGACCAAGTTCGCCTCGGGGCGTTTGAACACTGAAACCCCAACCGACCGTTCACCGTTGGCGAGACGGCGATTGGTTTCATCGCTGGGGCGCTTGATCACCTGCGCCACGTCATCGAGCACTATCGTGCCCGTTATGGGCAGCGCCCGAATCGAATCCAAATCCTCGTAGCGCCCAATCGGGCGCACCTGGAATTCCTGTCTGGCCGTCTCGAAATTACCGGCCGAAACGAAGAAATTCTCCTGCTGCAGCCGGCGCTGAATATCGACGTAATCCAGCCCGTATGCGGCAATACGGCCCGGGTCCAGCTCGATNTGCACTTCGTCTTCGACGATTCCGTANAGCTCGACGGAGTTCACACCTGGTACGCGTTCGAGTTCTGCGCGCACCTGTGTCTCCAGCACCTCGAACGCCGTATCCGGGTTGAGATCCGGCACAGTGATCAGAATATCGACCAGCGGCTCATCATTCGGATCACGCTGGCGCAGGGTCACATAGCGCACATCGTCGGGCAACAGGTGACGGATGTTTTCGACAAGTTCCTTGGCCTCGATACCCTTGCCGGTGACGTCCTGATTTGGATCCAGAGAGATACTGAAGAAGACGTTTCCGGGCCTTGTAAACGATGACATNTCGTCGATGCCACTCATGGTGGAGAGTATCTCCTCCACCGGCCGCGTGATGTTTCGTTCTATCTCCGTAGCAGTTGAGTTGCCATAGGGAATGCTGAGGCCGACGTACGGAATTTCAATCTCCGGAAACTGCTCCAGTGGCAGTTTGAACGCCGCAAAAATACCAATGATGGCAAGTCCCACGAACGCCATCGTCACAGTGACGGGACGGTTAATGGCTGCATGGGGAAGTTTCATANGCCTGACTCCAGGATCGGNGGCGTTGCGGGCAGATCACCCTGCAGCTGCTTGCGATCAACAAGATCGTAGACAACGGGGATCACGACCAGCGTCAGCAAGGTTGAGATTGCAAGCCCGCCAATCACCGTGATCGCCATAGGGGTTCTGAGTTCGGCCGCCTCACCAAGACCAATCGCCATGGGCAGCAGACCGAGAATNGTGGTGAGCGTGGTCATGAGAATCGGGCGCAGGCGCTGGTTGGCGCCGGTCACGATCGCATCGTGTTTCGACAACCCTGCGGCGCGCAAATTATTGACTCGGTCGATCAACACAATCGCNTTGTTGACAACAATACCAACCAACAGGATCAGGCCTATGAANACCACCACTGAGANGCCGGTCCCCGTGATCCAAAGTCCAAAGANCGCACCTACGCCTGCAAGCGGCACGGTGAACATGATCACAAATGGGTGCAGCAGCGACTCGAACAACGATGCCATCACGAGATACACCATGATGAGGGCAAGGATCAGGGCAAACTGCANCGACGCAAAAGACGCCTCCATCTCCTCATTCTGACCGCCCACATTGCTATTCGTACCAAGCGGGTGTGGTATTCCGTCCAGGTATCCCTGCACCTCGGTCGCAGCCTGCCCAAGACCCTCCATCAGCACGTTGGCGCTGACGACGGCAACCCGCTGCTGACCAATCCGCTGAATGTCGGCGGGACCAAGCCCAACCTCTACCTCAGCNACCGTGGACAGGCGGACCTGACGGGTTTCTTCCGGGTTCACAACCAGATTGCGGATGTCGTCCTCCGAGTTGCGCTCATCCTCGCCGACGCGGACACGGATATCGACTTTTTTGTCTCGCCAGGTGAACTCCGTTGGCACGTCTCCCCGGACTTTTGCCACGACCCGGTTGGCCACGTCCGGCACGGTCAGTCCAAGCGCCGCAGTACGTTCCTGATCGAAGCGAATCTGGATCTCTGGATAGCCGTTCTGCAATGAAGACTCAACATCCCCGAAGGTTGCCGANTGTTCCATCTGCGCCACAAGCTGACCGGTAACGAAGGCAATGTCGTCGAG
The DNA here is from genome assembly GCA_002714125.1 of Gammaproteobacteria bacterium. Next base: position 25,781 of record PAWP01000019.1, read on the forward strand.
GTCGGTACTGCTGACTTCAATCTCAAGGGGGTTCGAGAACGTGAACAGCTGTGGTCGCTCAAGCGTGTACTGCGCGTCCGGCACGTCCTCCAGGACAGCGCGTACGAGTGCCATGACATCGGCTTCCTCCGCGGGTGTCACGCCCGGGTTCATGACAATGTTGATCTCTCCAATATTCTCGCCGCCGCTTACCGCGGATGCGTCCAGCCGNCCTCCGGTGCCCGCTACCGAGTANGTCTTGGCGATCGTTCCGGTCCCTTCGAGGTTGTACTGCACGTCGCCGAGGGTCTGGTCAGTGAGCTCGATGCGTGCCCCAGGTGACAGTTCGAAATCGACCTTGAATTCGCCCTGGGAGAGCGGCGGAATCAGCTCAACAGAGAGCGTTGGCAAGACCGCTACTGCCCCTCCAAGGGAGCCAAATGCAACCAGCAGCACAAGCATGCGTGCTCGGAGTGCCGCACGTAACAACCGGTCATAAGCAGNGGCAACGAGCGANTAGCCCCGGTCAAACCGTGACAGCACCGGCGTCACGAACAGCCGCGTCACGACCGTGACCCAACGCAGCAGAGTCATGCCCATAATCAGGAGCCAGCGTGGCCCTTCAACAAAANCCCAGCGCAATGGCGAAAACGCCAGCCCCAACCAGCGCCGTCGGCCCTCGGCTGGCGCGTCAGATANGGTCTGCGGTGCTGCCGGGTTTTGCCCACCCACCGACGAGAGCATCGGGATCAGTGTAAAGGCAAGAACCAGCGAGGCGATCAGCGCGAAGGTTACCGTCAGCGCCTGATCTCGAAACAGCTGCCCGGCCACGCCCTCCACNAATGCAAGCGGGAGGAAGACCGCAATNGTGGTCATGGTACTAGCAAGCACCGCCCCACCCACTTCGGAGGCCCCTTCGCGGGCGGCATCGATCCGGGACCGACCTTCAGCCCGGTGCCTCGTTATGTTCTCGAGTACCACAATGGCATTGTCCATCAGCATCCCGATCGCAAGCGCGATGCCGCCGAGGCTCATGACGTTCAGGGTGATCGACTGCGCGTCCATGAGCGCAAACGTGACCATGACGGAAGCCGGGATAGTCGCGGTCACAATCAGGGTGCTGCGCATGTCGCGAAGAAACAGAAACAACACCAGGACCGCAAGCACGGCGCCTTGAATCGCGGCNACTTGAACCTCGCGAATCGCGGCGCTGATGAAGGTGGACTGATCGTAAATCGGCACCAGTTCAAAGTTTGGCGGCAGCTGATCCTCGATACGGGCGAGCGCGCTGCGGATGTCCTCGGCAACCGCTACCGTGTTGGCATCACCTTCCTTGTAGAGTGACAGCTCGATCGCCTCACGGCCGTTCACGCGCATGATCGAGTCGCGTTCCTTGTACCCCTCGAATACGGTGGCGACATCGCGCAGCCGCAGAATCCGTCCCTGGTTCTGCACGATGATGGTGTCGGCAATATCTTCAATTGTCTCGAATTGGTTCAGCGTGCGGACAAGGTACTCCTGCGTACCGTCCGTCAGGCGCCCGCCCGAAAGGTTGACGTTCGTTGCAGACAGACGCTGNCCGAGGGCGGCAACGGTAAGATCAAGCTGCGCCAACCTCTCCTGGTCCACCTGAACCGAGATCTCATCCTCGAAGCCACCGCCAACAATCACGGCCGCAACGCCAGGGATCGGGTCCATGCGCTTCTTGAGGAAGTCATCTGCATACCGTCGCAGCGTCTGCAGATCGTACGTAGGATCCGCAAGCGGCTCGGTCCGGGTAAGCGCAAGCCGATAGATGGGATCGAGATTGGGATTAAGGCGCAGCAGAGTCGGGCGTTCAACCTCAAGCGGCAAGCGCACAAGATCAATCTTTTCGCGCACCTCGATAGCTGCAAGATCCATGTCCGTGCCCCAGAGAAACTCGAGCACGATGTCCGATCGGCCCGCCGCCGAGATCGAGTGCATCTTGCGCACACCCGAGACAACCCCAATCCGCTGCTCCAGATTGCGCGTAATCTGCTCTTCGATTTCGGCTGGGGCGGCCCCTTCATACTCGGTGCGGATCGTGAGCGTTGGATAGGTCAGTTCGGGCAGCAGGTTCAGCCCCAGGCGATCGAGAGCAATCGCACCAAACAGCACAACGGCGAAAGTTGCCATCATCACGGTCACGGGCCGTGCAATGGACCCGGTGACCAGATTGCGGCGTTCAGCCATGGAGTGCGCGCTGCCCTACAAAGTGACGACGCGCACGCTGGCGCCGTCCCGCAGCCCACCCTGACCTGTAATAACCACTTCGTCACCCTCAGTCAGGCCTTCCTTGATCTCGATGTTGCCGTCCATGGAGTAGCCGGTGATCACCTCCTGCCGGGTCGCCAAGCCATCACGGACCACAAAAACGCTCCGCTCATCCTTCTGGATGACCAAGGCCTCACGGCTGACCAGCAGCGCGTTGTCACTGGAGTCGTAACGCACATTCACCCGGGCGAACATGCCAGGCTTCAGGAGATCACGCGCATTGACCAGCGCCACCGTGACGCGGAACGTCCCGGTTGTGGCGTCCACTTCGGGAGCAATACGGTCAACAACGCCTTCAAAGTACTCACTTTCCAGAGCATCAACACGCACCCGGGCAAACTGGCCTACTTGCATCTTGGCCAGCTCCTTCTCTGGGACGTTCAGTACCGCCTCGATCGTGTCCGCGCGCTTGATCTCGAAGGCCTCGTTGTTGGGTGAGAGCGTATTTCCAACCTTGATGTGACGCACAGTGATCCGCCCGACAATGGGTGCGCGTACAGTTGCCTCTTCAAGTTCGTACTGCTGCAATGCCAGGGTTGCCTCCTCACGCTCAAGCTCGAATTGCGCCTGATCAAACGCGTCCGGCGAAATCATCTTGGTTTTCATCAGCTGACGGGAGCGTTCGAAGGCTCGGTCGAGACTACGGATGTTGGTTTCGGTTCGCGCTACTTCGAGTCGAAGCCGCCGGGTATCCAGCTGCGCAAGGGGATCACCAGCGGCAACTAGATCACCTTCCTCAACGAAGATCGTCTCGACCACGCCNGTAGTGCGGGCCACAACCACGGCCTCTTCCTCTGCTGAGAGGGATGTAGTGGTGTTGTAGTAGGCGTCCACTCGCCCGCGATGTACGGTCGACACCGCCACGGGCACGGGCCGGTTCTGGAAGCGGCGCATCATTGCGGCGCGATCGCCAGCGCCCCGACGACCTCCAGCCTGAGCCCCGCGACCTCCGGCGCCCTGTCGACCTCCAGCCTGAGCGCCGCGACCGCCGGCGCCCTGTCGACCTTCGGCGCTGCGGCCACCGCCAGCCGCGGCGCCTCCTCCAGCAAGGCGGCCCGAAGCGGCCGTCGCATCGCGTTGTTCACCCTGTCCCCGCGCTGACCGCTCTGTGCTGCCAGCCTGACGCTTTTCGGCCTCCTGGCTTCCCAATGCGGAACGCTCCTGCGAGCCACGGCTGGCTGTACGCTCGCCCCCGGTTCGCGCGCCCGCTTCCCGGCTATTCTCGGCCGGTGCAGACTCGACCCCGTCTTCCGCACACGCGGCAACGAGTGTTGCACACAAAACAATGCTGACGAGACGCCACTCTTTCATAACAATTCTCTACTCAAGACCCAACCGGAACATACACTCAACGGCCGGCTGCAGGCACAATACTAGTCATTACGTCAGAAACCCCGAAACCGGTCGTTGAACGCGCAGTAAGAGCCGCATATTCTGACCCAATGCCAACGGTTTCATGACATTGGACGTGATCGTGCCGCCACCCCAGCTCGTGTATGGTACGCGGACTCTAGGTCCAACATACCAGCCAAGGTGATCCGATGCTGATGAGCAACCTCGAAACCGTACCTGGACGAGAAATCCACGAACACCTTGGTCTTGTGCAGGGAAGCACTGTGCGTGCGAAACACGTAGGCCGCGACCTAATGGCCGGTCTGAAGAACATTGTTGGTGGCGAGTTAAAGGGCTATACCGAACTATTGGAGGATTCCCGCCAGGAAGCCATTGACCGCATGCTGCAACAGGCGGACGCGATTGGTGCGAACGCCGTGCTCAACGTGCGATTTTCGACTTCCTCAGTTTCCCAGGGCGCCGCCGAGCTGTTCGTTTACGGCTCCGCGGTCGTGCTAGCCGACTGACATGATCGAGTTAATCATCCTGCTAACGCTGCTCGCAGTTGGTTTCATTGCCGGTCGGGTCGCGGAAAGCCGTCACTACGCATCAATCCTGAAGCGTGAGGAAATGCTTGCGCCGGTGCTGGTAGTCCCGTCGAAAAGGCCGCCACCCATGACACCAGCGCCAGGGACACGGTTTGTTTCGGGCAGCGTGGTGGTATCCGTTGACTACTTCAAACGATTCGTTGCCGGGCTCCGTCTCCTTGTCGGCGGCCGCCTTACCAGCTACGAATCGCTCCTTGACCGGGCGCGGCGGGAAGCCATGCTCCGAATGAAGGCCAAGGCGCATGCAAATGGCGCAGCCATGGTGTTCAACGTAAAACTCGAGACGGCTTCAATCTCAAAGGGACGCAGAAACTCGATCGGCTCTATCGAGGTGTACGCATACGGCACCGCTATCATCCCGGCGAGCCGTTAACGCTTGAAGATCAGCAATCCCCGCATCCCTGAAGGGATCAACAGCAGCAATACCCATGCCCTGGTCGACTTTGCCTTGCTGAGCGCGGGCGTGCTGCTTGGACTGGCGCTGCTCCTCGGAGCGATTGCCTTCGCTGCCAAATGGGCTGCACCCTATGTGCCCTACGCGTGGGAAGTGGACATCATGGCCACTACGGCTGGAGATCTCTTCGAGGATGCACCCCAACGCGAAGCCGAGCGCACTCATATGCAGTCCCTTGCCGACGCCCTTGCGGCGAACCAGGATTTGCCGGACGGCATGCATCCGACCATCCACGTGATCGAAAACCCGGCCCGCAACGCCTTCGCAACGCTCGGCGGCCACGTCGTCGTATTTTCAGGCCTGCTGGACGCCATGCCAAGCGAAAATGCACTCGCCATGGTACTTGCCCATGAGATTGCACACCTACGCCACCGCGACCCCGTCACGATCATGCTTCGTTCGCTTTCGACATCACTGATCATTGCTTTCGTTACGGGAACAGCGGATCTCGGGGAACTGCAATCTCTTGTTGGATTGTCGGGCAGCGCTACCCTGACCGCCTTTAACCGTAGCCAAGAAGCGCGCGCCGACGCGGACGCAATCGCCAGCATTGCTGCCCACTACGGTCACGTTGCCGGTGCAGACTGGCTGTTCCGAAAATCAAACGATGAACCCTCCAGCCAATTCGGGACGTTCTTTGCGACTCACCCGNTGGAAAGCAATCGGGTCAAGGCAATGGCCGAAGCTGCTNCGACGGCGGGATGGGCGACCGAGGGTATGGCGACGCCATTACCCGACTGGTGAGACTTCGCCCGGGTCGTCAGCGTGTTTCTGGTGGCCCAACGCCACCGTTTCACCAAGGCACCCGGCAAGATCCTGCAACGCCGCCTCCAGCGCTCCGACCCGTGCCTCCAGTTCACCAACCCTGTCCCGCCGGCGTGCCCGATGGACGCCTGCTTCCTCCAATGCGGATTGCTGCTCCCCGGCGAACAATTGAACATATTCGGAATCGAGCCGACCGGAGGTGCGCGGTAATCGTGCCACCACCGCACCACCCTCATGCTCGAGCAAATGCCGCAGTGTCTCCTGCACCCCAGCATTGTCGCTGAATGCATAAAGACGCCCGCTACGACTTTTCAGTTCGCCAGGGGTCTGTGCACCGCGCAGCATGAGCAGCGTCACGACCGCGTACTCGGCTTCGTTGAGCTGCAGCTCCGCCATGGGCGTGTTGACCAGGCGCTGAGAGAACTTCTCTACGTTTGAACGCCCACCCGCCGTTGTTGACAAAAGGTACTTGTTATCCAACTGCCGAACCGCCCGCAGCACCTCACCTTGGGTCAACCCAAGCACCGGCTCGCGGCTGGACTTCTGGTTACAACCATTTGTCAATGCATTNAGCGTCAGCGGATATTGATCCGGCGTCGTCACCGACTTCTCAAGCAGGACACCAAGGANACGTATCTCATGTTCACTCAAATTGTTACGCATGGCTGGCCTCTCCCTTCAGGACACGGCCGAAGTTTAGCGCTAGCTGACAGCGTTTCGCCTCGCCGTGCAAAGTGCGCAGTTCACGGTGCATTCAGCTCGCCCTGACTAACGCCATGCAACCCGTTGGAAGACCTAGGAGTCTTGGTCAAACACCGCCCGCCGACACGGCGCTCGACAAATCTCCGCTCGAGAGCTAAGTACGCCCGCGAGGCACCAGCATGACGCGCCTTCAGACAGTTAAGGATCAGCAAAGCGGATGGCCAGGGATCCTGACCGAAATCCGATAGAAACCGGTCGATGCCGTCATGTACATCGTACAGAGATCATCTCCACCCCAGCAGAAGTTGGCGCAGAACGCCGGCGTCTGGATGACACCAAGAAAGGTGCCTTCTGGATTGTAGACGTGCACGCCGCCCGGCCCTCCTGCATAGACATTACCCGCCGTATCGATTTTCAGGCCGTCCGGTGCAGGGGACTCGCTAAAAACCGAGCCACCTTCGAGCGTGTCACCGTCTATGGTAAAGCTCCGAATGTGCCGACGCTGCGTGTCAGCAACAAAGAGCACGGACTCATCAAGACCGAAACAAAGCCCGTTGGGTGATTCGAAATCCTGCCCCATCAATATCAGACTACCGTCTGCATCGATGCGATATACCCCGCGAAAGTCGAGCTGCAGTTCTCGACCTTTGCCATGCGGGCCCTCCATGCGCCCATACACTGGGTCGGTAAAGAAAACCGCACCATCCGATCTCACTATAATATCATTAGGACTATTGAGCTCCTTGCCCTCGTAGTGCGACGCAAGCACAATCATCTGACCGTCCTCCTCACGCCGAACTAGGCTCGACGCGTGTTCACAGGTCAGGATCCGACCCTCAGCGTCATAGGTGTTACCGTTCGCCATGTTGGTTGGGTCGCGGTATACGGAGAAGCCGTCAACCTCACTCCAACGAAACAGCTTGCTGGCAGGGATATCGCTGAACGTCACATGCTTATCGGCCGGATGCCAGATGGGTCCCTCCGTAAAGCCAAACTCCTCTGATAGTGTTTCCCGAACTGCATCCTCAGCTACGACCTGGGCCATGTCTGGGTGGCGGACTTCAATACTCATCGGATTCCTCATTTTTTGTGGTGTGCGGTCGCGCAACTGGCGAGATCATACGCCCCTGTCCAAGGATCCGTCCTACAATGGGCACCAGCTTCAAAACCGCTGCCAGTATGCGTACGATTGCAACAGTCACCACTTCCCGAGCCGACTATGGGCACCTCTATTGGCCCATGCGGCAAATCGACGCTCACGAACACCTCGAACTGAAATTGATCGTTGCCGGGGCACATCTATCCCCCGTCTTCGGCCACACCATTACTGAACTCGAAGCGGATGGATTCCCCATCTTTGCCAGCGTCGACTGTCTGGCCGAAGGTGACTCCGATCTCGCCATGGCCCATACGATCGCCCGCGCCACTGCCGGCATCGCCGATTCGCTGGCCAGGCTGCGCCCGGACCTGCTCCTCCTCATCGCAGACCGCCACGAAATGCTTGCACCTGCCGCCGCCGCACTGGCGCTAAGGATTCCCATAGCGCATATCGAGGGTGGTGATGTGAGCGAGGGCGCCATCGACGACGCGGTGCGCAACTCATTGACCAAAATGGCACATCTGCATTTCACGCCCACCGCAGAGGCTCGCCGGCGTGTCATAGCACTTGGGGAAGAATCCTGGCGCGTTACCGAGGTGGGCGCCCCATCCCTTGACCACCTGCACCGCTCGAACTTACCCGATCGCGCGGCCCTTGAAACCACACTTGGGACCCCGCTAGAAACNGCTCCCCTGGTAGTCGCATACCATCCGGTAACTCTNGCNGCGGACAGCACCGCGGAATCTTTAGCCTTGTTTGAAGCCCTGTCAGGTTGGCAGGGTCCGATCGTGTTTTGTTTCCCGAATGCCGACACGGGCTATCAGACGCTCATCGAGCGCGCCCGAAACTTCTGTGCTGACCGCAGCCAGGCACGCCTCTACACCAACCTTGACCATCTTTCCTATTGGGCGCTGCTGCACCATGCNTGCGCACTGGTAGGCAACTCCTCAAGCGGGATCATGGAAACCGCGAGCATCCCGCTGCCCACGGTCGACATTGGTTTCCGACAGCAGGGCCGCACGCGTGCGACCAACGTGATCCACGCAGCAGCAGACAAAAACGCAATCNGCACCGCCATCCAACACGCGATGACGCCAGCGTTCCGATCCGGTCTACAGGACTGTTCGAATCCCTACGGTGACGGCCATGCGAGCGAACGCATCGCATCGGTGCTGGCGTCTGCTCCCGACCGCACCACGCTGCTGCACAAACGCGCGCTGCCCCTTGCGCCTAACGCGGATACCTTTGTCCAGTGAANCCGTTATCCCTCACCAGATCCGCGGTCNACNGCAACCGNACAATCGCTGCGGCCCGCCCTTGAAGGNGACCCGCGCGCTTGGGTCATCGGGGCCCNGGGCTNGGCTGCTGGTGCATGATCCATAATGGTCGCCACGGCTACATCCACAACTGCCNTCAGGANCAGACCGNCAGGGATGTCACCCTGGGCAGCTTTAATTCGAGACCAACGCCCAAACCNTGTTGTTCGATCTGAGCGAAGACCACGCCGAGCAGCGCAACATCCTTGAAGACGCGGCAGCGCGGATGCGCGATCAGTAGCTCACTGAAGTGCAGGCAACGGGCGCTCAGGACTCTCCGAGCCCCGTGCCGCGGTAAACGTAGGGCCNTGCATCTCCAGGCGCCGTTGCTCGAGCCAAAGCACGCCATCGTAGGGATAGCTGTTGCCGCGAGTCATCAGGAAGTCCACATNCCCATCTCCGTCCACGTCGCGGGCAAGCAGTCGATCGTACATGCCGCGCTGTCGCCTGGAGATATCGTGCCTGGGCCAAGGGTTAACCGCGGCACCAGGGTTCTCAAACCACGCGAGGCGCCCCATCGCCTGGGCGAGATCGACAGGATCATCGTTGTCACGAGGCGTACGGCTGTATCCACCAGCCACCAGATCTAAAGCGCCATCNCCATTGATATCCGCCAGCGTCAGCCCGACCGGGAGGTCGGGAGCAAAACTACCTATCGTGTGCACCGGCNACGGCATGCGTGCGTCGGGGGGCTGCTCAAGCCAGATAAGGTTGGGCCGTTCAACGAGCACGATATCAAGGCGACTGTCACGGTTCAGGTCGGCAAACGCCATGTTGAAACCATTGATGAGCGCGTCCGGCCGCGCGCCGGCCCCAGGTCTGCGCGCTTCACGTGCGGCCGCGCTAAGGGAACTGTCCGGCACCTTGATNNACCGATAGCGNAAATTCCCCGCACCAACATTGTCAAACCAAAAAATCCGGGCCTCTGNAGTTGAGCCCGCCACAANATCCAGATCACCATCCTGATCCAGATCCACCGGACGGGCATTAATGGGCCAGGGCACCTGGATCAGAACTGCCTCACGCCATGACTGCTGTACCATCGGATCGCCNTCAACGTGCAGCANACTGATCGGATTGGGCTTACGGGCGGTCTCTCCCTGTGGGTTTTGCGATCCCTTGTTGACCGCCACAATTGAGGCGTTACCGTCCCCGTTGAAATCAGCCGCAAACACCCGAATGAACGAACCGCGGNCCCGGGTTGCCTCCACCACAAGCTTGCGCCAACCCTGCCGCTTACCCGACCCAGGGTTCTGCAGGTAAAGAATGTGAGCTAACTCGCAGGCAATCAGCACATCGAGCCANCCATCCCCATTAAGGTCGGCAAATGCGACGTCCTCAGCGCCGCCGGCCTCTACGCCCTCCGCTAGCGTAGCAACGTCCNAGGCAGCCCCGCTGCTACCCCAAGCCACCCGAACGTGGCCGCGAGACACACCATCGTAGGTCGTGTCGGACTCATGCACGGAAACGATATCCTCAAACCCATCGCCATCCAGATCGGTCATCTCCAATCCATCCGCGCCCGCCAGGGCAATGCCGGACCGCACCGGGTCATCAATGATGTGTTCAACCCACGTAATCCAGGTGTCACCAGCCCGCACTCTGGTGGGTTGATCACCCAATCCCACCTCTGCCGCGACCGACGCAATCAGCAGCCAGGCGGCAACACCCAGCAGCCGGAGCTCAGACAACCNGAACCTCTCGTACAACGGCAGCCCGGATTGAATCCATGCGAAACAGCCCGACTTCGTATTCCCGCACTGCCGCCATGGCTTCGCTGCCAATCAGGCTGGTGAGCGCTGCCGCGTCCGCCAGGAACAGCGACGCCAACACATCGAAGGGCGGTTCCGCACCATCCCGGTAAGCGCCAGCGCGGCAGTACGCCTGAATGTAGCCGGCAACGTCAGGGATCCGACAGACCATGTCAGCCAGAACCTCGCCATAGCGAACCTTGAAGTCTTCCAGCGTGACATCGTCTCTGCGTTTTACTAGGGCCATAAGCTTTACGGCGGGCACGCCTGGTTCGGGCACCTTGACCACATGTTCAGAACAGAGCATTTCACTCATGCTCGCCCCATCAATGAAGTTCGCCTCATCCTCGCGCACTTGCGCCAGCGCCGGGTGCCCGGCATTGGCTNGCATTACCTCAATGGACTCGAACCAGACCTCGGCGACACCATCAAATGGCGGATCAGCCTGCGCATAAGAGGCCGCCGGCACGTGGTTCTGAACGTAGCGTTGCAGGTTTGGGAGACTCTGCACAACCTCCGCATGCTGCGTTCGCCAATAGCGCTGGAAGTCCTCAACGCTCATANCCGCCTTGCGCTTGAAATAGCTTGCAACCTTAATCACCATCCTCGCTCCGATCGCAGCACGTGTCCGGTTTGAACCATATACAATTGTGAGTCTCGATACGATTTTCCTTGCGGGTCATGACCGACANTAAGTTCGACGCCCATTACCCAATGACACTGAAGCTTGGTGGCAAAAGCATTGAGCTGCAGTTGATGAGCGCCCAGGACCGGGACCCGATCATCGCGTTTGTGCGCTCGCTACCAGCGGGCGACCTGCTTTTTCTGCGGGTCGACCTGACTCAGCAGGCCGCGATCGACGAGTGGATTGCGCAGCTTGAGTCCGGCCATTCAGCGGCCATAGTGGCTTATGCCAATCGGCGGATGCTCGGCTATGCAAGTGTGCACAGGGACGCGCTGGCACACTGGACCCGGCGTGTGGGGGAGATCCGCGTGAACATTGCCTCGGACTGTCGCGGGATTGGACTTGGCAAGGCCCTGGTCGGGCACATTTTTGGGCTGGCAAGTTCGTTGTCGCTGCGCAAGCTGGTAGCGCATATGACCGTGGATCAACCTGGCGCGCGCGCTGCATTTAANCACTTTGGTTTCGTTCAGGAAGCGCTGCTCACGAACTACGTGGAAGATAGACANGGCAACCCCCATGACCTGATCATTATGTCCCACGACATGGAGCAATCTTGAGCTGACCAAAATGTAATACGTACCGTACACCGACACCTCATAACTCTTAGCNCCGCTGTGAGCGGTGGGCAGGCCCTGTAGAACGGAGTAATCAAGTCAGCAACTCACCAACAGTCGAAACTGCGATCGACCCAGCCGATGCAATTGCGGCGCAGGCTGAGGTGACTTACCTCACATCGGTAGGCGTGCAATCAGGCACGGAGCCAGCACCGCACGTGCCCCTGCTCTGGTTTATCAGCTCAGCCTCATCTGCTTCCGCAGCGCACACGGCGCGTCTTCGGNNGGCCTTAGGCAGTGCACGACCCGTNATTGTCGCAAGCCTCGATGGCACAACCACTGAAAANATANCTGACGCGGTCCAGCTCGACCTTACCGCGCTTGGCCAACTGGCCTTCCGCGAACGTCTACTCTGGCATATCGAACAGNGCAACATGCAGATAGGCAACACCGACGGAATCTCCCGCGACACACGCGCGACTCGCTTGATGCTGATCGGCCTTGGGATTTTCTTCGCGGTACTGTTCGGTTCCCTTTTTCACATGAGCTACTACCAAATATGAGCCGATATGGAATCAGTGCTGCCGGNAGGTGCCTGCCTCCGGCGGCTTTTTGGGGCTACCAGATGCGNGCCAGCAAAGTATGAGTTTTGTCAGGGTTTCGGTCCATGGCGGCCACAGCGGCAGTTTTTGCGGACACGCTGTTGACCCACTTGCCGCGGTGGTAGCCACCTACGCGGAGCAGGGCTTCGAATGGATATGTCTGACCGAGCACATGGCCCCACTCCGACATGCCATGATCCCGCCGGAAGAGCGTAAGGACGGCATGGACGTGGCCGCTGTTCAGAAACGATTTACCGCCTACTTCGCTGAGGCGCGCCGACTGCAGAGCCAATGGCGGGGCCGGATGGACATTCTGGTGGGCTTCGAGACCGAGGGTTATACCGGTTACGAGTCAGAAGTGGCGGAACTGATCAACCGGCATCAACCCGAGATGCTGGTGGGGTCCGTGCACCACATACATGATCTGCTGTTCGACAACAAAATCGAGGACTACCATCGCGCGGCCCAAATTTCTGGCGGCATAGAAGGGTTGTATTGTGACTACTTCGACAAACAACTAGAGCTCATCAACCGATTCGAGCCTGCGGTCGTAGGCCATTTCGACCTGATTCGAATCCATGACCCCGACTACCGTGAGCGCTGGAAGGTGCCCGCGGTGATGGATCGCGCAATGCGCAACCTCGATCGTATTGGTGAGCTTGGCCTGATCCTGGACCTGAATGTACGCGCCCTGAGTAAGGGGGCCGAGGAGCCCTACATCTCAGAACCGTTGATGGCCTATGCGATTGCCAATGGCATCGCCATGACCACCGGTGATGATTCACACGGCGTTGCGAGCATTGGCAAGGGCCTCGCAGCCGGTGTCGGCATTCTTGAAGCAAACGGCGGGTCCAGTAACTGGGTAAAACCGGAATGCAACCGGCACCGTAACTAAACCACCTGAGTCCAGCCATTTGACTATGCCTGTCCGTCACACCCTCCTGCTGCGTGCCCTGATTCTGCTCGGCCTTATCTTGTTCGGCGTATTTCTCACGGCGGATGCCGGCCTCTTAAGCCTTGCCCTTGAGAGCGACCGTAGCTACATCAGTTGGGTGATCCTCGGATGTTACGCCGTGTTATCCCTGCAATGGCTGTACCTGATATTGGAAATGTCGCGCGCCCACGCAGACCTCGAGGAAACGAGGGCCATGCTGCAGGGCGCCGCGCCCGGCGAACTGCACCTGATCGACGACGGCCTCCAGATCGGCGCGCAAGCAGTGCCATCCGGCTACTTTGCGGACGTTATCAGCGATCTGATACGACGCGGTAAGCTCGAGGGTGGCAGTCAGGTTCTGCTCGACGCGCTCGGCGAGCGGCTTGTCGCCCGGCACGCCTTTGGCCACTTTGCTGCGGACGGGCTGCTCAAACTCGGCCTTCTGGGCACGATCATTGGTTTCATCATGATGCTCATGCCGGTTGGTGAACTGCAGGACTTCGACCCCAACGTGCTGCAGCGAATGCTCGGTGAAATGAGCGGCGGCATGGCAGTTGCGCTTTTCACCACAATAGCAGGTCTGGTGACTAGTACTCTACTTGCGTTGCAGTACGAAGTACTCGGCAACGCCGCAGTCAGGTACGTCTCCGAGGTGGCGCGGACGGTTGAAGTCAATGTGATACCAATGCTACGCGGTTCCACGTAGCGTGCAGAGCCGCTGGTACCAGCCAAGGCAAGGCAATGACGCCTTCACCGACCTGCTCTTTAACGCCCTACTGGGCTTTGCCTTCATGTTTGTGATCGCGTTCATGCTGATCGCAGATACCCAAAGCGAGGGCAACATTGAACACAAGGCGGAATTCCTAATCACAGTATCATGGCCGGATCACCACCCAGACGACGTTGACGTGCTAGTTGAGGATCCGGGTGGTCAGATCCTCTGGTTCGACAACCGTGACACCGGCGTCATGCACCTGGATCGCGACGACCGCGGGCGCTATCAGGACCAGCTCGAGATCAATGGGCAACTGGTTTCGAACCCAATCAATCAGGAAACCGTATCGCTGCGGTCATGGGTGCCAGGCGAATACGTCATCAACCTGTTGCACTACAAAGCCAACTTTGGCGAGCCTCTGCCGGTGGGCGTCAAATTGGAGAAGCTAAATCCGAAAGTCACACTGCTCTACTATGGCGTGCACGAACTCAGTCGGACTGGCCATGAAGTCACCGCAACGCGGTTCACGCTCGACGCCGATGGCGACACCGTCGCCACCAGCGCGCTCGCCAAGTCTCTGCTCACGCTTGTTAACCGCAAGGGCAAATCCAGATGACCGTGCCCATTCTTGCGCTCGCGTTTGCACTCATAGCAGCGCTGGTTCTGAACGTCTGGCTCCGCACTAACTGGTCGATAGGCTTCAAGGTGTGGATGGTGGTGCTCACTTCCGCGCTGTACGTCGGCACTTACTACGGTCTGCGTGAAATGCAAGGCTGGCCAATACAGGATCCACTGCCTGAGCGCTTTAGGCTGGCCTGGGCCATGATCGAGGAACCTGACAAGGCGATCCAGCGCGAAGGCTGGATTTACGTCTGGCTCCGACCACTCGACCCGACCGGAGAACCCTACGGCAAACCGCGTGCGCACCAGCTGCCGTTCAACAACGACACCGCAAGTCAGGTGCAGGAGGCCATCGCAGCGATAGAGGGCGGCAAACCGATGAACGGCTACCTATCCCGGGGCTCAATCACCCCATCGGAAGAGACCGAGGCGCCCGTGGGCGGTGTACCAAGCGGCCCGGCGCCCACTGCTGAGCCCGAGGACGGACTGGAGATTGAGTTCCGTTCAGCACCCAGGCCAGCGTTGCCGATGAAAAAGCCACTTGACGGTTAGACAGTTTACCGGTGCCCGCACTCTACTCACCTTCACTGGCGCCTTCCGCCGCAGCGGCCCGATCCTCATTTGCTCGGCTGATCACATAGGCCTGGATACGTCTGGCGTCGGCCTCGTCAATCAAGTCGGCAAAGCCTGCCATCCCACGTTCGGCATAGATCCCATCCAGCACGATCTCTTTAAAGATCTTGTGGTTGTCGGCGTTCATGAGACGAAGATCCGAGACAACGCCGGAAGACTTCACCGTAAATCCATGACAGACGGCGCAGTTCATGTGGTACGCCTCTTCACCCAGGCGGACATCGTCATCCGTGAAGGCGATATCTGGCTGCTCCGGGATTGCGCGATCAAGTGCCGTGGGCTGCGGCAGTTCCGTGTCCCCACCCAGCGCAAACACCAGCAGCTTGCCAAAGTTACCGTACTGAAGCGATGCCATCGTCGGGACTTCCCCGGTAAACAGCTCACCCCCGCCGGTACCTGAAAGAATCGCCACGTACTGTTTGCCGTCGATTGCGTAGCTGATCGGCGGCGCAAGGAACGACGTGTATGCATCAAACGTCCATAGTACCTTGCCAGTGTCCGAGTCGTGGGCATTCACCTCGCCNAGATAGTTGCCCTGGAAGACCAGACCACCGGCCGTTGCCAGAGTGCCACCGTTCCAGTAATGCCCATACTCGATAGCCCAGGCCTCTTNCCCGGTCAGCGGGTCAAACGCCTTTAGATACCCGCCCGCNGGGGGCGGCGTACCCGCTTCATCCATAACCTGAACGATTCGGCCCAGTTCCAAGCCCAGATTCCAGCCGCCCTCGATGTGTTTGTAGTTGCCGGTCTGCTTCCACTCTTCATTCATGGCGTACGCAAGGGGGTTTTCGATCGCTGGGATATAAACGAGCCCGCGNCCCGCATCAAACGCCATCGCCTGCCAATTATGGCCGCCAATCGGCCCGGGCATGATCCATTTGGGCTCCTCGGAGTAATCCAGGGCCGGATCTTCCACCGGACGCCCCGTTTTCATGTCGACGTGGGTTGCCCAGTTCGTCGCAACATACTTGTGAGCACGCAGCAGTTCACCGTCCGACCGGTCTAGCACATAGAAGAACCCATTCTTGGGGGCCTGCATCAGCACCTTGCGCAGTACACCATCAACTTCCAAATCAGCCAGCACGATGTCCTGTACAGCCGTGTAGTCCCAGTTGTCACCCGGCGTGGTCTGGTAGTACCACTTCATCTCTCCAGTATCGGCATCTACCGCAACAATCGAGGAAAGGAAGAGATTGTCACCGCCGCCGGGCGAGCGAATCGCGCGGGTCCAAGGCGAACCGTTGCCTACGCCCAGGTAGAGATGGTTGAAATCGGGGTCGTAGACGATCGAGTTCCAGACGGTGCCACCGCCGCCTATCTTCCACCATTCACCCCCTTTCCANGTTTCCGCCNCAAGNGCCATCTCNGGATGTTCGAACGGCTTTGAAGGNTCACCCGGGACGGTATAGAAACGCCAGACCTGATCGCCCGTTTCCGCGTCGTAGGCAGTGACGTAGCCGCGAACCCCATACTCTGCACCACCGTTGCCGATGAAAACTTTGCCATTCGCAACGCGTGGGGCGCCNGTAATTGTGTAGTCACGTTCACGGTCAATCGTATTGACCTCCCACACCAGCTTTCCCGTGGCTGCGTCAAGTGCTATCAAGCGGCCATCAAGGCTGGCAAAGTAGACCCGGCCCTTGTAGACGGCCGCGCCTCGATTGACAACATCGCAGCAGGCCTTACGGGCCCAGGCGCCAGGCACCTTCGGATCGTAGAACCACTTCTCTTCACCTGTGACCGCGTCAATCGCGTGCACACGACTCCATGCAGTNGTNAGGAACATAGTGCCGTCCACGACGATTGGTGTCGACTCCAGAGCGCGGTTTGAGCGCATGTCGAGGAACCATTCAAGGCCNAGGCCGCTGACAGTATCTTTATTGATGGCATCCAGAGGTGAGAAGCGTTGCTCCTCATAGGTGCGGCCATAGGCCAGCCAGTTACCCGGCTCACTCTCCGCATTGATGATNCGCTCATCGTCGATCATGCCGATTGTGGGTGTAGGCACACCCGCTGTCTCGTTCTGCCCACCTGTCGCTATCGCCGCAGGCGGCGCCTTTACGCCACCACCGTTCTCTGACGTGACGTAGACGATGCCGCAAACCACCAGTACCAGCGCAATAATAATCACGATGCGATTCATGATGCCTCTCCCCGTCCTTGTTATGACCGCAATCTCTGCTAGCGTCGACGCAAAGTCAAGGCTGACGGGGTGGGCTCGTGTNGGTGGTACGCTTGGCNCTCGCCGACTTNTATAGCACGTGAGAAAAGGACNCGTTCCGATGGAATACCTGCTTGACGACCTGACCGTCATCGACGCCGCCACCTTCCTAGCCGGGCCCGGCGCCGCCACCATTCTGGGCGACTTTGGCGCTAACGTAATCAAGATAGAGCCTCCGTCTGGTGACACTTACCGAACGCTGGTCGGCAGGTATCCAGTGCCTTACCACTGGCTGTTGACCTCACGCAACAAGCGTTCCCTTGCTATCGACCTGACCAAGGATGCCGGACAACTCGTCCTGCACAAATTGCTGNTGTCAGCCGACGTACTGACTACAAACTTTTTGCCGAAACAACTGAAGCGNTATCAGCTTGAGTACGAACGTGTGAAGACCATCAATCCTCGCCTCGTATATGCGCACATCAGTGGCTACGGGCTCGAAGGCCCGGACGTGGAGAAGCGCGCTTTTGATATCACTGCATGGTGGGCTCGCTCCGGCCTGATGGAGTTTGTGCGCGATCCTGGTCAGCGGCCTCTGCAATCAGCACCGGGGATGGGCGATCATTCCACGGCAGTCTCAATGTTTGGCAGCATTATGACTGGGCTGTACCGGCGCGAGCGCACGGGCGCAGGCTGCTATGTCTCGACGTCACTTGCCGCAACCGGTACCTGGGCCAACGGGATGGCGCTGCAAGGGGTTATAGCCGGCAATGACCTGGGAAAATACCGCCAGGAGCGCGACTGGATCGACCCCTTCATGGCGAGTTACTGCTGTAAAGATGAGCGCTGGATCGTTCTAGCNAGCATGGTGCCTATGAAGGAATGGCCAAAGATCTGCAACGCGTTGGGACACCCGGAGTGGACTGAAGACGCCCGGTTTGAGTCGTTCAAGGCCATCCGCGATCACCGTAATGAACTCGTCGAGTTACTCTCGGGTGCTATTGGAACTTTCAAGCTTTCAGAACTGCAGCAGGCGTTCGACCAATGCGGCGTNACCTGGGGCCCTGTGCAACCCATGGGCGAAGTCATCCACGACCCACAACTTCGGGCCGCGGAGATCGTGATTGAGACGGGCAGCGACGATGCAACGTACCCATTGACCATTGCGAGCCCCATCAACGTACGCGAGGCACCCAAACGCAAACCCCAAAAGGCGCCAGAGATCGGTCAGGATTCTGTCGCGATACTTGCTGAGCACGGCTTTGCCGAGGACGACATCCGCGAACTGGTCAGCGCAGGCATTGTGGTGACGGCAGCGAAATAACGTCGGCGTCCCTGAGCACCGTGCCGTGAGTCTCTCCGGGGATACAGCGGTTACCCTGGAAGTGGCTTGATACGCTTATTGAGGCAGCGCGAAACTACTGGATCACCACCCGCGCTGCTTNCATATACCCGTATTCGAGAGCTATATGGGCATCTGAGCTAGTCCGCAGCTCTGGTTTTCGACAGCTATTTAATCGGATAGCACCTGCAGGCCAACAGCCATATCGAGGCGCATCCGGAAAGCGCCGATGAGGTTGTAAAAATTGAAGGTAGCGGTAAGCCACTTACTGCCGCGCAGGCTTAACGCTATGCGGCAGCGTACAGCGCCAAGTACAACTGGGACATGTCCGTTGGCGTCAACGGTGTTCGGACGTTCAAACCAGCGAGAGCACTGGCATGGGCCCGTGACCCCGGCGACGCGGGATTCTCGAACTCCGCCACCNACTGGATCTTCGCTGGCACTGACTGATCTCAACCTGGCCCTTCGGGAACTCCTGGCATCGTGCCGTATTGCACAGAGAACATGAGCCATGCAATCTCTTTNCAGAGGCGACGCCAATCGGCCTCACGCAGTACCGGAGNGCCGTCAGCGAAAATGAGCGGATCCGGAAAGTCCACATGTACGGTAATCTGNGGCCCGCGGCTTATTCACCCACGTCCCTGAACCGTGCAAGATCCGGCCCGAACACGGCCCTACCTATTGTGTTGTANTCACCTAAAGGGGGGTGCAGGGAGCCGGCAAGATCGTCGAACTGTGCTGAGCCGGCGGCAATTCCCTCAGCGGTGTGTTCATCGCCCGGCAGATGCACGGGCCGCGACAATTCAAGATGCACCTTGTGCACATAACCTCCGCCCACTTCGAATATCGAGCCGGTCTCAGCCGTATCGGCATGACTGAGCCACACCGCTAGTTGTGCGAGATACCGAGGACCGATCTCACTTGTAGCCTGCTCTTCGTTCGTGAAGCCGGTCATGCGGCTGGCTGAATACGGTGCCACCGCATTTGCCTGAATACCGTGCTCGGCNCCTTCGAGCGCCAGCGCTTTGGTGAGCCCGATCAGACCCGCCTTCGCCGCACTGTAATGCGAGAAGCCTGCGCATGCATAGAGGCCAAAAGGTGAGGAGGTGAAGAGGAGCCGACCAAACCCCTGNGCGACCATGTGTGGCCAAGCGGCACGCGAGCAGGCATAGCTGCCACCCACGTGAATGTTCATCATGTTCTCCCAGCGCGCCCGAGTCATTTCAGCAAAAGGCGTCCTGTAGGCAATGCCGGCGTTGTTCAGCACGATATCCACTCGGCCCCAGGTGTCGGTCGCAGTCGCCACCACCCCCTCGCCGTCTTCAACCGAGTTGTAGTTCGCAACTGCCTGGCCGTTGGCAGCGGTGATCTCTTCAACGACGGCATCAGCTGAGTTCCGATCGCTACCGACGCCATCTACGGAGCCACCCAGATCGTTGACCACAACTCTAGCGCCACGCCGGGCAAACTCGTGGGCGTAGGCCCGACCAATGCCGTTCCCCCCCCCTGTAACCACCACAACCCTATCCTCAAACGTGAGTCCACCCATAAGCCCCTCCTTACTCGATCGTTTTGTCAGGATGAGCCGAGCATACCGACTACGGTAGAGTGGCGCCCGAAATCTAGGGGAAGTTGTNAAGATGTTGAATGTGGTTGAGGTAGGGAGCAGCGTTGCTGGCGCCTGGGCGGCCCGGCTCCTGGCAGATCAGGGTGCGGATGTTGTGAAACTGGAGCCGCCAGGTGGTGACCCGCTCCGGCATGAGCCTCCGTTTACCAAGGGAGACAATCCCCAAAGCGGACTGTTCATTGCCACTAACCTTGGCAAACGCTCCGCAACTGCAGATCTTAAAACGCCCGACGGGCTAAAACAGCTTCAGAACCTTCTCGTCTGGGCAGACGTACTAGTCATTTCGCTGAACCACGCCGAAGCCAGCGAACTGGGTCTGGATGCGGCCAGCATACGCATCTCNGACCCGCGTCTGGTGGTCCTNGCAGTTAGCCCTTTTGGACATGTNGGCCCCTACGCGGACTTCGCCGCATGTGAACTCACCTATGCCCACGCCGGNGGCTGGGCATCAATCTGCCCAATGACNCACCCGGAAGAANCGGACCTGCCACCACTTAAAATGCATGGCCATCATTGCAGCATGATGGCGGGCACAGCGGCCGCGGTATCGGCTCTTGGCGTTGCATTTGACACACGGCGGTCTGGGGTTGGTGACTTCATCGACTTCTCGGTGCAGGCATACGTCTCATCCGTACTGGAATTCGGCACCCACGCATACACATATGGGGGCTGGGTGGTGAAACGTACCCATCCA
This sequence comes from Gammaproteobacteria bacterium, assembly GCA_002714125.1. The sequence goes on from PAWP01000019.1 coordinate 46,650, forward strand.
CGCTCCGTTGCACCCTGGAAGATATTCGATACCAGCGACGGTGCAGTGTTCCTGATGATCATGGAGCCTGATCAATGGACCCGGCTGGTGGACTTCATGGGCCAGCCCGAATGGACTGAAATCGAATTCATGGCCGAGATGGCATCACGGGGAGAAAACCGCGATGTCGTTCACGCGCTGACCCAGGAATTCATCAGCGAGTGGAAGACCATGGACCTCTACCACGCCTCCCAGGAATACCGCATCTGCTTTGCACCCGTGATGCGCTTCCAGGACCTGGAAGNCGATGNGCATCTCAACGATCGAGAATTCTTCCNCACAATCTCCCAACCCGGNNNNGGAAATATCAAGGTAATATCNCCNGCAGTGNTGCAGNCGGACGGCCGCGCCGCCTANNGGCGCCCGGCGCCTGCGGCGNGTGAACATACTGCGGACCTCGAGACCCTTTCTCNACCCGAGCATGCTGGCGGCTCTGGCNACGCTATGCGNCCACTGGAGGGCCTNCGCGTCGTCGACATGACCTGGGTCTGGGCGGGAACGTTTGGNGGNATGAACCTTGCCCACCTTGGCGCGGATGTGGTGCGGATCGAATCGTCTGTACGCCCTGATCTTTATCGCCGCGGCGGCGGTGCCCCGGAAGGCATCGAGCCATCACTCAACACGGCCGGCATGTTCAACCAATGGAATCAGGGCAAACGTAGCCTAGCGCTGGATCTNCGCCAGGATGGCGCCATCGANATNGTAAAAGCGNTGGTCGCCCAGGCCGANNTCCTGATCCAGAACTTTGCGACCGGCGTCTTAGTGCGGCTCGGGCTGGGATATGAGGTACTGCGGGAGATNAACCNGAGGATCGTNCTCGCCAACATCAGCGGTTATGGCCAGCGGGGTCCNTACAAGNATTACATGGCATATGGCCCCGCGGTAGGGCCACTCTCCGGCCTATCCTCCGCCTCAGGATACCCTGGCGGCGGACCGGAGGAGACCGGCCTCGCCATGCCAGACCCGACAGCAGGCATTACAGCGGTGTACGGAGTGTTGGCAGCACTTCATCGTCGCGAAGAGTCAGGCGTCGGGGAAGAGATCGATGTATCCCTATGGGAAGCAAGCGCTGCGCTTAATATCGATGGTTGGATGACTCACGCCCTGGGCGGCGGTGAACCCGAGCGCATCGGCAACCGGCACCTGCAACATGCTCCCTATGGGGCCTTTCAGGCAATGGGCGAAGATAATTGGATCACCATCGCCTGTCTAAACGAAGAACACTGGGCGGCTCTCAAAGAGGTCCTCCCGAGCCTAGCGGATGATNAGCGCTTTGCGACCGCGGCNGGCCGCAAAGCCAATGAGGACGACCTTGANACCATCATTAACGCCTGGACCCAGGGCTATGACCGCTGGTACGTCACGGGGTTGCTTCAATCTCGAGGCGTCCCCGCCTTCCCATCGATGACCGTCGAGGACGTGGTTGAGGACGGTCACAACAACGCNNGTGGCTTCATTGAGGCCTTNCCCCATCCCGAGGTAGGCGCGCTGCGNCATACAGGNATTCCATACGTGCTTCACGAANGNCCCAACGGGGTGNNACACCCNGCCCCGTGCATCGGTCAACACAGCCGCGAAGTGCTGGCTGATGTGCTGGGTTATAGCGAAGCCGAGATAAATGCCATGGACGCCCGGGGCATGCTCAAGTGACCTGGGAAACAATCGACGTTGAGACTGATGGGCGAATTGCAACGGTGACACTGCAACGTCCCGAGAAACTGAACGCCATATCGCCTGAGTTGTAGAGCGAACTGCTGACAGCGNTTGAACAACTGGCCGATGACCCCGCAATCCATGCGATCATCGTTACGGTTGCCGGCCGTGCGTTCTCTACCCGCTACGACATCACCGGTGGTGGCACATGTGGCGGCGGTGTTCCGGGTGACCGTGCGGGCCTTGAACGCATCATGCGCAACTGGCTGCGGATCTGGGGTCTGCCGGTCCCCGTCATTGCCAAGATGCGCGGGTATTGCCTCGCCGGTGGTACCCAGCTTGCCGCCATCTGTGATGTGACCTTTACCGCAGACGAAGCGAAAGTCGGGACACCGCAACTGCCGATGGGTGCAGGCTACGTAGGTTCAATCTGGACCTGCCTGGTCGGGCCAAAGAAAGCCAAGGAAATGTTCTTCCCAACGGGCGAAATGATCACCGGCANGGATGCGGCAGAATGGGGGCTTTTTGACCACGCCGTTCCCGATGCGGATCTGGACGAATTTGTTGTGGACTACACTCGAAAGGTTGCGCGCACACCGAAGGAAATCCTTGCGCTCCAGAAACTGTCGGCGAACCGTATTCANGGGTTCCGCGAAGCGCTGATGCAAAGCGTTGAAATCGACGCGATTGCCCACGCCGGGTCTTCGGTCAAGACCATCAATCAGCACATCCACGACAACAGCCTCAAGGACGCGCTCCGCGCATTTGATNCCGGCGAGATCCCCTGACACGGTGATAACCCTGCGAAAGGCACAACCTGCTGACTACTACTNCGCCATACAGAAAATTGTGCCTGCAGCGTTCAAGCGGCCNAATGAAGTGCGACTAGTCGAAGCCCTACGAGTAANAGGTGAAGTGCTTATCGAAACGTTTGCCATAGACTAGGAAGCCACTATTTTGAGGCACATCGTGGCATCTTCCATCACCCTCNACCATACACCTGAGCCCCTGCCGCAGTGCCCGGGAGCTTGCGCCGCTATCAGTGCGCAGTGCGTGACACAGCTAAGGAATCGGCAGAATCTTGATGCGCCATCCGACCGAAGCCGCACGCGTCAGCACGGTGGATATCCTATTTCCTCTTAGGCACCCACCACTACTGCCCACAGTTTGAATTTACACCAACATACATCGGCAACGGATGCATTCATGGTGCTTGAACTGACAGTACGATATCTGGTGTCGTGCAGTCACACGCCCACTAAGCACAGAAGTTCGATGAGTTAGGCGTGCAATTGACGCGAACGAATCAAGGCCCCCCCATGAACCCTTCAACCGAGATTTCGCCGTCACCGCGCCGAGTGCCAATATCAGCCTGGTTCAGGAGGCGTTCCTCCACTTCGCGGAGTGTGTCCCACTTGTCCCCAAATTCACACACGTCGGTGCTGATGTGTGAGCCAGCAACGCGGCTCTTGCGGCACTCAATGCGAGACTCCCCGTATTCCGTCTCAAAGGTATCGATGTAGGCCGTGAGTTGCCCGGTCATATCTTCCGGTATGCGCGTCCATACCTGGTCGAACAGGCGCTTAATCATGTCCGTGCTTTCACCACGGGCAGCCGTCCCCAGCCAAGATATCCCGACGAGTTCGTTCTTTTTGACGCCTTCGCCATTAAGAAACATGAAGCCTAAACGCGCCTGGGCTTCCTTCTGACCCAGCTTGGCTGCTTTGTCCAAGTAAGGGGCCGCCTCATCGAAGTTACCGTCTTCGGCCAGTTTGAGCCCATAGCGCTCAGCATCGAGAATTTCTTTCGCGGTGAATTCATCCCCCGGCAGTGGCACTGGCTCGTCAGCGCTAGCAGCTGCCATCAGAAAGCCACACACCAAACCTGCTACGACGATAATTGTCTTGCTCATGAAAATGGTTCTCATCGGTGTTCAGCGTGCAATTTATCAAGAAGCAATCCCAGTTGGCTACGTCGACCCAAGCCAGTTCATCATGAGTACGACAGGCTCGGGCCGGACCAATACCTCAGTTGCAACAAAATGCACGGACCTTAACCCTAGTTCGCTCTTTGAGTACGGCCGTTCTTTTCATTTCTCGAACCACATCCGCTCTGGCGCCAGATCATCGATCGCTACGTGCCTACCCGGGCCGACCGGATCCGCCAACGATTCGGCTTACCCTAGCGCCGCTGCACAGCCATCGTCGACAAACAGAAAATCGCAAGGGGCGTGCCCCGCAAAGCCATGCTGCCAGTCCCTCATCAGGACC
>PAWP01000020.1 GCA_002714125.1 Gammaproteobacteria bacterium
CGGAGGCACTGGCTGAGATGCGCCCTGGGATTGTCTATACGTCCATGAACTGTTATGGCTATGACGGGCCATTCAAGGGTCGCGCAGGCTGGGAGCAATTGGCTCAAACAGTTACTGGTATCGCGCAGGAACACGGCGGGTCGGAGCCCGCATTGCTACCTGCAGCCGCATGTGACTACATCACTGGTTATCTAGCGGCTTACGGCACTCTGTTGGCTCTGGCCAAACGTGTGGAGGAGGGGGGATCCTGGCACGTGCGAGCATCCCTTTGCCAGTCCGGCATGTTCCTGTTCAACCAGCGCCGTGTCGAGTTTGAGGAGGGTGCGGACGTTCCAGAGCAACGAATCAATGAGGTGATTTCAACTTCATCTACACCCTATGGTGAGATGCGACATCTTGGACCTATTCTGCGGCTCTCTGAGACCCCGGCCCGTTGGGTCTTGCCCACGTCGCCACTTGGCAGTCACGAGCCGGCCTGGCTGCAATAACGAGGCAAGCCATCGCGTTGGCCTAGCCGATTTCGCGCGTGGGGTTCCAACGTCGGCCGAGTTACACAAAGGCGAGTGCGCGGACCTTCCTAGCAATTCCGGCAGCGAGCGTGTCGCCGTCCATGCCTTGGATCTGGGCCACTGTGCCAAACGCCATGAAGCTGGCGCTGGCACTGATTTTCTCACCGAACCCGGCCATGGACGTTACGGTCGTCCGAGTGGGACTGGGTACAGCTTTCTGCAATTACGCACCAAAAAGCGCTGAACTCACATACCGCAGATACGGTGAAGCAGACTCCGACCAGCAGTGGCACCAGCTGCCCGGTGACTAGGAACGAGAGGGCCAGCAACGCCGGTGCAGCCATCAGTAGCCGCCGCGTCAGCGAGCTCCATGCCACCGGCCTCCATAGCGCTGTTGAAGGCAACGAAAATCCCGATCGACGACGGCGAGGAGCCTTTGTCTAGAACGAGCGGTGAGAAATATTACTCGTACACGCCGCAGGTGATGATGAGTGTCGAGTAGGCCAGCAGGTCGTGCAGCAACACTTTCCTCGCGTCGGAGTGCAACGAGGAACCCACACCTTAGAGGTTAAACCCAAGGGCCTAGCGGTAGAAAACTGACTCCAGGTACCAGGAGAGAAACTCTGCTAACTTCAATTCGCCGCTCGCGATGATCCGCTATTTGCCTGAGAACGTGTCTGCAAGCGCTCCGGACCGCACCTCTGAGGCGACTACCACAATGGACCAGATTGAAACCAGTGTCGCAAGCTCGAGAAGCGAAATCCCGCTCTTGCCCATTAGAATCGCGTATAGCAGGTAGATCAGGATGGTCCTACGCACACCCGAGTCAAACTAGAAGTAGCCTACTTTGCGCCGTTTGGTTCCCATCCCGCGCTCGTTGCAAGGCGCTTCAAACGAACTTTGACGTGTGGGTTGCATGTATGTTATGCGCTTGTTCGATCGGTGTGAGACGGAGGACCCATAGCCCCGGCATAATCGCGTTCCTCAGTCTGACCCGCCCAAGAATTGGAGACTCCGATGCCCGAGCATCTGCCAGCCGATGTCGAAACACTGCGTAACCGCGCGGCGACGTTTGTCGAAGACGTACTCAGACCTGCCGACGCGGAGATGACGGAGGGTGGAGCGGACGTAGCAGCCCGTGTACGTGAGGCGTCCAAAGAAGCCGGTTTTTTCTACATGACCCAGCCTGAAGAGTTTGGCGGCCGGCCAGCTACGTCGCTCGAATTGACCGTGCTGCGGGAACTCTTTGCGGCTGCCAACCTGCGTTCGTCGCGTTTTGTGTTTGGCCCTGGGCCGGGTGTACTGCATGCCGCTGAAGGGTCTCTGCGCGAGAATTATCTCTTGCCCGTGCTGCGTGGCGAGAAGACAGGCGCATTTGGTTTCACCGAACCTGACAGCGCGCCGCGGCCCACCTGGGCCCTCCTTGAAGGCGACTACCTGTACATCACCGGTCAGAAATCGTACGTCACCGGGGGAGCAACCGCGGATTTCGTTTCAGCTTTAGTCAACGTAGAAAACCCCGATGGCAGCAAAGTTGGGACTGCCATGGTCGCTATTGATCGAACTGCCGAGGGGGTCACGCTCGAGCGCGAGTTTGCCTCCATGGAAGGTGGCGGCCACGTGGCGATGAAGTTTGAGAATGTGAAAGTGCCGGTTGCACACGTTGTGGGCAGGATCGGTGAAGGCATGCCACGGGCGCTTGGCAATATCGGCAATGTGCGGTTGCTTGTCTCCGCACAGGCGGTTGGCATGTGCCAGTTTGTGCTGAAATTTGTCGAAGATCATCTTACGAAACCGCATAGGTCCGGCCTCCCGCTTGGCGACCGGGAAGGCGTTCGCGTGCGCTACGCGGATATGCGCATCGATACCTACGCCGCTCGCAGCACGCTCTACCGCACCGCACGTATTGTTGACTCGGGGGAAAACTCGATAAACGAGGTTGTAGCGTGCAAGGTCTTCTGTACTGAAACCGCTGGCCGTGTGGTTGATGGCGGGGTGCAATTGATTGGCGGGCAGGCCCTAGTGAAAGGGCATCCGTTTGAAATGCTATACAGAGAGGTCCGATCGCTACGCCTCGTGGAAGGCGCCAGTGACCTGCTCCGCATCAACCTTATTAAAGGCAAACTTGAGCTTGGCAAGGGTCGTGTGTAGGCCGGCCGGCGGTTGCGGCTCCTTGTCTGCAGAGGACTTTGCCTGTCATCGGACGGGTTCAGGTAAGCACCGACCATCAGATTCGTTTGGTATGTCCTGAGATTTATCCAGGCCCGAAGTTAAATGGCGCTTGCGGACGACGGTAGCCAGATCACGCGTGCTGGTAGACGTTTTGCCTCGGATCCATCATCGCGCACTTTTTGGTATGCAGGCCGATCGAGGTCAAGTAAAGCTCCGCGACCCGACCTCAAAGCTGCTCGCGACATGAGTTGGGCTGCAGATTCATGCGAACAGCGAGTTGTTTTAGCTCGTATTCAGCACTCGCGCAGTCATCGGTGAGGTGGTGTTGGTACCGCTCGGGAAACCTGTCGAGTCCAACCGGCCGACCTTGAACAACCCTTGCAAAGGTGGCAAAGGCTCTACTGGGCGTGGTGGCCCATAATTGCTAACCGTCTCGAATAAGCAAGAGGCGCCGTTTGCGCTCTCCAGACAGTCCCCAGCTTATGGCCGATACGTTGTCGTGTAGGCTCCGGGCCGCAGCGCCTGCCGTGCCAGTTTGGCCCATCGGCACAAGTTGGATCGGGTTTGGCGGGGATCGATGATCTCTTCTATCTCGAAGTACTCCGCCGAGCGAAACGGTGAACGCACGCGGTTGAGCCTTTCCTTGATTTTGGCAAGGTGCTTGTCGTAGTCATCAACTTCTGCAAGCTCAGCTTTGTACGCCACCTCGATACCACCCTCGATAGGCAATGAGCCCCAGTCCCCTGACGGCCATGCAAACCGGAAGTGTTCAGTGCCCGGCTTGTTGTTGGCGGCCCCAGCGACACCAAAGGCCTTACGGACTACCACGCTGCAGAACGGCACGTTGGCCTGGCCAAGGGCGGCTAGTGCGGTTGAGCCGAATCGGATCGTGCCCGACTCTTCGGACTGTTTGCCGATCAGGAAACCTGGGCAATCAACTAGGTGCACTAATGGCAGGTGAAAGGTTGAGGCAAGGTCGGCAAGCCGGATCATCTTGCGGCAGGAATCGGTTGTCCAGGCACCGCCGTACACCATCGGGTCCTCGGCAAACACGGCAACGGGAATGCCGCCGAGGCGCGCGAGGCCTGTGACGATCGATTTGCCCCAACGTCGACCAATCTCAAAGAATGACCCTTCATCGGACACTGCTTCGATGATCTTGCGCATTTTGTAAACCTTGCGCGGATCTTTGGGGATGATGTTCAGGAGCGCCTCATCGGCGCGGTCAACCGGATCGTTGCTTTCCAAAATGGGCGGCAATTCATCGACGCTGGAAGGCAGATAGGACAGGAACTGTTTTGCCCGCTCGAAGGCCTCCTGCTCGGAGCTCACCTCATCGTCGATGGAGCCGTTGCGAGTGTGAATCTTGCTGGCGCCAAGCTCTTCCTTAGAGACTTCACCCAGACTTGCCCAGTCAACGAGTGCCGGTCCGGCAATCATCATCTGGGCAGTGTCTTTGACGATTAGCGAGTAATGCGCGGTGGTCACCCGCGCTGCGCCAATTCCGGCCACCGAGCCCAATGCGAGGGACACGGAGGGCGCAACACCAAGATGATTGACGACGGTCTCCCAGCCCCGCACGCCAGGGATGTAGGTGCGCCCGGCCATTTCGATGGTCTTGACACTGCCGCCGCCACCCATACCGTCTACAAGCCTGATATGCGGCAGGCGTAGCTCGAGCGCCAGCCCCTCGGCTTGGCTGCGTTTGGCTGGGATGGCCGCATCGGCAGAGCCGCCCCGTACGGTGAAGTCGTCGCCGGAGACAATCACAGGGCGTCCGTCTATCTCGGCCGTGCCAAACACGAAGTTTGAAGCCATGAATGATTGCAGGTTGCCTTCATCGTCGTATTGAGCCACGCCCGCCAGCTTGCCAATCTCATGGAAACTGTCACCGTCGGTGATGGCGTCAACCCGCTCGCGGATCGTGAGTTTGCCAAAGTGGTGCTGGCGCTCAACCTTGTCAGCGCCGCCCATTTCCTCGGCCAGGGCCTCGCGTGTGGCCAGTTGCTGAATGTCGCCTTCCCAACTCATAGGTTTACCTTCTTCGAATGTTGGCGCCGTGCTTTGCCGCGCGTCGCGCATAATAACAAGCACTGCGTGCAGTTATTCAGTCGCCTCGAAGAGCTGAAATTGTGGTGGTGGGAGTAAGCACCTCCGGGTCAGTACGAATGTGTATCAGCGCAGGTCGACCCGCGTTTAGGGCTTCATCAAATGCGGGGCCAAAAGCATCGTTGCTCTCTACTCGGCGGGTGAACATTCCGTAGGCGGCACCGAGTGCCGCGAAGTCGGGATTGACTATGTCGGTTGCCGAAACTCGCCGCGGATAGTTACGCTCTTGGTGCATTCTAATTGTGCCGTAGGTGCCATTGTCGACAACAAGCACGATGACATTGGCTCCGCTCTGGGCGGCGGTGCCCAGTTCCTGGCAGGTCATTTGGAAGCAGCCGTCTCCGGCAAGGCAGATCACCGGTGAGTCGGGTCTGCGCAGTTTGGCCGCTACCGCTGCAGGTAGCCCGTAACCCATTGAACCCGAGGTGGGCGCAACCTGTGTGCCAAAACCATGGAACCGGAAGAAGCGGTGCAGCCAGCTCGAATAGTTGCCCGCGCCGTTAGTCAGGATTGCCTCCGGTGGAAGCTTGCTGCGAAGGTCACAGATGACTTGTCCCATGTCGACCCAAGGGGTCTGTTGGGGGGAGGGTTCAGACCAGGTCATGAAACTTCCGTGGGCGTCAGTGACTCTGTGGGGTAACGGTCGGGCTGGTGGTTCACCCCAGGCTCGAAGAAAAGCTCCTGGTGTTGCATTGATTGCTAGTGTTGGCGCATAGACCCGTTGCAGTTCTTCTGCGCCTGGATGTACGTGGATAAGGGCTTGGGCCGGATTCGGGATGTCCAGTAGGGTGAAGTCCTGGCTTGGGATCTCAGAGAGCCGCCCACCCACCAGCATGATCAGGTCCGATTCGCGAACCAGGCGGACAAGGTCCGGATTCCCGCCGATTCCGAGGTCGCCTGCATAGTTTGCTTGCTCCGCCTGTACGAGCTGCTGGCGCCGGAACTGCACAGCTACCGGCAGACCAAGCGCGAGCGACCAGCTCTGTGCCATTGCTGCTGAGTCGGCTGTCCAGGCGGAGCCACCCAGGATCAGTACGGGCTTTTCGGCCGCAAACAGTAGCTGATGGGCGTGCGCGATGTTGGCCTTGGAGGGAGCGGGTTCTGCGGGTATGACTCGGGCACAGGGCGGAGCGGAACTCTCGTCGCGCAGCATATCTTCGGGCAACGCGATGACTACGGGGCCGGGGCGCCCCTGCTGGGCCACCGCGAAGGCCCTGCTAACAACCTCGGGGATCCGCTCTGCCGACTCTATCTGGAGTGCAAGCTTGGCAACCCCGTTGAACATGTCGGAGAAGTCGATTTCCTGAAAGGCGCCCCTTCCGCGCATGTTGCGCCCGATCTGGCCAACAAAGAGCACCATGGGGGTGGAATCCTGGCGGGCCACGTGTACACCAGCCGCTGCGTTGGTTGCGCCGGGACCGCGAGTAACGAAACACACACCGGGACGTCCGGTCAACTTGCCGTCCGCTTCGGCCATCATGGCGGCGCCGCCTTCCTGCCGCGCAACAACGGTATCAATGGTGCTGTCATGCAATGCATCTAGCACTGCCAGATAAGACTCTCCTGGCACGCAAAACACGCGGTCCGTGCCCTGAGCTTCTAAGCATGTAATCAATAGTTCGCCGCCGGTGGCCATGGGCGAGGCTCCTGNAATGATTAGAACGCGGAGTCTATCGGCTTGCGATANNTTGGTCCCAGTCTGGCCCCANTNCNGTAGCGATCGTCNGNGNTGGCGGGGCTCTCGACCTTGACCGTGCNGGGTCGTAAAGTGGTTGGTGATGTNCGTTCATACAGTGCGCGTTTGATCNAGGTGAGNGTAANNGTAAGAGCCAAACNGTCGGACCAACAAGTGGTCGAGACGACGCTAACAATAAATGCAAATAACAAATGGTCCGGCTTAATCTGAGGCCGGGCGTCGAGAGAGACACCATGACAGAGCTTGATCGTCGTTCATTCCTTCGGCTGGGGGCTGCAACCGGTCTTGCAGGGGCATTACCCACCGTAGCTGCAACTGCAGCGGCAAACGCCGGCCCAGCCAAGGTGGTAGCGGACGGGGTACAGCGGTATGTGCGCCTCGGGCGTACTAATCTTGAAATCTCAGACATCTCCTTTGGATCATCCCGCCTTCGCATGGGTGAAGAGGCGCTGGTCGATCACGCCTACGACCTTGGCGTTAACTATTACGATACTGCCGAGAGTTACACACGAGGCGCATCCGAGACGGTACTTGGTAAGGCGCTGCAGAGTAAGCGTGACAAGGTCATCATTGCCTCAAAGATGATTGCAGGGCCGGAGACCCGGGCCAGTCAGCTGATGGCCGCCCTCGAGGGAAGCCTTGCCCGACTGCGCACCGATTATGTTGATATTTTCTTCAACCACGCGGTCAATGACGTTGATGCCCTCAAGAATCCCGAGTGGTTTGAATTTGTGGAGAAGGCGCGTGAACAAGGCAAGATCCGGTTTACCGGCATGTCTGGTCATGCAGGCCACCTTGCCGAATGTGTTGAATATGCGGTGTCGGTCGACATGTTCGATACGATGCTGCTGGCGCAGAACTTTGGTGAGGACCCTTCGTTTTTCGAAAGGATCACCAAGTCTTTCGACTTTGTAGCGAATCAGCAGTCACTGCCGGCTGCTATGCAAAAGGCGCGCGAGAAAGATGTCGGCATTGTCGCCATGAAGGTCCTGCGTGGAGCGCGTCTGAACGACATGCGCCCGTTTGAAGCTGGTGGCGAGACGACATTCGCTCAAGCAGCTTTCAAGTGGACGCTGAACTCTGGATACGTCGATGCTGCAATCATTTCGATGACGTCGACCGACCAGATTAATGAGTATTTGGGTGCGTCCGGTTCCGATAAGGTCACTGAGACAGATATAGAGCTGCTGAAACAGTACGCTGCGATGACGGACTCCACCTATTGCCGGAATGCCTGCAATGACTGCGAGGGCGCCTGCCCGCATCAGGTTCCCATGGCCGATGTACTGCGAATCCGCATGTACGCCGCGGACTATGGCGACTTTTCGTTTGCTCGAGATGAATATGCCGCGCTTCAGATGGACGCCAGCCCTTGCCTTACTTGTGACGGCTCGCCCTGCGCGAACGCTTGTACACATCAAATCGACATTGCGAAACTATGCGCACCAACCCACCAAATGCTGAGCTGATTCGCCACAAATATGACATTATTTAGGCTGAAGACGGACTTGGGCTGGCTTGCTTTGGCGGGGGTCACCCCTGGGAGACAGGCGGCTCACGGTCAGCAGGTGATTGCTCAGACCAACGAAACGGACCTCGACGGAGTGATCAGTGGTGGCTGAACGTGACTATCTGGCCGAGCTGACTAACGATCCGGGTGGCGATGCACTGCGCGATTGGATTCGGCCATCTATCGAGCCAGCGTTGCATCCCGCGGAACCGATCATCGACCCACATCACCATCTGTGGGACCGCCGACCGCGGCTGGAAAGGGGAGACGCGCAGCGCCTCCATGCGCGATACCTCGCTGATGACCTGATCGAAGACACGCGCGGCGCCGGCCACAATGTTATCGATACAGTCTTTGTCGAATGCGTCTCCATGTATCGAGAGGACGCAGATGACCCGAATCGCGCAGTTGGCGAGACGGAGTTTGTTCAAGGCATAGCGGCCATGGCGGCATCGGGTCTCTATGGAGAGGATGTCCGGGTCTGTGGCGGGATTGTGAGCTTTGTGGATCTNACGCGAGGNGCTGCGGCNGGNGAGGTACTTGAAGCCCATGTCGCGGCGGGAAAAAATTTCAGAGGTATCCGCCACGCACACGGTTGGCATGCGTCACCGGACATCCGCAACTCTCACCATCCGACTCGCGACATAGAGGGGTTGTTAGCAAAGTCTAACTTTCGCGAGGGGTTTGCCCAACTTGATCGGTTGGGGTTGTCCTTTGACTGTTGGGGTTATCACACTCAGCTTGCTGAGGTGGCAGACCTTGCGCGCGCGTTTCCGGGTGTTACGGTTGTGCTGAATCACTGTGGGGGCCCGATGGCACTTGGACCATACGCCGGTCAGCGGGAAACGGTGGTGTGGGATGCATGGCTTAAGGGAGTCAAGGAAGTTGCAACGTGTCCGAACGTGATGGTGAAAGTTGGAGGTTGCGGTATGTCGACCTACGGGTTTGGCTTTGAGGAGGCTGATGTTGCTCCAGGCAGCGAGGCCCTNGCAGCGGCCTGGCTACCCTATTTTGCTGAATTGATCGAGTACTTTGGGGCATCGCGCTGCATGTTTGAATCCAACTTTCCGGTGGACAAGGTGTCGTGTGGCTATGCCAACCTCTGGAACGCGTTCAAGCGTGTTGCCGACAATCTGGGCCTCGCAGGGGCAGAGCGCAGCGACCTCTTCTATGGCACCGCAGCACGTGCCTACCGACTGGAGTTGGCACCGGACCTGGCTGCTGCCTGTTCAGGATGACAGAGCTCGACGGCCTCAACGAGGCACCGCTGCACTTGGTGCAAGCTAAGAGGCAATNGNTGTCGGAAACGGGCCNGTTCCTTGCCGACNNAGCCTTTTCCTGTTGNNAGAACTCGCCCCGAGCCATAACNATGTCGCTGAGGCTGGAACCCTACGTCAGCAAGATGCGCGACAGTGTTCAGTCGCGCTGGTAGGCGAAATACCCTAGCCCAAGACGAAGGGTATGCTGAAACTTATGTCAGGCGGTTGAAGGCTCCGGCCTCCGCGAGGCGGTCTTCTGTGAGACCGTCCGGGTGATGGTGGCTGAGTGCCTGCTGGATCGTTATTTTGATGGGTACCCCTCTGAGGAACGCGAGCGGGCGATTCGGTCAATCATCGACTCATCTTGACGAGATGGGGACAATCTTGGACGCCCGAGTTTGGTCCGCCGCAGACCACCTCTCCGAATGGACGCTGGGGCAGGTGGCTGAATGAAGATGCGCTCCAGAACGGCTAGTTCCGCAGCGCGGTGCACGTTTCTGGTCCCAGCCGGTGAGCACCCATGCGTGATGGCGGTAGGCCGGAACGGTCGCCATGAACCCTGTAGCTAGTCGTAATCTAATTTCCTAGCGGGCACCGCAGTGATGCACTACGATCCTGCTTTGTCTTTTTTGATTGCCTGAGAGTTGCCGATGGACCTTCCAAAACTGGGTGTGTGGTTTTTCACAGACGGAATGAATGCGCCCGAGGCCGCTGGTTTTGTGCAGGAACTAGAGGCGATGGGTTATGGCGCACTCTGGATTCCCGAAGCCATCGGGCGCCATCCGTTTGCACATGCTGCCTGGCTGCTGGCAAACACAGAGAAACTCGTCATCGCAACCGGTATCGCAAGCATCTACAACCGTGATCCTGGTGCAACCCTCGCGGGGGCGAAAACGCTTGCAGAACAGTCAGGTGGTCGGTTTGTGCTTGGCTTGGGTGTATCACACCAGCCCATGGTTGAGATGGTGCGCGGCCATCAATACGGCAAACCGGTGTCGACCATGCGAACCTACCTTGAGAACATGGAAAAGGCCCAGGCCATGTATCGGGCGGTTCCTCCTGCTGACGATGCCCCTGTGGTGCTGGCTGCTTTGGGACCTAGGATGCTTGAGCTTTCAGCGACAGCGGCAAGTGGTGCGCATCCCTATTTCACAACGCCCGAACATACGAAAACTGCACGGCAGATCATGGGTCCTGATGCATGGCTTTGTGTTGAACAGAAGGTCATTGGTACTGCAGATGCGGCAGTTGCGCGAGAGCATGCACGTACTACTGCGCGGACCTACGCCGGGCTGCCAAACTACCGCAATAACTGGATGCGGCTGGGTTTTACCGAGGAGGACATCAACAATCTTTCGGACGAGTTTATCGATGCCACCTTCGCATGGGGCGAGCCCGAGGCGATTCAGGCACGGATCGATGCCCATTTCTCCGCGGGTGCGTCCCATGTATGTATCCAGCCAGTGAACCCGCTGGGTAATCTGACCCAACCGGACATGGATCTGTTGGCGAAGCTTGCTCCGAGTGGCTGATATGAGCGCGTATTCGGAACTGCACCAGCACTTTGCGCGAATAGGCGATCTGTCCCACGCTGCAGCGATCGTCTCCTGGGACGAAGCGGCGATGATGCCTAAAGGCGGCGGCAAGGCACGCGGTCGCGCTATGGCGACGCTTGGCGTCACTGTACATGGAATGACCGCGGACCCGAAAGTCGCGGATTGGTTGGATGCTGCGTCCGCGCAGAACGATCTCTCCGACTGGCAACGCGCAAATATTCGGGAAATGCGCCGTGTCTTCGAGCTGGCCACCTGCATCAGTCAGGATCTCGTTGAAGCACGTAGTTTGGCCACGGCCAGATGCGAGCAGGCCTGGCGGCAATGTCGGTCAGAAAATGACTGGGCCACCATGGCGCCAATGCTGGACGAGGTGATAAGGATTGCGCGTGAAGAGGCGGCCGCGCGCTCAGCTGCGACCGGCCTAGGCCTGTATGACGCGATGCTGGACACATATGAGCCCGGCATGCGCGCCAGTCGTGTCGAGGTTCTATTCGATGAGTTGAAGGCGTTTCTACCGAGGTTTGCGCGCGAAGTGATCGAACGTCAGGCACTCAACCCGCCCACGCCGCTGTTGGGACCGTTCCCCGTCGATAAACAGCGTGACCTTGGTATTGCCATGATGCAAGCGTTGGGCTTCGACTTTGACCATGGCCGTCTGGATATAAGTCATCACCCGTTCTGCGGCGGGGTACCAGATGATGTACGCATCACCACCCGCTATGACGAGGCAACGTTTGCGTCGTCGCTGATGGCGGTGCTGCATGAGACAGGCCATGCAATGTACGAACAGGGGCTGCCAGCAGAGTGGCGCGGTCAGCCGGTTGGTGAGGCGCTCTCCATGGCAACTCATGAGAGCCAATCCCTGCTCATGGAGATGCAGGCCTGTCGGACCGCGGAGTTTGTTTCGTACATGGCGCCTATCGCCCAGCGTACCTTCCTCGGCCATGAGGTTGACGATCTCGCCTGGTCATCGCGCAATCTACTTGCACTTTGTACTCGCGTCGAAATGGGTCATATCCGCGTCGACGCCGACGAGGTGACCTATCCCCTACACGTCATCCTGCGATTTGAAATTGAGCGCGATCTGGTCGAGGGCCGTCTCGAGGTTCGGGACCTGCCGGAAGCATGGGATGAAAAGATGATGGCATACCTATCCCTCGACACGCGCGGTAACTACACCGATGGCTGTTTGCAGGACGTACACTGGCCGGCGGGGCTGGTGGGCTACTTTCCCACCTACTCGCTGGGTGCCATGACCGCAGCACAGCTTTTTGCCGCCGCCGGCAAGGCCCTGGGCGATGTGCACGCAGACATTGGGCGTGGGGACTTCTCAAGGCTGCTCGGCTGGCTGCGCGACCATGTTCATGGACAAGGCAGCAAGCTTGGTTATGACGAACTGTTGCAACGGGCTACTGGCAGTGAACTGGATGCAGGCTACTTTCGTAAGCACTTGGAGGCACGTTACGGCTCGTGACTTCGGCGATGTGGCGTACCTTGCTCTGCGTGCGCAAAGTTGCGGCGGTAGCGCGTCAGTGCTGTGACCGCAGCTATGTTGCCCACGGCGTGGCTGCGGACCTTGAAGGGCTTGGGCCTCTGGTACGATACAGCCCATCGATAAGTTCAAGGATATGTTTGTGGCTGCTGACCGATCCGAACCGGTGCTCCGGATATTCTCTTACCTCCCCAACCCGCGTATATGGAAATCTCTCATTACGGCCCGCCTCGCTGGCCTTAAGGTAGAGGTTGTCGGTGCTGCGGGTGGCGAACTTGGAAGCTGGCTCTGGGACTTCTCGCCGCGCCCGCTGGAAGAAGGTGACCGTGAGAATCCCGAGTACCAGGTGCAGGGTCGCACTGGTTTCAAGAGCACACTCTATAAGACTCAGGCCTTCCGGGTTGCGCATCCCTATGGCACGGTCCCCGCTGGCTTTTCGCCTGACGGCGCGACAGGGGTGTTCGAGTCGAACAGCATCATGCGAGCGGTAGCGCGGCAGGCTGANCTGGCCCTTGGTCTATATGGGAACGATATCTGGTCGGCNTCCAGGGTTGATAGCTTTCTCGACGTAGCGCTGGTCTTTGCCCGTGACTCCCAGGTTTACCTACTGTCCTTTGGCGATCGCTCGGTATCNGCCGAGATTCACGCCAGGGCAACCGAGGGCTTCGACAACTGGCTGCGCGGTATTGAATCTGCCCTGAGTCATGGTTCCCATCTGGTAGGTAACGAAGTAACGATTGCCGATGTGTGTTTTGCCTGTGAGGTCACACTCTTCTCTCGTGAACGAGCGGCCCTTTGGCAACTGGATCAGATTGGTTGCGCGCCAGTCATGNCACACTGGGAGACGCGTTATCCACTCGCCGCCNCACACTATGCAGCGCTCTGCGAACANCCGTCGTTTGCNCCTGANATGCAGACCTATCTCGGCAAATTGAACGANGATATTCAACGCGCTNAGGAGCGCATGGAGGAGGCCCAGGNATGAGCGAACAGACCGCACTTCCGTCTGACTATGCAGAACGTGTTTACGCTGGTGTGCTGGGTAAGGTCATCGGTGTATACCTCGGGCGGCCCTTCGAGGGCTGGACCTACGAGCGGATCATGGAGCACCTCGGCGAAATCGAGGACTATGTTCACGACAAGCTGGACGTGCCGTTGATTGTCACTGATGACGACATCTCGGGCACGTTTACGTTTGTTCGCTCTCTGGCCGACAACCAGCACAGGGCGGACCTGTCCGCTGCCGATATCGGCCGGAGCTGGATGAACTATCTGATCCGTGAACGTACTGTGCTCTGGTGGGGTGGGCTCGGCAACAGTACTGAGCACACGGCATACCTGCGCCTTGAAGAGGGCATTGAGGCGCCGCTTTCGGGCTCTATGGATACCAANGGCAAGGTGGTATCCGAACAGATCGGAGCGCAGATTTTTATTGATGGCTGGGCCATGGTTGCACCCGGCGACCCTGATCAGGCTGTACGTTTTGCAGAGGAAGCGGCCCGTGTTTCTCATGATGGCGAGGCCGTCTACGGTGCCAAGATCGTGGCCGCAATGGAGTCGCTCGCTTTTGTTGAGCAGGACATCAACAAGATCATTGACGGCGCGCTGCGTTACATTCCCGCCGACAGTGTGATCAACCGCTTGATTGGCGACGTACGCGACTGGCATGTCCGGCACAACGACTGGCGCGATACACGTCAGGCTATTGCCGACAACTATGGTTATGACAAGTACGGCGGCAACTGCCATATGGTGCCGAATCATGCGCTGATCATCGCCTCGATCCTACATAGCAACGACGACTTCAGTGAGGCGATGAAGATCATCAACACGTGCGGCTGGGATACCGATTGTAATTCGGGCAACGTGGGCTGCTTCATGGGAATCAAGAATGGGATTGCCGGGATCGACCAGACGATCGCAGGTACCGACTGGCGTACGCCAGTCGCGGATCGTTTGTACATGCCAACGGCAGAAGGTGGGCGCGCGATTAGCGACTGCGCTACGGAGTCACTGGCGATCGCCAACATGGGCCGTGCCCTCCATGGTGATGCGGAGCAAGCACCCAAAGGGGGTGCCCAGTTCCACTTCTCGCTACCGGGATCCGTGCAGGGCTTCGAAGTTACAGAGGGTGCCGGCCGGGTCTCCCACGACGATGGGATGCTTCGGATCGATGCCAGGGGAGCGACGCGCGTCGCCACGCCGACCTTCATCCCGTCGAAGGAGGTGGCGAAGTTCTTTGAGGGTCGTGGTTATGCGCTGATGGCCTCNCCGCGATTGCACTCGGGGCAGGTAGTGACNGCGCACGTCGAGTCAGGTGGTGGGCCGTTTGAGGTTGCGCTTTGCGTTGATTATTTCGGTGAAGACGACGAAACGGGTGTTTTGGAAGGCGACTTCATACGCGTCGATGATNCCGCACCGGCGTTGCTGACCTTTGTTGTTCCGGAGGTCCCGGGACCCNTCAACAAAGTGGGTCTCAGTATCCGTGGCGAAGGCGTTGCGCGCCTCG
Source organism: Gammaproteobacteria bacterium (assembly GCA_002714125.1). The sequence continues at coordinate 14,813 of PAWP01000020.1, forward strand.
ATTGGCTCAAATACGAGGGCCCCCCGCATCTCGCGATTACACGGCCGGCACACAATGGCACGATGTGGCGGCGGAGCTTCGTCAACGGCGTGGATCAGTTCACCGGCTGGGGCGAGACATTCAGGCTGATTCAGAATCGCGGTACCGGTCTGCTCAGTCAGGGTAGTCGCGAATGGACCGACTATCGTTTTGTAGCGGACGTGACNCCACACCTAGCGAAGTCGGCGGGAGTGGCGGTTCGCGTCCAGGGCATGCGTCGTTACTACGCCTTTGTCGCGGTCCCTGGAAAGCTGCAGATTGTGAAGTGCCTGCACGACAAAACCGTACTGGCCGAGGTGCCATTCGATTGGTCCTTTGGTCAGACGCTGCAGATGGAACTTGAAGCGAATGACCAGATCCTAACGGCTTATATCGGCGGCGAGGAGGTCTTGTCCGTGGCCGATCATGATGACCCGTTCCAAGACGGCGGCATAGCTTTGCTGATCGAGGAAGGGCGNACCGCAACCCAGAANATACTGGTTACGATGCCACGCTGACAGCGTGTGGTTTGGTTACGAACTTAGCTGGATAGGAAACAGGTGAGAANCTCTGGTGTACAGGCCAATAATGAATTGACGGCGGCTTCATTCCGCCGAGACGGTTATGTTGTGCTACGCAAGTTTGCGGATTCCGAAGTCGTTGCGGGGCTGCGGAGTCTTGCTAGTGAGCATCTGGAATACGGCCTTGCGCCGCTCGAATACGAGGCGGACGTGGGCTATCCAGGTTCCCCCTCAAGTCGTGGCGACGAGGGTGGCGCAACCGTTCGCAGGCTGCTTGGTGCCGCGGGAAGAAACCCACGCCTGCGTGCTTGGGCAACGTCGGCCGAAGCGGCGCNGGCGCTGCGCGGGCTGATAGGTGCCGCGGACGTGATGATGTCGCAGAGCCATCACAATTGCATCATGACTAAACATCCNGGCTTCAGCAGTGCAACGCTGTGGCACCANGACAATCGTTANTGGTCCTTTGACGAAGAAGCCCTCGTCACTATGTGGCTCGCGCTCGGCGCGGAGACGAGAGCCAATGGTTGTCTACGGGTGATCCCAGGTTCGCATAAGCTTGAACTGGACAGGGGCCGGCTCGACGCTGAACTGTTTCTGCGCCCTGATCTCGAAGCCAACAAGGAGCTGATTACCTCAGCTGTACCTGTTGAGCTTGAGGCTGGCGACGTGCTTTTTTTCCATTCCCGGCTCTTCCACGCCGCGGGCCGTAATCGGACCCGCGAAACTAAGTTCTCTGTTGTATTCACTTATCATTCCGCCGACAACTGCCCGATTGCCGGCACGCGTTCAGCGCAGTTTGCATCCCTGCCACTGGGCTGACCGAGCTAGTTGCTGAAGCGGTAGTCGTTTTCGGTTGCATCCTCTGAACAGGACCTAGGGCTAAACCTAATCCCTGATTGATACGATGCCCGCTGGCAGACAAGACTGGACTGTGTACTGAGCGGAGAGCCTAATCAGGTTATTTGCCGGGACGGGAGTGAGCGTTTGTTTGGCAAACCCGGGGATGCCCGAGACGCATCTTGTGCAGTCGATTGATGACGTGCCTGCGATGAGTGCAGTGCTTGTATCGGTGCCGCCGCCGGTCATCGCCCGAATGCGTGTGACGTCCACACTGACGCTGCTGCACTTGGAGCCATGCCCTGCGAACGGCATGGCCAAACTACACAATGCCCCGCCAGGCCGCGACGCCGCTCTTCAGCGTAGCGAGTAACCATGAGGATCTCGATGCACGGGTAGATGCGCGAGTGGTTTGAGCGATGGCGTGGTATCACTGTTCGTGATGGGTGTAGCGGAACGCCTTTGCAGAGACCGCCAACGTGGTCTCAGCAGAATCATGTGCTCGGTCTGAGACAGGATTCCACGGGTAAAATTGCGCCAACCCCGCCTCAGAACGGGGTGTCTGTATGAGATTGCCACTTTCTCGAAGGCAAAGGGCAGGCTCTTGTAAGTAGTTGTTTTGGCATGGCGTTCCTCGGTAAACTCGCGCGAGCTTTTTTGCGTCCAAAAAGTAGGCATGCTTGGCCAATGGGGGTGTCAGGCATGCGTCCGCGCGGACCGTCTGCGCACCACCCACACACACCGCCAGTGTTTGAGAGAAGCTGAACCTATGTCAGTTGTTGAGGAATTGAGAACGCCCGAAGAAGGCAACGTTGTCAGCGATGTCGTCATTCGCTTTGCCGGTGATTCCGGTGATGGGATGCAGCTCACAGGTAATAACTTTACCGAGGCAACCGCCATCTATGGGAACGATCTTGCGACTTTCCCGGATTTTCCCGCGGAGATTCGTGCGCCTGCCGGCGCGACCTTCGGGGTGTCTGCGTTTCAGATATATTTCGGCTCCGAAGATGTAACCACCGCGGGCGATGACGTCGACGTCCTGGTGGCCATGAATCCGGCCGCCCTGATCACCCAACTGCCAGACCTTGTGCATGGTGGCGTGATCGTCGTGGACGCTGACGCATTCACAGCCAAAAACCTCACTCGGGCGGGTTATCTGTCGAATCCGCTTGAAGATGGCTCCCTAGACGGTTACAGACTCTTGAACATTGAAATCACCAAACAGGTGCTTGAGTCGGTTAAACCGTTTGGCCTGTCACACAAGTTTGCTGTGCGTTGCAAGAATATGTGGACGCTTGGCCTCGTGATGTGGCTGTTCGATCGCTCGCGGGACTCGACCATCGATGGCTTGAAAACGAAGTTCGCCAGCAAGCCCGAGATTGCAGATGCCAACATTGCTGCGTTGAATGCCGGCCATGCTTATGGCGAAACGGCGGAACTGCCTACGGGGCTCGAGATCTACAAGGTGCCTCGTGCTGATGTTCAGCCCGGGCTNTACCGCAACACGACAGGTACGGAGGCGTTGTCCTACGGTCTTGTTGCCGGTGGGTTGCTGGCCGAAGTGCCCATTTTGTTTGCATCCTATCCGATCACTCCCGCCTCGAGCATTCTGCACACGCTCTCCGGCCTGAAAGAGTACGACGTAACCACCTTCCAGGCGGAAGATGAGATCGCCGCGGTGTGTGCTGCGATTGGCGGATCGTTTGCAGGCGCCCTTGGGATCACCTCGAGTTCGGGGCCGGGGATTGCGTTGAAAGGAGAGGGCATTGCGCTCGCCTGCGCGACTGAGCTGCCGCTCTTGATCATCAACAGTCAGCGTGGTGGACCCTCAACGGGGTTGCCTACCAAGACTGAACAATCCGATCTGTTCCTTTCGCTCTATGGACGGCATGCCGATACGCCTCTGCCGATCATCTCGGCATCAACCTGCTCGGACTGTTTCGATGTTGCGATCGAAGCGACACGGATCGCTACGAAGTACCGAACACCTGTTGTCATCCTGACCGACGGTTATCTGGCTAACGCCTCACAGCCATGGCACTTGCCTGACTTCAACGACTACGAACCCTTCCCGGTTGAGTATGCGACGGACCCGGAGGGCTTCACACCAGCCAATCGTGACCCTGATACGCTCGCACGTGTTTGGGCGAAGCCGGGAACCCCAGGGCTTGAGCATCGGATTGGTGGGATCGAACGGGACTTCGACACAGGCAACATCTCCTACGACCCTGAAAACCACCAGAAGATGACCGACACCCGGAAGGCGAAGGTCGACAACATCGCACGAGATATTCCGGAGCAGGCCGTTGCTCTGGGTGAGATGAGTGGCGATATCGCGGTGGTCGGGTGGGGCTCCACGTTTGGTGCCATCCATCAGGGCGTCAAGCGGGCGATTCGTCAGGGACACAAGGTCTCGCACATCCACATCCGTCATATCTGGCCGTTCCCCACGAACCTGGGCGAACTGCTTCGCGGGTTTGACCATGTTCTTGTGCCTGAGATGAATACCGGGCAACTCGTGCATGTGCTGCGCAGCCAGTATCTGATCGATGCTCACGGCCTGAACAAGGTCTCAGGTCAGCCTTTCAAGATTGCGGAGATCGAAGAAGCTATCCTCGCCGAAATGGAGAATCGTTCATGAACGCTCCCGAAAAACTCACTCTCAAGGACTTCGAAACCGACCAGGAAGTCCGCTGGTGCCCGGGTTGTGGTGACTACGCCATTCTGAAAGCGGTCCAGAAGACGATGCCGGAACTCGATGTGTCCAAAGAGAACCATGTGTTTATCTCTGGGATCGGCTGCTCTTCGCGTTTTCCCTACTACATGGAGACCTACGGATTCCATACGATCCACGGCCGCGCGCCTGCTATTGCAACGGGTACCAAACTGGCCAATCCAGATCTCAGCGTATGGGTTGTGACCGGTGACGGCGACGGGCTATCAATTGGCGGCAACCATATGTTGCACGTGTTGCGCCGGAATGTGGATCTCCAGATCTTGCTCTTCAACAACGAGATTTACGGTCTTACCAAAGGCCAGTACTCGCCAACTTCAAAGGTGGGTACGAAGTCACCTTCAACGCCGGATGGGTCGGTTGACCTGCCCCTATCGCCTTGCACCGTAGCACTCGGTGCGAACAGCAGATTTGTTGCACGTACGATTGATACCGACCTCAAGCCACTAGGCGAAGTACTCAAGCGCGCCCACGAGCACAAGGGCGCTTCCTTCGTTGAGATCTACCAGAACTGTCCGGTTTACAACGACGGCGTCTTCGACTACATCAAAGAGAAGAAGACCGCAGCAGAGTCCCGGCTTGTACTCGAACACGGCAAACCGCTCGTGTTTGGTAAAGAAGGTGACAAAGGCTTGCGCTTCAACTCCCAGGCGATGGCACTGGAAATCGTCAAGTTAGGTGAAGACGGCGTAACAGAAGCGGATCTTGTTGTTCATGACGAAACGAACAAGGTGCTCGCTCAGATGTTGGCATCACTGCGGGGGCCTGAGTTCCCGGAACCCGTTGGCGTCATCTACTGCAACCCGGCTGGCTCCTATGTCGACTCAGTACAGGATCAGCGGATTGCAGTCCGCGAGGTCAGGTCCAAGCCTGACATGAACGCGCTCTTGCGTGCCGGTCATACCTGGACTGTCACCTGATCGACTGCACGCAGCCGCGTGTAAGCGACGTCTAGCCCACTCTCTGAGCCGCAACCGTTTTTAACGGCGCCGGCTGGATAAGGGCATATCCGTGAAACGCGCGTCGTCCAAGGCCCGCGTTTTGCGTTTTGGGCCTATCGAGGATGGGNGCGTGGCCGGCACTCCTGCGTTTGCGCTANGCAAGCTGACCNGGNCNGGCCACTGAACGCGTANNTCAGCGTTGATGTTGGATGTCCCTGACCGCTGCTGCAAGGCATGAGACGTACGCGTCGGGTCGCGACATCCTCTCAAGGGCGGCCTCCAGCTCAAAAAGGTACTCCGTATTGGCGCCACTTGGGCCCACAGCGGCNGCTATCACTTTGGCCACTTCCAGTATGGGAGCTGACTGGTGGTACGGGTTTTTCTCGTCGGCGACATAGACAATCCCTTCCAATGGGCCTGCAGCTGTGTTTAGGCGGGCGGCTACCCGTTTGTACCCGTTCTTTTCCCGGAAATCGAGTGCAGCGAGTGTTATGGGGAGATTNTCTGCNGGGAGTCGGTACGCGGTGCCCCAGCACATTGCGCCCGGCTCCTCGACCAGCGTTGCAACCCGGCCGGGCGCATCTTTCGTGCCTCGGTGGTCGGTTGAGCGCTGCCAGAACCTGCGGCTCCATCCTGCGAGGCTCGCTGTAACGCTGGCCTCAAAGGGGAAGTCTACTCGCCAGATCAGAGAGCCGTAACCGAAGAGCCAGAGGGGCACCTGTGTGGCGTTGTCCATAAGCGCGGTTTTTCGGNCTCAGGCGTTGTGACGGCGGATGTAGTCCACTACGTCCAGTAGCCCGTCTGCGTCATGGTTGCCGCAGACGAAGCGAGCCGCGCTTTTGAGTTCTGGTACCGCATTACCCATTGCCACGCCATGGTGTGCCGCGGATACCATTGACATGTCGTTCAACTGGTCCCCAACTGCGCAGATCTGGTCAGCTTGGACNCCTAGATGCCTCGCAACTGTAAGCAGTCCCGTCCACTTGCTGATGTTTGCCTGAGTGACCTCGCAATACCAGCCTCGCTTCTGGTAGTCCGGAACGATGATGGTATTGAAACGACCTGGGAAAGCTTCACCGAGCGCACTTGCAAATGCGCGGACCCGAGCCTCATCGTCGAAGGTGGCAATCAGCAGGCATCCAGGCGGCGGGTCTGAGAGGTCTGCGGGCTCAGCCCAGGCTTTGTTTGTGTCGACGTAGCGTTGAATGTGCGGATTCCAGTCGAGTGCAGAGTCAACGAGGAAATCCGGCCCTTCAAGCCCGGGTNGATCGCGCTGGGCGAGCAGGACGCAGTTGCGCGCACGAGCAAGCTCCACAATGGCATTGATATCGCCCTCGTCGAACGCGTCCGCATGCAGGGTGCTGCGGTCTGGGTGCTTCGTTAGTGCACCGCCGTTGCAGGTGGCAAAAACGTCGAAACCTAGATTCTCCATTACCCACGTGGTGGTGCGATAGCGCCGCCCGGTAGCAATGACAACGTGGACCCCATCGGCGTGCAGTGCGGTGAGTGCCGCCTGCGTGCGGGGCAGAATCCGGTGATCCGCAACGGCGAGCGTTCCGTCGATATCGAGTCCGAGTAGGGCGATCGGGGACTCCGCAATCATCTTTCCGCTTCGGAGGTACTAGAAGGCCGGTCGGTGGGGGACGACTGGAACCTGCGGGCGTTCCGATTCAGATCGAATGCCGACCTGATCGCTATGCGGCCACATCGCCAGAAAGGTTCGGTTTTCATAGACATTCTGCACTGAGGGTTCTGGTGGATAGCCACCTACTCGTCTGAGCACGTTCTCATCCCGGCCACGCTCTGTTCGGGCTTGAGCTATCCGTTGGTACTTTGGCCAGCATCGGATG
>PAWP01000021.1 GCA_002714125.1 Gammaproteobacteria bacterium
CGCGCGATGGTCAGCGGGAACCAGCTGGCCCTTACCTCCACCAATCAGATCTTCTCGGCCCATACTGACAAGCGCCTCGCGCAGAATCGGCCAGTTCGCTGGGTCGTGATAACGTAGAAAAGCCTTGTGGAGACGGCGTTGGCGGCCGCCCTTGGGAATGTATACAGCCTCGCTGCGGCGGGTGACCTTGCGTAGGGGGTTCACACCGCTGTGGTACATCGCGGTCGCCGTTGCCATCGGGCCAGGAAGAAACGCCTGTACCTGGTCAGCGCGAAAGTTGTTNTGCTTAAGCCAGACCGAAAGCTCCAGCATGTCATCGTCCGTTGTACCCGGNTGCGCTGCGATGAAATAGGGAATNAGGAACTGCTCTTTACCGGCCTCCTTNGAGTAACGGTCGAACAGTTCCTTAAAGCGATAGTAGGTGCCCATNCCAGGCTTCATCATTTTCGACAACGGCCCCTCCGCNAACGCTTCCGGTGCAATCTTGAGGTANCCCCCCGTGTGGTGTGTGGCAAGCTCGCGGACATACTCCGGCGACTCGTTGGCAAGGTCATACCGCACACCGGAGGCGATCAGCACTTTCTTGACCCCCGGTAATTCGCGGGCCTTGCGGTAAAGGCCAATCAGCGGCTTGTGGTTGGTGTCGAGGTTCGGGCAGATCGCAGGGTACACACAAGACGGGCGTCGGCAGGCAGCCTCCACAGCTCTGCTCTTGCAGGAGAGACGATACATGTTTGCAGTCGGACCACCGAGATCGGATATGACGCCAGTAAACCCGGGTACCCGATCCCGCACCTCTTCAACCTCACGCAGGATCGAGGCTTCGGACCGGCTCTGGATGATCCGGCCTTCGTGTTCGGTAATCGAGCAGAAGGTGCAGCCACCAAAACAGCCCCGCTGGATCGCAACTGAGAATCGGATCATCTCGTAGGCCGGTATGTTGGCCTCGCCATAAACAGGGTGCGGCTGGCGGGTATAGGGCAACTCATACACCGCGTCGAGCTCTTCGGTTTCGAGGGGGATCGGCGGAGGATTAATCCAGACATCAACATCGTGATGGCGCTGCACCAGCGGTCGTGCATTCCCGGGATTGGACTCTACGTGCAGGATGCGTGACGCGTGCGCATACAGCACCGGGTCATCGCGTACGGCAGCAAAAGACGGCAGCCTGATTACGGAGCGCTCGCGCGCGCTGGCCGGCACGTCACGCACGAAGCGCACCACCTGAACCTCAGCCGGATCTGAGACCACGGCTGCATCGGGCGGCGACGGGTCAGGCTGCATCTGGTATGGATCTGGCTGACGATCGATGGGGCCCGGAGTATCGAGATGCGTTGAGTCGACCTCGATCCAGCCGCCTTCTGCTGCCGCGTCCACTCCCGCGCGACGGCGAAAAGCCGTACCACGAATATCAACCAGGTCACGNACCGCCTCGCCAGCCGCCAGCCGATGCGCGACCTCGGCAATTTGACGCTCCGCGTTGCCAAACACCAGAAGGTCCGCCTTTGAGTCAAGCAGAATGCTGCGGCGGACCTTCTCGGACCAGTAGTCCCAGTGCGCTATGCGGCGTAGTGACGCTTCAATCCCACCAACGACAACGGGCACCCCACCAAAAGCTTCCCGTACCCGGTTCGAATAGACAATGACGCTCCGGTCAGGCCGTTTGCCACCTTCACCACTAGGCGTATAGGCGTCATCCGAACGCACCCTGCGATCCGCCGTGTAACGGTTCACCATCGAGTCCATGTTGCCNGCCGTAATGCCAAAGAAGAGCGTTGGCTGACCCAGCGNTTCNAAGTCNCGGGTCGAGCGCCAGTCCGGCTGGGCGATAATGCCCACACGAAAGCCCTGGCTCTCGAGGAAGCGCCCAACAATGGCCATGCCGAAACTCGGGTGGTCGACATAGGCGTCGCCCGTCACAAGAATCACATCGCAAGCGTCCCAGCCCAGGTCGTACATCTCCTCGCGCGACATGGGCAATACCGGCGCCGGCGTCAGCCTGTGCGCCCAGTATTTGCGGTAGCCGTATAGCGGCGCCGCGTTGGAGATTGGCAAAGACATCAGCGCATTGTACTTTCGCCGGGGGCGCTTGTATCTGTGCTTCGCAGCTGCACATAGCCAATAGATACCAAGGGCAAAACCATGGACGCCAGACAACGCGAGGCCTTCCTTGCAACTCCCCGACTCGGTATTTTGATGCTGGGTGCCAGTCCCGCTCCGATCGGCGTACCGATCTGGTTTGAGTGGGCGGGCTCCAGTATCGAGATGTTCTCGATGAACACCGCACCAAAGGTCCAGCGGATTCGNCAGAANCCCAACNNATCGGTCCTGGCAGCAAACGCCGTTGGCGAAACGGAGGCGTGGGTNGCTTTCGACGGCGCCATCGCAATAACTGACCCAGGCGGTATCGAGCTGGCAGACCGCCTTGCTCATCGCTATTGGGATATGAAAGCCAAAGCCAACCAGGACGTGATGGAGGGATGGCAGTAGAACTCGCAGGCTATGTGTCAACTCACCTTGACACCGAATCGCATTCGGAGCGGCTAATTAGGAGCTAAGCTTGACGACCGTAGGCGTCATCTCAGATACCCACAAGTTGTTGCGACCCGAAGCACTCGTAGCATTACGGGGTGTCGACCACATTGTGCACGCGGGCGATGTAGGCGCGGCATATGTCCTTGAGGCCCTGCGCGAACTTGCACCACTGCACGCCGTCAAAGGCAACATAGATCGCGACGCGTGGGCAGGCAACCTACCGGACACGATGGATATAGAGATCGATGGGGTGAGAATCCACGTGACACACGACCTCAAAACCACCACCGCGCGGCACCTCAAGGCTAGCGACGTCGTTATCGCCGGGCATTCGCATCAGCCCCTGATTGAGCNTAGNGGCAATACGCTGATTCTCAACCCCGGCAGCGCCGGTCCCAGGCGCTTCACGCTGCCAGTCGCNCTCGGTCTGCTACACCTCGACTCGACAGAGCAGCGCGCAGAGATCTTACACCTGCCGATACCGCCGCGCNGGAAACGGTCTGCTTGCGCCAACAGGGGCAGCTGAGCCCAAGCGCTAGCCCGCACCATCTGTAAGACCATGCGCAGTCTCCAGTCACATCTCGAGGCTGACTTGNTACGTCAGACTACCAATCACCTCTTCGTTCACGTGGCGGGTGAACCTTGGCCTCCTAGAACGGTGGATCCACATNGCCCTCNACATACTCAAGNTACAGTGACTAGAACGCGTTGAACGCTCCAGAAACCAGAGCGCCAAAGGCCATGAAGTCACGTCNCNCCAGGTCCTCTCCCAACATGGCGTCGAGATACCAGAGCCAGTGCTCTCCGATGTCGAAACTTTGAGCTGACTGATCACCTGAACCACCTGCGACAAGGCTGTTCGGGTAGCAGATCTTTATCCCCACGTGCCTTGCCGGATCTAAGTGGCCAGCTGAAACAAAGAGGTCACCACCACCACTGCACCCAGCGGCACGGCGGCAATTCCTGCCACGTCCNAGTTAGTAGGTGTCATTGGCCCACCCAACGCTCTTGCCCAAGNGCCTAACCGATCCCGTAGACCCAGANACCTTCTGATCCAGGCCGAAGCCACAGGCGTATGTACCTGACTTCTCCCATCACCCAAGGTCCCNCAAATGGACGTCATACCGAGGACGCTGATGATGCCTCTTCTCGCAACNGCGCTGACTTTTGGTGCACCTGCGCACGCCCTGGAAGAACCCACATATGAGATCGTCGGCAAAATCGATCACCCGGAGGGCGCGATCGAGATCCGCCGCTACGCGCCCATGACCGTGGCACGCACACGTATAACCGGTAAATTCAGCCGTGCCGGACATCAGGCCTTCCCGCGCCTGGGCGGTTACATATTTGGCGCAAACGCCCGGAACGAGAAGATCGAAATGACAGCCCCCGTGAGCCAGGCCAAGGACAATGCTGACGGCTATTGGATCAGTTTNGTCATGCCCCGATCCTGGTCTCTCCAAACCTTGCCATCACCCAGGGACAACAGCGTCGAGTTGATCGACGTACCTGCACGGACGATGGCGGTGGCTATGTATCGAGGTGGTTGGAGCAGCAAACGTTATGCACGCCATGAATCCCGTCTGCTGGACGCGATTGCCAGCAGCCANTGGTTAANCTATGGGGAGCCCGAGTGGGCGCGGTACAATCCACCCATGTGGCCAGGGTTCATGAAACGCAATGAGATCATGCTGCAGGTGACACCAGGCGCAACGGTGGTACGCTAATGTCGGGGGAGCAAAGCGGCGCGTTTGCTCAAATTGTTGAGCAAGATCTCGTCGAGCCNATCAAGGACCTTTGCGCCCTCTTCGAGGCACAGCAGGCACACGCTGAGTTTGCGTTCTTCTCTAACCTGCTGTTCCATCTGCGCGACCCCGATGATGAAGCATCAGTCCTATTCGCTGTCATCGAGCTGTCGAAATGCGCTTTCCTGGGCTTCGTCTATAGCGAAGAAGCAAAGCTCCGCATCGATCTGCTGCTAGAACGCGCCATCACACTTTCTCACACCATGAGTGCGAACTAAGACGCCAACTGAGCGGGTACGTGCCGTGCGACAATGTCCGCACAGGCATCCCGGACGAAGTGAAAGGAAGGCTCATGGACGTCGACACCCCGCGCCAGATTGGCGAAAGCAAACTCGCAGTCACGCCTTTTGGATTTGGAGGCGGCACCATCGGTAGCCCCGACGTCGCAAACGCTACNGCGCTCGACACAGTTCAGGCCTCATGGGACATTGGGGTGCGTTTTTTTGACACGGCGCCCTGGTATGGGGTCGGCCGGTCAGAGCGCAGGCTCGGCCTCGGGTTGAATGAGGCGGACGGCGCCGGCACGGCACCGGACCCCACGACCTATGCCATCAACACCAAGATTGGCAAAACCCTTGTTGCAGAACCAATTCGCGACGATGCCAACAAAACCGTCTCACCCGGGGGCATGGTCCGCACCGTGCGGGATCCGCTCACTGGGTTCCGGGTAGCCTTCAACTACACCTACGAAGCCATCCTGCGTCAGCATGGGGATTCCTTGCAGCGCCTTGGCAGGTCGTGTGTGGACAGCCTAACCATCCACGATATTGATTACGGCTACCACGATGAGGCGCAACTTGAGCTGCATCTGCAGGAATTGTCAGCAAACGGAGGCGGAGGCGCCCGCGCACTGTACGAACTACGAGACGCCGGACTCATCAAGGCCATCGGTTGCGGCTGCAATCTTGAATCCCGCAACGCCGACAGTTGGCTCACGCACGCGCATGAAGACCTGATCGAACGTATGGCTGATCTTGTTGATCTCGACTTTCTCATTGTTGCGGGCGGCTACACGCTGCTTGAAACGCGTGCGCTACGCCGCGTCTTACCGCTCTGCGAAGCTCGCGGCATCGGCGTCATCATTGCTGCACCCTATGCCAGCGGCTGGCTGGTTGCGCCGGACATAGAAGGGATGACCTACATGTACGCGCAGCCACCGGAAGAGATCGTACAACGCTCCCANGGTATGCAGGCAGTATGTGAGGCACATGGGGTACCGCTCGCCGCCGCGGCAATACAGTTTCCACTGGCGCATAGTTGCGTTGCCGCCGTGATCCCCGGTGCAAAGTCACCTGAAGAAGTGCAACAAAACCACGCGCATCTGCACACCAAGGTTCCCACGGGCATGTGGGATGACCTCAGGCGCGAAGGCCTCATCGATGAGGCTGCACCGACGCCAGGCTAACGCGTTTGCGCTCGCTTTTTGCTGGCAACCTGCTCGGGCTCGCATTGCTTGTGGCGCAAGCGGACTCCTTTGAGGTTTCGGGCATCCGTTACCAAGGCCGGCGCTTTAGACCAGCACGTTAGTAACCAACTGCGCACATANGTCACGAGAGTAGCAATTCAACAAACAACCAATAGCAACGGTTACTGAGGAATGCGATGAAACGCAATCTGCCCTGGCTGCCCCCGATTTTTTATCGTCTTTGTCTTTGTGCAGTCGCTGTTTTTCAAATTCAGCGGCTCCGAAGGAGCAGCGATGATGGTCAACACGATCTCCGGCGCGATTTTCTTCCACCTCTTTACGTCGCTTGGAGTTGTCCACGTAGTCGATGCCGCCGGGGATACCGACAGGGGTGCACTTTTTGCCATGGCCTATGGCATATGGGTGTGCTGCGTCGTAAAGCTTACGCTCGAATGGCGGGCCCGCAGTTCACCCCAGCGNTGGCGCCGGCCTGAGGAGCACGCGATGTACCCGTCACCGTTAGCCATGCGGCGCCGTCTGCAACGTGCGCTGTTCGCCACCGCCCTGCTTACAGCGCCCCTGGGAAATATCAGCGCCGATGAAACCAAGGACCTGAAAAAGGACGCTGAGGGGATCCAGGTACTGACTCAGGCAGTCGAAGGCTCAAAGTTCAAAGCCGTCCGCGCAACAATGACCGTCGAGACCAGCGTATCAGGACTTGTCGCGCTCGTACGNGATACGTCCGCCTGCGCTGAATGGGTTTACCTCTGCATAACGTCCAAAGAGCATAGGGTCGTGAGCGAGACCGAGATGTACATCTATACTCACAACGACCTGCCATGGCCGGTCTCGGACCGGGACGCCCTATTTCACGTCGTCTGGGAGCAGGCGGCAGACAGCTCAGTCACGATGACCGCGCGCGCCGTAGGGGATTCAGACATCAATAAGAAACGCGGCGTTGTGCGCCTCAAGGACGCACTCACAAACTGGACATTCAACCCTGTCGAAGGTGGGGTAGAAGTCGTCTTTGACGCCCACGTTGATCCCGGCGGACCTCTCCCGGCATTTGTCACCAACATGTTGCTAATTGACGCCCCCTTCCATACGCTCANCCGCATGCGCGCCCTGGCACTCAGCGGGCGTTATGACAATGCTCATTTCGACTTCCTCAAAGCGAAGTGAAGGGTAAGTGAGACATTGGGAGTTCTGGCCGGCGCGACTGTTCGAGGCGCCTTACTATGCATACNTAGGGTTGCTGTGCCTGCGCCACGCGCTACCACCCAAATACCTCGCCAAGGCGAACTATGCACTTGACCATGGTGAGATCGGGATTGGCTCAAAATACGCAACTCAGATGGCGTTTCCTCAAGATCGCTTTCCAGAAACCGAGCTGATTGCGGCAGACGTAACCGGCAGGGTAAAGGCCAATTTGATCCAGGCATTTGCCGATACCCACGGCTTCCCCATAATTCTGAAGCCGGATATCGGCGCGGTGGGCAAAGGGGTCATGAAGCTTGAGTCTGTGCAAGAGATCGAACCTGCCCTAGAACATCTGCATTGCAACTATCTGCTCCAGACCTATATCGACCTACCAAACGAGTACGGCNTTTTCTATGCCCGGGTCNGCGGGCACTCNCGGGTCTCCGGCATAAATCAGAAACACTTTCCGTCAGTTGTAGGCAACGGACTGCACTCCATAGGGCAACTGGCGCGCGCGCACTACCGCTACACCGGTCATTGGGACCTGTTCCTGCGCGATCTGGACCAGACCCGGGTACCGGCAATGAGCGAATCGGTACGCCTGTCTTTTGTCGGCTCACATACCATGGGCTGCCGCTTCAGCAACGACACCGCCTTGAAGACCCCCGAACTTGAAGCCGCCATCTTTGACGTGTGTGACGCACAACCTGGCTACAACTTCGGTCGCCTGGACGTGCGCAGCGCAGACGCGGCCGCCCTTCAAGCGGGTGACTTCAAAGTCATCGAAGCCAACGGCGTAGCATCACTCCCGACCCACATGTTCGATCCAGCGGGCACACTGGCAGGTGCATACCGAATCTTCTTCGAACACGCGGAGCTCCTTGCACGCGCNGCAAGTGATCACCGGTCNGAACCCATGGAACTGGCCCCGTGGCGCGAGATTNGTGCACGAGTATTTTCCAACCAACAGCTACTGGATCAGACACACCACAGCGTACTGCAGCGATCGGGAGGAGCCGATTCAGAGCGCGACGAACGGACCGCCAGCCCCTGACTCCGAGTCGGCGCTCACACTCCAAACTCAGGATTTCAACTTCAGGTGCCAACGGCGGGTATCTCCCACCGCCCTCTAAAGTAACTCTTGGACAACTTGAGCGGTATGGGAGTTTCTTGCGTCTTGCAGAACTCGGCCACGGCGGCAAATGCTCGTCGCAAGGTGCACACTCAGCCCAACGCCTTTTAGAAGGGGACTGGAGCTCGAGCACACAGCCCAAACCAACCTCAAAGCAGCAGCAGGACAAGATGCAGCGGAAACCTCAGCACGAATGTTACAGCTTCGGCGTCGCAGCTCGGCGCCGGTCCCCAGAGGTTCCATCGCCGCGCGCCGTGACCAAAACCGTACTCTCGCCGGCCATGTTAGCGGCATCGACGTAGACAAAGATGAAAGTCGAGTTGAAGACCGGATCGATGATTGCCGTGTCGCTGACGCGTGCGCCAAGCTTCAGGTAACCCCGGAGCAGAGTTGGGATCTTGCGCTCCGCGCCATCAACGGCGGTGTCGGACAGATCGTTGATTCGAACAAAATTATCGACCACCGGGGACGGGCGCAGCTCCTGAGGCGCCAGGTGCTCACGCTGCAGGTGATGCAGGACGTCACCATGGGCGTTCGGATCCACGCCGGTGAAACTTGCACAGCCCATCATGACTTCAGTCCTGGTTTCTGCGATGAACTGCATCGCGAACTTCCAGATCAACATCAGAATGACACCGTGCCGGCCGCCCGGGTCGATACAAAATCGGGTGAGCTCGAGAATTTTGCTGTACCGCGTGCGCAGCTTGCTCAGGTCAAACGCCGCCTCNGTATAGAAATGCTGGCCTGGTTCAAGACAAATATTCCTCACAAGTCGCAGCGTGCCCACGACCTTGTCATCCGAACGGCTGTCCATCACGATGATGTGATCGGCGTACGGATCCCATTCATCAGCGTCACTTTGTGTGGCCAGTTTAACGGGGTCCGGCTTACCGCCCCACTCGCCGTACATNACGTCATACCGCAGGCGCTGTGCCGCCTCGACCTCAGAACTGACACGCGCCAGGCGAACCACATAAGNACCAGCCGAGATCGATTCGAGAGTTCGAGGGGGTTGGAACAATGGCTCACATTCCCGGAGTGGTGGCTACAAGACCCTCAAAANCGCGGCTTTTTCGCAGCACAGTCGGCCGGGAGATCATAATGTCTCTGCCCTTGACGCTCGCNCGCTCAGCTTCGCCATGGCGGCTACGTAGACTGCNGCATATACCGTGCCCACGACATAACCAGGCAGAATCGTCAGCAGCACCTCCGGCGTACCAACAGCAAACTGAAGCGAAAAGGCCACGACAAACAACGTGGNACTCATNAGCACGGTGGTGGTTACAAAGGGCCAGGGAAAGGGTTTCAACCAAGCAAATAGCNACTCCATCAGCAGCGTGCTCGTGAACGTCAAACAGAAGCTATAACTGCCCTGTACCAATCCCGCGAGTACGGCCGCGCCCTCGCCATGCTCGAGGTTGNTCCAACATCCCCAGCCGCCGTATGCAACAAATCCGGCAAGGCCGGCACTACATGCCCTGACCCTGGTTGATGCAAACCAATGCAGCAGCGTTTGCTTCACTCGGGCGAGCGGTCCTGCGTAAGCGAGCGATCAAGCCCTCCTCGCACCGCAGACTCACAATGNGCAGCCCAGGCCTTGCGTGACTCAAAGTCGACCTCACGCAGGGGTTCGTGAAAAACCATCTTCGCCTTACAACGTCCAAGTCCCAGACCGTAGAAGAAATGCGGCATGAACGTCATTGGCAGATACCAGGCGTAGCGGTCCCGCTCCGATTGGGTCATGGGTTCATCCTCGTAATGAGTATAGGCAACCGTTACCGGTTGCACCCAGACCTCGCGTTCACCCCCCACTGCAGCCTCAAAAAGGCTGGAACGGAAAGGCTCTACGTGGGTGCCTTCGGTGCTTGTCCCTTCGGGAAACAGGATGAGATTCTTGCCACTTTGCAGGTAGTCGCGCATGATCTCTATCTGCTCACGCGCCTTGCGTGGGTTGCGCTCAAAGAAGATCGTGTCCTGAAACTTGGCCAGCTTGCCAAACAGCGNCCAGCCTGACACCTCAGCCTTNGCAATGAACGCGCCGCGCAAGACCGAGCCGAGTACAAATACATCAAGATAGGACTGATGATTGACCACATAAAGGGTTGGGTTCTTAGTGCACAACTGTCCTTCGTACACCGTGTAGATGTTAAACAACCGTTTGACCCCGTGGTGGAACGAGCGCAGCAATCGTCGGTGGCCGGCCACCCGCAGAAAGCGTCCTGAATAAAACAGAATCGACATCACAAGACACCAGAAAATCAGCCCGACTACGCCCAGCATTGCCTTCAGCTTGGAAACGTTTGCACGCGTCGGCCCGATGGCGAGTTCGCCGATAAAGGAACCCGCCATCAGGCCTGCGCTGACGCGGCCTGGTGCTCGGCACCAAACACTCGGTGTGCCGCTTCCATTGCGAGCTCATACGACCGGAGGCGTGCCGCATGTTCGAAAACCGAGCAGACAATGATGAGCTCGTCTGCGCCCGTCTGCTCGACAAACTCGCCCAACTCGTGCGCAACCTTGTCCGGCCCGCCTACGGCCGAAACGGACTGCTGATCCTTCAGCAGGGCCCGGTCAAGATCATCGAGCATCATCTCGAAGTTGCGCACGGGTGGCGGCAGGCGGCCTGGAGTGCCACGGCGCATCCGCAGAAAAGACTGCATCGAAGAGGTCCGCAGGTATTGCGCCTCATCGTCATCGTCAGCAACGCACACGTTGAACCCCAGCATGACATAGGGTTCCGCCAGTTGCTCTGATGGCTCGAAGCGCTCTCGATAGACCTCGACGGCATCCATCATCGCCGCGGGCGCAAAGTGGGAAGCAAATGCATAAGGCATCCCAAGNGCCGCTGCGAGATGGGCGCCATAGAGGCTGGAGCCAAGAATCCAGATGGGCACCCCGGCGCCTTCTCCGGGCACCGCGCGCACTCGCTGGTTGGGATCGGCGTCAGCGAGGTACTGACGCAGCTCCATCACGTCCCGTGGAAAGTCATCCACGCTGCCCGAGAGGGTTCGCCGCAGTGCCCGGGCGGTCATTTGATCGGTTCCCGGCGCGCGACCGATGCCGAGATCAATCCGCCCCGGATACAGCGCTTCCAGTGTGCCAAACTGCTCTGCGATCACGAGCGGCGCATGATTCGGCAGCATAATCCCGCCTGAACCTACGCGGATATGGTTCGTCCCTCCAGCCACGTGACCAATCACCACGGCGGTAGCTGCGCTGGCGATTCCCTGCATGTTATGGTGCTCCGCCACCCAGATACGACTGTAGCCCCAGCGCTCCGCATGCTGAGCAAGGTCCAGGGTATTGGTAAGCGCATTGCGCGGCGTGCTGCCCTCGGTAATGGGTGAAAGATCAAGAACCGACAAAACTGCCATAACNTTTGGACCACTTGTTACTACCNGNGCATCGTAACACCCGGCNGCAAACCAGCCACAGGACAACCCGATGAGTGAACCGACCGCCCAGGCCAGCCGCATCGCGCGTGAAGGATTTGCGAACCATCTGGGTGCCGAACTGGCGGAGGCGGGCACCGATCGCGTCGTGGTGAGCCTGCCCTACCGGGAGCACCTGGGCGTAGGTCGAATCCACGGCGGCGCCATCTCAGCGCTGGTAGATATTGCAGCCACAGCGGCATTCTGGTCTCACCCTGATATTCCAGAGACCGCGCGAGGCGCCACGGTGGGNTTTACGATCAATTTCCTGAAGCTAGCGGTCGCCACCGATCTCGCGGCCGAGGCAACCGTCCGCCGCCGTGGCGGAAGCATCTGCACCGGCAATGTCTCGGTAACTAACGCCGAGGGTGATGAGGTTGCAGTCGCAGTTGTGACCTACAAACTGTCGACGTAGGTGCCGTCCAGGCCCACTTCGGTCGTCTATGTCATCGCGCAGTGCGGTGGGTCTCGGTTGCCTTCTCCAGGGCTTGCAGCGCATAGCGCGCACGTCCTTCTATTGCCGGTGCCGCTCCTACACGGTTGAAGTGGACNTCGTCGTAGAACACTTCAGGCGTCAGCTCCAACTCCGCAGCGGTGTCGCTAAGCACCAACCTAATCACGCATCACTGAGCGGAGGTTCCGTACAAACGNAGGCCGGTAGATCTACTTTTACCAANGGCTNCTTTGCCGTAGCGGGGAGAGTGAATTCAACTCCGCGGCGCTGGGTCGTAAAACCGGGTTTTTCGGCGAGCCCCGCGCGTCCTCGTCGGCGCCACCGCTATTGGATGACGCCCTGTTCGATCGCCTCTTCGATGGCGCCCTCGCTCATCCCGAGGATGCTCCTAAACACCTCGCGATTGTGCTGACCCAGCAGCGGCGCCGGTCCACGCGGCCCACCTGTGTACCCGGGGATCCGAAACTGCGTACCTGCATAGGGCACCGAACCGATCTCGGGGTGGTCATATACATGATGGAAACCACGGTGGGCGTACTGGGGATCGCGCGCTAGATCGCTGCTGCGCTGCACGGCTCCAGCTGGTACTCCACGCGCGGTCAGGAAGTCCATGGCTTCAGCCGGCGAGCGCTGCNAGGTCCANGCAGCGATGACCGCATCGAGCTCATCATGGGCCTCAAGACGCCCCAAAGGCGTTCGCAGATCGGCGTCGGTAGCCCAGTCGCTGCGCTCGAGCGCAGCACAGAGCGCTTCCCATTCTGTATCTGTCTCGACGGCAATCGCCACCCACTGGTCATCACCGGCGGTGGGGTATATGCCCTCGGGCGCAGAATACGGTGAACGATTCCCTANCCGGCTTGCAACGTAGCCACTCGTTTGAGCATCAAGAATCTCCGGCGCCAGAAACTGCAGCGCCATCTCAAACTGCGCGGCATCAATATGCTGACCTTCGCCAGTACGGCGCCGATGGTCAAGCGCGGCCGTCACGAGAGCGGCAATGAAGTGCGGCGCAATCACGTCGGTATAAGCGAGCCAGGGGCCCAGCGGTTGNGTATCAGCGTACCCGGTTACCTCATAGAACCCCGCCATGCCGCCCGCGTGGAAACCATAGCCGGCCACGTGGCGTGCGGGTCCCGTTTGCCCCATAAGGCTGGTGCTCAGCATGATGAGGTCCGGATTCAGGGCTCGATTGGCTTCGTAGTGGATGCCGAGGCGCTCCGTGGCTCCGGGCGCCCAATTCTCGATCAGCACGTCCGCCCANACAATCAAAGACTGCAGNATCGGTAGCGCATCCGGATGTTTCAGATTCAGTTGCACACAACGTTTACCCGCATTGAACTCGCCGTAGAAGTGAGACTGATTCCAACCAGGAGGCACTCCACCCCGCAACGGTCCGAGCTGGCGCAGACCATCCGGGCGAAGCTCCGATTCGATCTTGATTACGTCGGCNCCATGATCGGCGAAGTATCGGACCGAAGCCGGGCCGGCAATCACCCAAGTCAGATCAAGGACCTTCAAGCCGGCAAACGGTGCATCCGCACCATCAGCATCAGGCACAGGCGCGGGTTTACGCGCCGCGGTCTGCAGCTCATTCATGACCTCGCCTGTATGCTGACCAGGCGTTGGCGCCTGCATGCGCAGAACGGCCGGCGTCAAAGTGGCACGCGCAAACACGCCTGGTGCGCGAACCACCTGCCCACCCGCCAGCTCAACATCGGTCCAGGCCTGGCGGTCTTCAAGCTGCTCGAACTCAAGCAGGTCACGCACCGTGTTCACAGGTGCCAGCGTCACATCGGTCTCGAGACCGATCGCAAAGAGCTCAGCCTTGGTGTGTAGCAGGAAGAAAGCTGCAAATGCTTCGCGGATGTCCTCTGGCGAGGCGACGACAGGTTCTCCCTGCAGCACCCGCACCGGATAGGTGCTCCAGTCTTCTTCGAGCCAGGCCGCTTCAATGACCTGATCACCCAGCATGTGACCCAGCAGCGACTCGAGCGCGACAGCCGACGGGACTGCAATCAGATGACCGTCCGCGCAGGAAAAAACAGGGTCTACTGCCGCGGTACCCAGCTGAACGGTGGACCCCATACGCTCAAAATCGAAACCCTGCACCTCGGCCGCATCCATGGCGTTCATAGTGGTCCAGGTCGTGCTGCACTGCGCCGAAAGGTCTACAAACTGAGCTTCGCCGGTACGCTGCATCCGGGTCAGCGCAATCATGGCAGCGGCAGCCGCCTCAGCTCCCGTATGTCGAAAGATCTGTGGCACGCTAACTCTTATAGGAGCCCGACCGGGTAGACCCTGCAGCGCCGCCTGCCCACCGAGCGCAGAGAGTGTGAGGTCGTTGGCGGGGCGATCGGCGGCAGGGCCATCGGCGCCAAAGGGTGTGATCAATACATGCACAATTCGGGGATTGGCTGCCTGCAGGTCCACGAAGCTTATACCGTTACCGCGCAGCAGCCCCGGCGGAGCCGACTCGAAGATTATGTCAGCTCCGGCTACCAGGGCCAGCAAGTCATCCCGTCCGTGCGCGCTGGTCAAATCCAGCACGACTGAACGTTTGTTACGGTTGAAGGCGTGAAATTGCAGGCTCGCGTGTGCCGCCGGCGCGCCCGCAAGCATTGGACCCCGGCGTCGGGCCTCGCTGCCTTCGGGCGGCTCCACGCGAATCACATCTGCACCAAAGTCGGCAAGAATCATCGGGCCAAGTTCGCCGCGATGGTCCGTCAGGTCGAGTATTCGGTACGGTTTGAGCATCCTTTGATCATGCCACAGCCGCCCACTGGTAGACTGNGCGCTNGATCGTGTCGACCCCAGGAGCGCAAACGATGTTGAAACNCGTGCAGCTCGGCCGTAACAGCGGCCTACGAGTGTCAGAGCTTTGTCTCGGCACAATGAACTTTGGCCGACCCGGCCGCGGCCACCAGGGTGACTGGACACTACCTATTGATGAAGCCCGGCCGATCTTCAAGGCTGCCCTCGATCAAGGCTTGTTTTACTTCGACTGCGCAGATACGTACGGTCAGGGCGCCTGCGANGAAGTCGTTGGGGAGCTGTTGCGNGAGCTGTTGCCGCGGGATGAATACGTGCTGGCCACCAAAATCGCCATGCCAATGGGCCGCGGGGCCAACCAAAGCGGACTCTCGCGCAAACACATCCTGGAAGGCGTCGACGCTTCACTCAAGCGCCTGGGGCTCGATTATGTCGACCANCTGGTAATTCACCGCCATCCCCACGGCGTGCCGGGCCAGGTTGAGGTGCCCATCGAAGAGTCACTCGAAGCGCTGCACGACGTGGTCAAGGCCGGCAAGGTGCACTACCTGGGGGGCTCCTCGATGTTTGCGTGGCAGTTTGCNGAATTACAGCTGACCGCCAAACACAACGGCTGGACGCCGTTTGTATCTATGCAAAACCACTACAACCTGATCTACCGCGAAGAAGAGCGGGAGATGAACCCCTACTGCGCCAAGAGCGGGGTAGCCATCATGCCCTGGTCGCCGCTGGCCCGGGGCATCCTNGCTGGCTCCTACCAGGGCGGCTTCGACGGTGGCTCGACCAANCGTTCCCAGGGCCAGGACCGGGCCCGCACCGAAGGGCTATATCGGGGTGAAATGGACTTCCGGATTGCAGAGCGGGTCATTGAGATTGCGGACAAGTACGGCAAGAAACCCGCGCAGATTGCCGTTGCCTGGCTGACCAACAAAGCTGAGATAACTTCACCCGTGGTGGGCGTCTCGAAGATCTCCCAGTTGGAACAGCTGGTCGACGCGGCTACCATCGAACTCGAAGCTGACGACATCACCTATCTCGAAGAGTTATATCAGCCGCTAGAGAACCTGCTCTCAATCGGCTACAGCTGAGTCCTGCCAAAGATGGCGCACTATCCATTGGGCATAATCGGCGTTGCCACCATGGGGCGCAGTCTCGCGCTCAACTTNCGNGACCACGGCATTGACGTCGGCCTGTTCGACGTCNATGCCGCGTTAACACGCACCTTTGTTGACGAACATTCCGACTTCGCTGGGGCAATAGCTAATTCACTGACGGATCTACTGAGTCGGCTGGAGAAGCCGCGGCGTCTACTGCTGATGATCAAGGCTGGCAGCCCGGTTGACGATGTGCTGGCGGAGCTTAAGGGCCAGCTCGAACCCGGCGACATCGTCATCGACGGCGGCAACGCACTCTTTCACGAAACGCGCTCGCGCGCCGCTGCGCTCGCGGAATACGACGTTGAATATGTCGGACTCGGCGTTTCCGGCGGAGAGGCGGGNGNCCGGCATGGCCCCTCGATGATGGCGGGCGCGTCAGCAGCGGCTTGGACCCACCTCGAGCCGTTGCTCTTACCCATTGCCGCGCAGACCTCACACGGCCCCTGCACGGCCCGCATGGGACCAGATGGTGCCGGACACTTCGTCAAGATGGTCCACAACGGTATCGAATACGGCGATATGCAGTGCATCGCTGAGGTTTATGACATTCTGACCCGTGGTCTGGGCTGCTCCGCTGACACGGCCGCTGATCATTTTTCGCGATGGGACAAAGGACCACTCGGCAGCTACCTCATCGAACTAACGGCGAGCGTCCTGCGACACCAGACTGAAGGACGGCCCACAGTCGACAGAATCTTCGACTCGGCCGGGCAGAAAGGCACGGGCCGCTGGACGGTCATCGCNNCACTNGAGCTTGGCGTGTCGNTACCCACCATAGCGGCAGCCGTCGACGCNCGCGTACTNTCAAGCCAACACACTACCCGTCAANAACTGGGCAGACCAACCGATCCCGCTGCGGCCGGAGANCTAGCACAAGACCTCGCGGCCGCATTGCTCNCGAGTCGAATCTGCGCTTACACCCAGGGCCTCCAACTGATNGCCGCGGGAAACGAGGCATACGGCTGGGATATCCCGCTGCATTTGCCGCCGCAGGTATGGACGGGAGGCTGCATCATTCGCGCGAGGCTCCTCAACGAGATCATCAGTTCGCTCGCAAGCAATCCTAATGAGCCCAATCTGCTCATGCATCGAGAGCTTGGCGCAACCGTGGCCNAGTCGGAGCCGGGTCTGCGCCGCGTTATTCAGTTTGCCGCCGATAGGTGCATTCCTGCGCCTGCGCTCAGCGCAAGCCTTGCATGGATCGACATGTACAAGAGCACTCGCATGCCTCAGAACCTGACCCAGGCCCAGCGCGATGCCTTCGGCGCCCACACCTACCAACGACTCGACGAACCAAATGGACCCTCAATCCACACAGAGTGGCTTCAATGAACGCCGCAAGGCCCTTGGTAGTCATCATGGGGGTGACCGGCTCCGGCAAAACCGAGATTGGATCTCGCCTGGCCGCGGAGTTCAAAATCCCCTTCCACGACGGGGACGACTTCCATCCACCCGAGAACATCGCAAAGATGAGCACCGGGAACCCTCTTAATGACGACGACCGCGCNGGCTGGCTCGAACGGCTATCTGAGTTGCTCGCCGAACACAGGGATCAGGGTTGTGTGGTTACCTGCTCAGCGCTTAAACANTTGTATCGGATGCAACTGGGCCAGCACGTTGCACCCGTCTTTGTGCACCTTGTGATCACGCCCGCAATTGCGGAGGCACGNCTCAATGCGAGACCNGGTCACTTCATGCCNGCGTCGCTCATCGCAAGCCAGTTCGAAACGCTGGAGTCACCTGCTGATGCCATTGCTATCGACGCGGAGCAGCCGATCGAGGCGGTTGTCGCTGCAGTCGTTCAATCATTGTCTCGCTGATAGCTATTTGGACTGTCCGCCCTACTTGCAACTATCAAANACGCCTTCAGCATCGTTCAATCACCGGCAGCGTTTCAAGCTTTTCATGCCGGTTGTGGATCAGCTGGATGCACGTACGTTCCGGTAGCTGCGTACCCCGCATGTGCAGCAAACCCTGGCGATCATCTGATACATCGTACGAGCTGCCCAATGAGTCGAGCCAGTCCGGTACCGTCCACAGATGTTGCGGCGCCGTGGCGCGCTGACCTTCAGGACCCAGGTTGACTCTCACCGCGTAGACCATANCAGCATCGTGAAAGTACTCGAAGGACTGGCGTCGATTCACAGCCGACGCCACTAACGAAGTAGAACATCCCAGGTATCAGACCAAGCCCAACACCCAAACCGAGCGTAGCCGCAAACAACCGGGAGTGTCGACCAATATGGCTCNCGGGCGCAAACGCCCGGCTATGCGCCAGTCGANCAAAAAGCGCAGTGCCCAGTCTGACCGCGTATTCCTGAAAGGTTTGCTCGTACCTCAGACTCGCCTGACGGCCCAACATCGGCAGCACGAGNGTATCCGGCAAACGGNCNGGTTCCAGGTGCACCGCTGCTACCGGCAGGGCAAACTCATCAAGCGCAACGCCGACGTCGCGTACAAAGTGAACGGACGCCACTGACCGGGGCGTCACCANGTAGATCAACAGCGCGGAGTNGCGTATCGCCCCTACCAGTTCAGCCCTACGGGACTCGGCACCGTGCGTTATCCCCTCTTCCCACCAGACGTTAATGCCCTACGCCTGCAGCCATGCAATCTCCGCACGANAAGCGCTGCGTCCTCGCACAAATAGCTTACAAAGACATAGNGTTCGAAGCCGCGATACGCAAGGTCAGGGCTTAGTGTCACAGTTCAAACGCAATCGGACTACAACGCGAGTTTGGGCAACGGCGTCATCTGGTCCGTATAAGGAAACGCGTCCTTGAAGCCGCAGAGCTCGGCCAGCATCTCAGGGTTGTCACAGTCCTGCCACGGTTCATCGCGCATCGTGACGGGCAAGTTCTCCTGCGGCAGCACGGACTGGTGACGATAGTACGCAACTGCGCAGAGTCGCAAGCCTTTGGTATGTTTCGGGAAAGCACCGTGCCAGGTNGTCCCTGGGAACACAATAACCGAGCCACGCGGGCANTCTGCCGGCACGGCCGATTCTGCCGCGGCAGGCTGGACCGGATGCCCGCCAGAGCGGTGCGAGCCCGGCACCCAGGCCAGTGCACCGTTATCACGGGTGTAGTCGGTCAGGCACCAGGTCGCATTAGCTGTCAGCGCGGTAGTCCCCCACGGGAGCGGATTGGCACCCTGGTCACCGTGCAGACCAAGGCTGGGCCCATAACCAAAATCGCCCTGCCATTTGAGAAACGAGTTCACGCTAGAAAGTCGCCGCGCGCGGCCAGCCTCAAGCCCACGCCTCGCACCCATCAAATGATTGATCAGTGCATCCACCACCGGGTTCACGCAAAGGTCACGGAAACACCGATCCATCTGCAGTAGCTGCTGAAGTAGGGCCTGGGTAGGCGCCTTCGGATTGTCTTCCTGCAGAAAGCCGTCGCCGTCCGGCCAGGCCAGTTTGCCCTCAGGCCCCTCTTCTAGACTGATCGGGCACCCGGTAAGTGCTTCAAAACGCTCGAGCAAAACCTCGGTACAGCGATCAAGGAAGGCTTCGCTAACTCCAGTGACTTCCGGCGGAACTATCGTCAGACCATCGCTCTCGAGCTGAAGGATGTAGGGTTCGAGTTCGTGCTCAACAATCTCTGCGCTAAGCTGATTTGCCTGAACGTTCATTGCAGTCTCCTTAGTCAGCGCTCAGCCTATAACGCCATGGCCCAGCTTGCACACAGCTCTGCGCTGAGGAGTGATTGCACGTGAGAGATAGGCGGTTTCTATATGGTGTCGCCTTGTGCTCACGAACGCTGGCATGCAAAGGCTGCCATTAGCAGGCCGTTCGCAGAACACAGGTGCTGCTCGGCCTGCGGACCAAACCTCCCCTCTGCGGGGTGCCGCTACTTCAACGGAGGAAGCCGCACGACTCACGGTCAGGCGGGTAACAGCCCTCTGACACTACGCCGCGTTCAAACGGGCCAACACAACTACTGAGATAATCGCCTGGTTCTACCCGCTATATGTCCGATACACCCTCACCGCAGCACCTGTGCGTGCAGCCATCAATCAGGAAGGCCATTTCTGAACCCCAAATCCGCCAACCCCCTTGCCACCTATTGGGCGTTCTATTGGCCCCTTGCGCTCACAGGCGGCGCCATAGTGCTGGCAAGCCAGTTCCAGAACGGGGTGCTGGCTCGGTATCCAGAAGCAGTACAGGCGATTGCAACCTACGCCATCGCGAGCGGTACCTTCGGTATGTTCCACGCCTGCGTCAATTTCGTCTCGCAGATGTCAAATGTGTACGGACGCTCAACAGCAGGGCGGCGGCGCTGCTTGCGTTTTGTCCTCAAGGCATCGGCGACAATCACTCTGCCACTACTTTGCATAGCGTTCACGCCGCTGGGGAGCAGTGCCCTCTCCGTCGTTTACGGCGTGTCTGCGGAAGTAGCTGCGGACGTCACGCTCTACCTGCAACTGCTGGCTCCACTGATGCTGTTCGACTGCCTGCGCCAGTTTTGTGTGGGCCTCATCGTGCAGAACCGACTGACAGGCTGGGTCACCCTACTCAATGTTGTGCACCTTTCCGTCGTCATTGGTGCACTCCTAGCAGGCTTCTCCTGGGGTTTCGCGCCGGTCTATGTACTGACAGGTTCCCAGGCCCTGGGTGCGGTCGTTCACTTAGCCATGCTCGTCTGGGTTGTGCGCACGCGCTATCGAACCCCAGACCAAACTGAACATGGACACGTAAGCTCAAGGGAACTTCTGGGCTTTTTCGTGCCAGTGGCAACAACTGGAGTGATGTTTGCGGTTTCCCGGCCCATTCTCTATGCCCTGGTGGCGCGCACGCCGGATGCCATTGTCAGCATTGCGGCACTGAGAGTTGGCTTTGATGTCGCCACGTTTTTCCAGGTCACCGCCAATCAGTTCCGGCACTTCTTCGTGACGTTCGGCGACGAAGAGTTGGGTGCGAAACGTCGTTTCATGCTGCTGATCGGCATTGGTATAACCATGCTCATGCTACTGCTTGCCGCGACGCCGCTGAGCCGCTTCGTGCTTGCGGATCTGATCGGAATCGAAGGAGCGGTGCTGAGTCAGGCACGACAGGTCTTGCTGCTCATGTGCATTCTGCCCAGCCTGATCCTCTGGCGTAACTATTACCACGGGCTGCTCATGGTGGCCCGTGCCACGGCCGGCATGGCTTGGGGCGGAATCAGTCGAGTTGCCGGCATCTACGTGATGGCACAGCTCTGCTTCGTGGCAGGATGGCTCAATCATTTCACCGCCACCGTGGTTCTCCTGTTGGGGTTTGTGCTCGAAGCGAGTGTCGTCACCGGAATCTGGCGCCGACGCCAGCAACGTATGCAAACCTGACCAAGAGGAACCGTTCTGGCATGCTGCCGGTAGCTCAACACCAATCAACTGATTATCCAAACTGGAGATGCACCGAATGTCTGACCTTGCAGGCCGTACCGCTCTCGTTACCGGCGGCGGCACCGGAATAGGCGAAGCGGTCGCCGTCGACCTGGCTAAAGTGGGTGTTGCCGTCACCGTCTGCGGGCGCCGACTGGAACCGCTCGAAGATACCGTCCGCCAAATTGAGGCCGTCGGAGGGCAGGGCAGTGCCATTACTGCAGACATGACCAACCCGGACGACATCGAAGGGCTCGCCGCAAATGTCATCAAAGACACCGGTGGCGTCGACATACTCATAAATAATGCAGGGTTTTCCTCCAAGGTGCGCAGTGCGCGTTACATTGGCGCCGAAGAATGGCGGGCCGTAATGGACGTCAACACTATGGGCCCGGCAATCCTCACAAGGGCTCTGCTCGAACCCATGATCGAGCGCGGTCGTGGTGACGTAGTCATGGTTTCTTCCATGGCCGGGCTGCGTCCCAGCGTCATGGCGGGAGTTGTATACAGTTCTGCCAAGACCGCGGCAAAGGCATACATGGATGTATTACAGCAGGAGGTCAAGCGTTACGGCATTCGCTGCTGTACGGTCTACCCCGGGGAGGTTGATACTCCAATACTGGACAATCGGGCACTTATACCGGACGAAGAGGCGCGCGCGCTCATGATGCAGTCGGAGGACATTTCTGCTGCCGTTATGATGGCACTGCAGCTGCCACATCGGGCGACCGTGACCGAGATTGCAGTCACCGCGACGGTCCCACGGGACATGTCGGCCGATATCAAAGCGGCTCTCACGAAAAAAAAACCAGAAGGTTAGACCGATGATGAGACTCATTACTGCCGCCGCTCTAGCGCTGACCTCGACTTTCGTCGCAGCCAACCACCCCACTGTTACGGAACTTGGCTGGATGACCGGAAGCTGGTCTGGCAACGCCGGCCCTGGTGTAGAGCTCGAAGAGAACTGGTCGGCGCCACGTGCCGGCACCATGGGTTCGATTGTACGGATGGTGGGTGAGACTACATCTATGATGGAGGTGGTCTACATCGAGGAACGGAACGGAACTCTCATGCTGTATCTGCAGCAATGGGACCCCGGGTTCGTGCCACGCACCGAGAAAGCTCAGGTAATGAA
The DNA here is from genome assembly GCA_002714125.1 of Gammaproteobacteria bacterium. Next base: position 22,388 of record PAWP01000021.1, read on the forward strand.
AATGAAATCGATAAGTGACAAATCGATTAAATTCGAGGCCGTAGAGGAAGGTGGCATGCGGGAACTGGGCTACTCGCGCCCCTCTGAGGACGCCTTTGTGATTGACGCCACTCTTGAAGGCGGCAACAAGATCCAGATTCCGCTCAAACGCCGGCGGTAAGGGCTCGCAGATCAAACGGTTCCATACCATAGGAGGCCACCATGGCTTACGAAATCAAACGATTCCCCTACGCTGGGACCGTTGACGCCGATGGGCATGTGCTGGAACCACCCGACCTCTGGGAGCAATACCTGCCGGCGAAATACCAGGATCGGGCGCTGCGCATCAAGGTAGATGACGCAGGGTTTGAGTATCTTGAGATCGGCGGACAGCCCTCACGGCGTTCCCGCGGTGGATCGCTCGGACTACTCGGTGCCATGGGTGATTAGGACCAACGCCCACGCCCGGAACACCGCTACGCGACCAGCATGCCATTTGGCGCGTGTAACGCCGCCGACCGCATCTCGCTCCTCGATCAAGAAAACCTCGAAGCAAGCCTGCTTTACCCCACCATAGGCCTGTTGTGGGAGTGCGAACTCACGGATCCTGAGCTGAGTCTTGCGTATTGCACAGCTTACAACCGCTGGATCGCAGATTTGTGCCGGAACTCAGGCGGCAGGCTGGTGCCGATTGCACAGCTTACCCTGCTCGACCCCGAAGGGTCGGCCGCTGAACTCGAGAGGGCTGTAAAGGATGGCTGCAAAGGAGCCTGGGTCAACCCGTTCAGCCATCATCAGATCCTGCACGGTGACGTGCGGCACGACGTGCTTTACGCCAAGTGTGTCGAACTGGACGTGCCGATCGCGATCCACCCCACCTTCACACCATACGATAAACCGGCGGCTGGCATCTTCGAATGGCCACGCGAAGGCATGCTCTGGTGTTCGATGATGTGGCTGCGCGCCATCGTCCAGCAGGGTTTCATTTCATTCATAGCGCTGGGCACGCTCGACCGCTTTCCAACACTAAGGGTTGGCATTCTCGAGGCTGGCTCCGGCTGGATCGGTGCCATGCTGGATCGACTCGATGCAGTGGATGCCGCCATGCGGCGGCGCGAAGGCCAGCCCACAGCTACCGAGTACTTCCGCCGGCAGTGCTTTGTCTCCGGAGACCCCGACGAAACGGTTGCACCGTACACAATCGATAAGGTCGGCAGCGACTGTTTTATGTGGGCCACCGACTACCCGCACCCGGACCATCCGCACACCTGGGTGGATGACCTGACGGCGTATGCGGACGTCCTTGNCGAAGCNACCAGAGCCAAGGTCCTGGGCGGCAACGTGAAGCGCATCTACCGCGTCTGANCAAATCNAATAGNGGGCTCGCGCTTCNGCCATCCTTCGCGNANCATGCCTGCGAGCCTGGTGCNAAGCCCGCTTGCGGCNGTNGNTATTTAAGGGCAACAGCGCATCANCGACAAAANCATAANGTCGGAATCTGCTCCAAATTNCCATTTNTCATTAATGCCTTGACCTAGACAGTCATGAAGACTCGGTGCTGGACATTCCTACCGCCTGTTGAGGCCCAATGCTCTTGGACTGGACTCAGAGAGGCTGTGTTCTCAGAAACCGATTGAAAAGCCTACGAGGTCGATGCCCTTTTCAAGTATTTTCAAATAGCCGCTACGATCAAGCTAGGGAAGTTGAAGAGCGAACTTTTTAGCCAATGGCAGCCTACCAAACCTCAGTTGTAGTAANTCACACATATCAAAGCCGGTTGTTCCTGCATAAGGGCGGTNTCTNCAGGNNCTGTACGGATTCACTCTCGATAACAACCACCTGATTGTCAGCCTCCACCATAAAGGACACTCGCGAACCTCGGCATCCGCTCTGGATACTAGAAAACAAACAGCCGAGGTCCACCAGATCATCATCAACTTGTACACCAATGCCGAGCAGGTCCAGGCAGGACAGTACCGCAGTGGAGATCGGGCAGCTAGCCGCCAGTGCTGCAGGTCCGCACCCTGGATGATTTCATTGATGCTCAGCAGCAGGACGCATAGCTAACAATCCATCTGAAACAGGACCCGAGCATTGGCGCCCATCACCGCATCGCGGCGCGACTCGGACAAGGCAGCCACCGACTCACGTATGAGGTTAGGCGCATCAAGGGTGGAGTCGATGTGGGGGAAATCGGAGCCCCAAAGGATCTTATCCTCACCAACAATCGAAAGCATCGCATCAATGGTGCGCTCCTCCGGCTCCGCCACAAACCAGCAGTTGCGCTGGATGTACTCACTTGGCTTCAACGACAGGGGCGTAGCGGTAAGTTTGCCAAGCAGGGCACTCTTCTCATCGAGCCGATCCATCAGGTAACCGGCCCAGCCACAGCCTGCTTCAACCGAGCACACTTTAAGTGCGGGAAAGCGCTCAAAAAGACCATCCAGGACCATCGAGGTCAGGGCCGGGATCATCTGCCCGGGGGCTCCTAGCCCGAAACCGAACACCGGACCCATGCGGGGCTCGCTGTGCCAGCCAGCAAAAGGCACCGCTGAGCCTGAGAAGCGCACGATCACGTGTAGGCAGCCAGGCAGTCCCGACTCTTCGAGCTGGGCCCAGATCGAGTCAAAATGGCTACTGCCCGGACGATGCCCGTCCACCACCTCTGGCGGTACAAACAGGCCCCGGAAGCCCTTGGCCAGGCAGCGTTTGAGTTCGGCGGCCGCTGCCTCCACATCTCGCCAGTTCACTACAGCTATTGCTGCAACCCGCCCAGGCAGATCCGCCATGAAGTCGACCTGCCAGTCGTTGTAGGCAGCACAGTATGCGTTGATAAGGGCCATGTCGTCGGTGGGGAATGGCAGGATTCCGATAGTTGGGAAGATCACACAACCATCTACACCCCAGTCATCCAGAAGTTCACCCCTAGCCTTGCCATCATAGCTGGCCGCAGGACAGCCATCGGCATAGGAGTACTTGCCCGTGAAGATCTCCTCACGCGGCAGGTTGGCGCCGCCAAGCCCCGCGAGCCCACCAGGCATCACCACCTGTTCACCAATGATGAGTTGCTCGCCGCCGCCCGGCCCTGCCTCGATCCGAATAGCGCGATCCTTGAAGGCCTCAGGCAGATATTCCCGCCAGAGTCCGGCCGGCTCCATGATATGGGAGTCGCAGTCGATAACGGTCACGTTGCGCCTCCCCGAACCAGCGAGCCCGGCCGAGCCCCGGTAGGCTCACCGCCCGCAAAGGTCACTTCGCCTGACTTCAAAGTGTAGTCATAGCCGTCAACCCGCTGGATCAGCCGCCGCCCGCCCAATGGGAGGTCGAAGACCGCTTCCGGGCGGTACAACCGAAGCCTGTCGAAGTCGATCACGTTGACGTCGGCCAGTTTGCCAGGTTCCAGCGTCCCACGGTCACGAATTCCATAAGCCGCCGCAGTGCGCGCAGACAGGGAATGCACGATGAACTCCAGCGGCAGCCGCTCGCCGCGGGTACGATCGCGCGCCCAGTGGGTCATGATGAATGTCGGCATGCCGGCATCGGCAATGACGCCGCAGTGCGCGCCACCATCCGACAGNCCCATCANAACNTTGGGGTGCTGCATCGTTTCACGACGTTCATCCAGATTGAAGTCCGAGTAGGCGCCCAAAGGCTGGTAGAAGAGTTCCCGGCCCTCTGCCCCGAGTAATAGCTCATACATAACCTCAAGGGCCCCCTGTCCGCGGTCAGCAGCAATGCCTGCCACGCTGTCAGTCTCCGCGGGTTCGTAGTTGGGACGCTCACCCAGCGGGAAAACCTGCTTCAGAACCTGCTCCGGACTGCCCATGAAACCCATGGCCTGATTCGTCGCTTCCTGGAGCATGGCAGCGCGGATCTCGGGCTTACCCATGGTGGCAACAATGGCTGTGAGGTCACGGCCCGCCAACTCACGCTGCCAGGTAGGAGTGCCAACAAACACATGAAAACTGCTGTGTAGCCCGTGCAGGATGCCTGTGGGCCGGCCGGCAATCTGCGGCAGGATTTCCATGCCCTGTTGCCGGGCTTCCTCGGCAACCCGGTAGACATGCCCGTTTTCATACGCAGCGGGGGATGTCGGGATCAGAGTCACCGCTAGTCCCGTCTGCTGCGCAAAGGCCTTCACCCAGGTCCATTCATCTTCTTCGCCGAGGTGATCCGAAACGAGCTCGAATACACCGTGCCCAAGCCCTTTCATGCCGAGTCCAAGCGCAAGCATCTCATCACTGCCTGCAAACGTGCCGGGAACATACTCCCCGTGTACGTCCCGGTGCAGTAGCGTGCGTGACGACGTAAAGCCTAGGCCCCCGGCGGCCACACCTTCGCGCACCAGCGCCGCCATCTCTTTCAGTTGTTCCGGCGTTGGCTGCGCTTCACCATTGCATCGTTCACCCATGACATATGCCCGCACCGCGCCGTGGGGCACCTGCGCACCCACATCAATCGTGCGAGGCAACTTCTCAAGCGCGTCGAGGTATTCGGGGAAACTCTCCCACTCCCAAGTGATGCCCTCGGCCAACGCGGATCCAGGGATGTCCTCGACACCTTCCATGAGCTCGATGAGAAACTGCTCGCGGCCCGGGCGCACGGGCGCAAACCCTACACCACAGTTGCCCATGACGACGGTTGTAACACCATGCCAGCTTGACGGCGCCATGATCGGATCCCATGTCGCCTGACCGTCATAATGGGTGTGGATGTCGACCCAACCTGGCGTCACGAGACGACCCGCGGCATCTATCTCGCGCCTGCCCGTACCGGCCTTTCCCCCCACACTAACGATGCGATCTGCATCGATCGCAACATCACCCTGTTGTTGTGGTCCACCCGTGCCGTCAACGATGCTGGCATTGCGAATAACTACGTCGTGCATGGCTCTCCCCCTGGCCTTTCCTGCAAACGAGCGTACCACGATGCCCATCCCCACCATATTGCCTCAAACGACTGTATATCAGCCCGAATGATCAACGGGTATTCCCTCCCGCACCCGGTTGGCACGAGCCCGGTCAAGGTGGCAGACTCGGGCGCCACTGGAACCCAATCTCCGCCAACAAGCAGAGGGAACAAAACACATGCCAGATCTGAACGCCGATCTGTTCAACCTCACAATGTCCGCGGAGGCACAGCCTCTGCTCGATGCCGTTACGAAACACATTGACGAGAACGTCGCCCCCATCACTGAAGAGTTCTACGCACTCAACGACGAGAAAGATGATCGCTGGTCGTGGCACCCGCGGCAGCTCGAACTCCTCGATGGCGCCAAGCAGAAAGCCAAAGACTCGGGTCTTTGGAACTTCTTTCTGCCCGATGCCGATACCGGGGAAGGCCTCTCCAACCTAGACTATGCGTACATCGCCGCCGAACTCGGGCGCTTTCCGCTCTCATCGGAAACACTCAACTGCAGCGCGCCCGACACCGGCAACATGGAAGTGCTGGAGAGAGTTGGTACGCAGGAGCAGAAAGATCAGTGGCTTAAGCCACTGCTGAGCGGCGAAATCCGTTCTGCCTACGCCATGACCGAGCCGGCCCTGCCTTCGTCTGACGCGAAGAACATCAGCACACGCGCAGAACTGGACGGCGATGAGTGGGTCATCAACGGTGAGAAATACTACATCTCCGGCGCTGGCGATCCGCGTTGCAAGATCATGATCACCATGGTGAAGACCGACCCGGATGCGGCCCCGTCACGCCAGCAATCACAAATCCTTGTGCCCATCGACACACCGGGCGTGAAGATTCTCGGACCGATGCATGTTTTCGGGAGCGACGACGCACCTCACGGGCACATGCACATCAAGTTCGACAACGTGCGCGTCCCCAAAGAAAACGTGCTCCTCGGCGAGGGCCGCGGTTTCGAAATCTCCCAAGTCCGACTTGGCCCCGGGCGTATCCACCATTGCATGCGTTCTATCGGTCAGGCCGAACGCGCACTGGAACTGATGGTGAAACGTGCCGGCTCGCGCGAAGCGTTTGGCAAGCCGATTGTGAAACTTGGCAAAAACCTTGAGGTTGTTTCACGCGCTCGCATCGACATCAACGCCTGCCGCCTGATGGTCCTNCAAGCCGCGAAGGCGATGGACGTGCTTGGCAATAAGGAAGCCCGTGTTTACGTTAGCGGCGTGAAGGCGATGGTGCCAGAGATCGTTTGTCGCATCATCGACCAGGCTATCCAGATGCATGGCGCTACCGGCGTCTCCAACTGGACCCCGCTCGCGGNCATGTACACCGGCCAGCGTACTTTGCGTCTGGCTGATGGCCCGGACGAGGTGCACCACATGGTCGTAGGCCGCGCAGAAGTTCAGAAGCACGGTCTCTGGTAGCGAGCTGCCGACGCACCCAAAAGGCGCCGTTCCTGCGGCGCCTTTTTTGGTCCCAACGTGGCTCAGGGCAGTCGCTGCTTTGAGGGCGCGATAAGCCTAAGAGGAGACGGCCGCCCGGCCGTTACCATGAACCCAACCCAATAANTCGGGTCTCGGTAACCCCGCGTACCAGCAAGGTGCGCTTGTGTGGTTCAACGCCGTTGCCAGGACCAAGAAAACTCCCGCATCAAAATGACAGNAGTTCATTCCGGAATCGGCGTTATCGCGGCGATCACGACTTCGCCATTCTGCAGCAGAAACCCACACGCAAGGCCCATGTAAACCGCACCGGAGAAGTGTCGGCCGACGCGCAACCCCACACCATCTGGTAAACACCAAACGGTTCATAAACACGATGCAAAGATGACTCGTCCAGCGATAGACACACATCGGCGTCGCCCCACTGAGATATACCGANCCCAGTATTGGCGTGACTGCTCGCTTCGCCAGTGAAGNAATTTTCCCGTTCTTCTCACCAAACCCGGAGACCCGGGTCCCGGCTCAGCGGGAGCGCACGGAGATTCCAGCGTAGGTTCCGCGGGCACTACCCAAATAAAACGACCATTTACATTCGAAGTCCTCCTGACGATCCTTGAAGATCGCCGGAGGGAGAATCTCGCAGCCCCAGCGGCAAAAGCGCTCGTAGCCCCTTGCACTTCATCAATGATCAGCTATAGGTTTCTATGTGCACGGCGCANNCGTCCACTCTGCACCTCAAGCTGTTTCAGCCCGTGCNAAACCTCGTCGTTCGACGCATCGTGGAACCGCTACTCGTCATACGCTTCCCTAACCCGCAGCAAAGCCTTGTACATTTTGTGTGACTTTTATATTTATTTTTTCTCAACTATATCTCTGCCGGAGGCTCGCGCTACCATTGCTATTCCCAAACTAAGCAAACCAGAGAGCCGATGCCCGCACAGTCATTCGAGTTCGTCAAAGACAAAGCCGCCCTGGATAAACCTTTAAACGACCTAGGTTGGGTAGGCCTCGACAGGAACGCCCCGGAGATCGTTGCCAAGCGCGACTACCTTGCGCGAACAGGAGGCATCAAGGGGCTCGATCTCTGCACACCGGACGAGGTGGAGAAGGCGGTCAAGATTTTCTATCGCGACGGCTTCGTAGTGGTGAGCGATGCATTGAATGCCGACCAACTGACATTTCTGCGCGAGGGCTGTGACCGCGAGATCCGTCGCATCATGGCGGTCGANGGCGAACGNGTTGGCAACCGGGGTTCACACCGCTATTCATTTGGCGGCGCCAGCCTAACCGGCCACCAGATGCACAATCCAGAGTGGACGCAACTAATCGATCTGCCGACGGTCACACCCATCGTGACCGCCATCTTCGGCTCCCCAGACTACATCTCCCGGGGAGGTGGTGGCGACTTCTGCCTGCCGGGCGCCATCGACTATCAGGGTCTCCATGCGGATATGGGAGACCGACGCGAATTCCGGGACCCGGAGACCGGCGACATTCGCTTAACGTTTGGTTCCTTCAAAGATCCGCGCGGCNTACTCACTTACCGCGATCTGCCCTGCCCCTATGTCTGCTGCAACTACCTCATGGTGGATTTCAACGCAATCAACGGACCCACTCGGCAGATCCCCGGCACGCAGCATTCACGTGAGCCCATACCTACGCTTGCAGACGAACCGGAGTGGATGCGCCTGTCAACAGTCTGCCCCGCCCCGGCTGGCAGCGTGCTGATCCGTGACATCCGGGCCTGGCATGGGGGCACGCCGAACCTATCCGACGAAGTCCGCGCGATTCCCAACGCAGAGTTTTACGCACCCTGGTTTCGCGAGCCGATGCCGCGCTCCTTACCAAGAGACCTATACGACCAATTGTCCGATCACGGCAAGAAGGTTTGCCGCTACATCGTTGCCGAAAAGGGTGAAGAACTGATCACCGGTTACCGCGAAGATCTGGGGAACGGCCCGCGCCGGGTTAGGCAGAAGCACAAGGAACAGGAGCAGCAAGAAGCTGCCAACAAAAGCTGAGCGGACAAGAAAGGCCGCTTCGCAANCAAGAAAAGGAACCGATCTCATGATCAAGACTGTCGAAGCGGATTACCTCGTTGTCGGCGCAGGCGCCATGGGCATGGCATTTGCCGACTCGATCATCAGCGAGACCGATGCCAGCGTGATCATGGTGGATCGCCATCACCGGCCAGGTGGTCACTGGAACGATGCCTATCCCTTTGTACGTCTGCATCAGCCTTCATCGTTCTACGGCGTCAACTCGAAGGAGCTGAGCACGGGCACCATTGACCAGCAGGGCTGGAACGAAGGTCTGTACGAACTTGCTTCCAGCGCCGAGGTCTGCAGCTACTTCGATCAGGTCATGCAGCAGCAGTTTCTGCCAAGCGGGCGCGTCCAGTTTCTGCCCATGAGCGAATATCATAAAGGCAAAGTGACGTCATCAATTAGCGGACTAAGTCATGTGGTCAGCGCCGGCAAGACAGTTGATGCCACGTACATGAACGTGAGTGTCCCCAGCATCCGAGAGCCCCTCTTTGTGGTTGAACCCGACGTCAATTTTGTCCCGATCAACANGCTCGCCAATGTCTCTAACAGTTACGGGCGCTATGTCATCATTGGCGGCGGCAAAACGTCGATGGACGCCTGCCTGTTCCTGCTGGGCAACGGTGTACTAGCCAATCAGATTACCTGGATCAGACCACGAGACTCCTGGATCCTGAATCGGAAGTTCATCCAGCCCGGCAGTCTGGCCGCTGAGAGCGCAAGAGGGCAGGGCATGCAGCTGGCCGCACTGATGGCCGCCGAAAGCCTTCCANCGCTGTTCGCCGCAATCGAGCCCAGCGGCCTACTGATGCGACTCGACACAGAAGTCAATCCCACCATGTATCGCTGCGCCACCTGTACCGAAAAAGAACTCGAGGCACTACGTACCATTAAGGACGTTGTAAGGCTGGGTCACGTCACGAGGATCACCTGTGAGACCATTGAGCTAGAGCACGGTAGCGTGCCGACTGCAACGGATGCGCTGCACGTCGATTGCTCCGCCGACGGTCTAGCACGGCGACCGGTGAAGCCCGTATTTGACGGCGAGCAGATCACACTGCAGGCGATCAGCACCTGCCAGCAAGTATTCAGTGCAGCTATGATTGGCCATGTAGAAGCTGCGTATGAGACGGATGCCGAAAAGAACGAACTCTGCCAGGTGGTGCCGCACCCGGATACCGAGGTGGACTACCTACGTACGATGCGCACGACCAACGCCAATCGAGCAAACTGGGCCCAGGACCCCGAGATGCAACGCTGGCTGGAACACGCACGCCTGGACGGCTTTACCACTCCGCCCGCGGAAGAGGCACCACCGCTGGACCCTNCCGTCGTCGAGGGCATGGTCACGGCNCTTGCGGCCGGCCAGTCCAAACTGGATAACCTCATCAAACTGGCTGAGCAAACTGACTAAGTTGACCTATCAAAGTCTAGAGTNAGGACTGTCTGGTNAACCTNCCAGCAATGACGACGACCAGCATGGCAAGACACCGCTGAGGTTCCCACCTCTCGAAGGNATTTACAANGGCACTACAGCTCGCGCATGAGTTTCCGAAAGNCGAAGAGAGCCGNTCCTAAGGCTCCCAGGCCGTCAANTTGAAAGGCAAGCTCAACGCCCGNCTGCGTTCAGANGATGANGCGGCCTAGTTATTCGCTGAGAGTTCCTCGAGCGAAACATGCTCATATAGGCTGACTCAGACACCTTCTACGTCAACCCCGCACTAACAGGACTACTAAACGCTCCTAATCATCCTCGTATTTGCGCTGGGACACGATGCCCGAAATGCCGGAGAAGGATGATCACGCCAAAGAATCTGATCGCTCAGTAGCGATNCGGAGCACGCATAAACAGNACAAGCTAGCGCGGCGCCAACGTGCTGGCCATNCTGGTAGTCGCTAGGCNGGAGGAGGGATTGGGCGCCGAAATGATCGCACTCGTAGACTACCTCCGCGTTGAGCTTCTCATTCTTTCAGTGACGCGCTGTTCTGCGTCGCCTCGTATTGCCCGCTTAAATAAGCTCCCAGATTCAACCCTTGTTACTACCCGCCGAGCGNGCCCCGGATCAAGTTAGGCGCGCTGTTAGCCGCTTTCCTGCTCCTCGGTANGATGGCACTGCTCATATGGCAGACCGGTCTCGGCCCAGTAACTGAAGCATTTGACCNACCGCNTTGCTAACCGATACTGGTAGTATCAAATCGATATCCGACCTTACGGACTGTCTGAATATAACGCGGTAAAGACGGGTTTTCTTCGAGCTTGCGCCGCAGTTCAGCCACGTGCGTGTCGACCGTACGAGTAATGACCTCTCCTGTATGCCCCCAGACCTCGGACAGCAGCTGCTGGCGTGAGACTACCCGATCACGGTTACGCACCATAGCAAAGAGNAGATCGAGTTCGCGCGGCGCCAGCTCAATCCGCTCACCATNGCGTGCGACTANCCGTGCAGCAACGTCAATCTTCAGNTCGCCAATCTCGATGACGTCCTCCGAGANGGAGGTCCCTGACCTACGCAGCAGCGCCTCGATCCGCGCCAAAAGCTCCATGACGCCGAAAGGCTTAGTGACGTAATCATCCGCGCCGAGACGCAGGCCCCGCACCTTGTCGACCTCTTCACCTCTTGCAGTGAGCAACATGACCGGAACCTCCTTACGGACGTCACGGATCTCACGAAGCACCCGTAGGCCATCTTTCTTCGGCAGCATTAGATCGAGGATGATCAGATCAGGATTGCCATGCAGCGCCTCGTGCAGGCCGGCCTCACCATCTGCGGTAACCGTAACGTCATAGCCCTCGATCTCGAGATTGTTGCGCAGCCCAAAGGCGAGATCTTCGTTGTCCTCGACGACCAACACACGCGTCATGCGGCGNGCTCCTCGTGAGTCTCGAAATCAATCACAAAGCGCGCACCACCCANTTNACTGTAACCGACGGACGTCTCAGCGTTGTGCAGACGGGCCAGCTCCTGAACCACCGCCAGCCCGATCCCGGAGCCGGCGATTTCCAGTCCATCACCAACATCTGCGCGGTANTAAGGTTCCCAGATGCGCTGACGCTCTGCCTCAGGAATACCGGGCCCTCGATCTTCGACCGCTACCAGAACCCGGCCCGGCTTGCCATGCAATGATACCGAGATTGGTTCACCGGCCGGGCTGTATTTCAAAGCGTTGTCTATCAGATTACCAAACATCTGTGAGAAAGCCTCCGGATCCAATTCAACCTGCAACGCTTCATCGACATCAGNAGCTATAACAAGCTCACGGTCACGCATCAGTGGTCGGAAGCGGTCTACCAGTTCACGGACCAAGGGCGTAATCGGCTGTACAGCTTTGTTCAACTCAAGTCGGCCGCGCTCGCCACGGGAAAACTGCAGCACGTTCTCNACGAGGTGTGACAACCGGTTCGCCTCTTTGTCGATGACTGACAGCGAACGCCTGCGTTCATCATCTGAACGCACTCTGTCGAGCAGCAGCGTTTCGGCAAACATGCGTATCTGTGCCAGCGGCGTACGCAACTCATGAGAGACTCGAGAAATGAAGTCTGCACGCAGATGCGCCAGCTGGCGCTCGCGACGCAGCATAACCAGTGCCATGGCNATCATCAGCGCCGCCACGGTCCACATCACGCCNAGAACCGCCGCGGTGCTGCCATACACGAGCGGCAGACGGCTTCCGGGCAGGCCACCAATGATGAGGCGGCTGGCCGTTTCGCGATTAAGCGCGGTGCTGATAGTTATCCCACCAAACAGGACCGGCACACGGTTGCTCATAGGTCTGCTTGACGTGACCATATCCTTGCCCGCCTTCCCCACCTCATAGATCAACCCACCCTCAGCGTCGAGAAGCTGGCCGTGCACGACCACTTCTGACTGATCGTCCATCAACGATGCCGGGAGCAGGGGGCCGAGTTCAACAAAATAGTCCAGCCATTCGGTCAGTGTCTGCATGTCGACCAGGAACCCGACCACACTGCGCTCAGAGAAGCTTGCGTAGATAAAGTTATAGTCGGCCCCGTCAACGCGCGTATGGAATGATCGGAAAGGATCGGCCGTCTGNTCAGAATTGGTAATCGTCAACAGATGATCCTGCAGCGAGTCNTATACAGAGTCAGACAGCACCCCACCCGAAACTTCCATCGCACCATTGTCGGGGGCGTAGCGGAACAGCNATCGCGCCAGCTCGGTGGCCTGAGTCAGGCGTTCACGATCACGTTCGCTCTCGCTAGCAAAGTCCGANAGCGCCTCAGGCGAAGGTAAAATCGTTTCAAGCGGCACCTGCGAGATGCTGCCAAGCACAGGGAAAAATCCCGAAAGGGTCACCTGCGCATAACGCCGCCCAAACTCGTCCGCAGCCAGCGCGGCGTAGTCCTGCAGTACGTCACGCGCCAGCTGGCGCTGGGAGGTGACCGCCTGATAGGTCTGGTGCGAAAGCAGCCCCATCATCATGAGACTGACAAACAACAGGACCGAGATTATGCCAGTACGGATCCGATCCCGGATCCGCGGCGTGTTGCGGAAGGGTGCAAACGGCCTGGACATGTCGACTCAGCATCANTGCATGTGTCAAGCGTGCACCATTCGATTCATTCTGCCAACCGCCGAGNGCGGATCTGCTAGGATCCAGACNAATTTTCCNCATCGGCCCAACGACGGAGCTTTTTCGTGAATCGAATCAAATTTGGCGCATTCCTCGCCCCCCACCATCCAATCGGTGAGCACCCAACACTTCAGCTGCAGAGCGACCTGGAGCTGGTGGCACTCATGGATAAGCTNGGTTATGACGAGTTCTGGTGTGGGGAGCACCACTCGACCGGCTGGGAAGTCATCGCTTCCCCTGAGCTGTTCCTCGCAGCAGCTGCTGAACGCACACACAACATNANGCTCGGAACTGGCGTGATCTCGCTGCCATACCACCACCCATTCATGGTTGCGCAGCGTCTAGTCCAGCTNGACCACCAGTGTCGTGGGCGCCTAATCTTTGGTTCCGGCCCCGGNGCACTCCCTTCAGACGCGCACACCCTCGGCGTAGACCCCATGGTCCTGCGGGACAGGCAGGACGAGGCCATGACGGTCATCCGTCGNCTGTTGTCCGGCGAAGATCGTTTCACGGTTGAGTCAGAGTGGTTCACGCTGCGCGACGCCCAGCTGCAACTCTTGCCTTACCAGGACCACATGGAGTTTGCGGTTGCATCGATGGTNAGCCCTTCGGGGATGACGCTCGCGGGCAAACACGAGGCTGGCGTGCTCTCAATTGGCTCCATGTCCCAGGCCGGCATCCAGTCGCTGCCGCTGCAGTGGAGCTTTGCTGAAGAGTCCGCNCAAAAACACGGCAACACTGTGGACCGCTCNAACTGGCGGCTGCTGATCAACTTCCACATTGCCGAAACCCGCGAGAAAGCGCGTGAGCAGTGTAAAGAGGGTCTCTTTCACCACAACAACGAATACACGGTTGGGACGCTGTCAGCCGGGGTCGGGCAAATCTTCGAGACGCCGGATCAAGCGGTTGATGTGACCGCGTTTGGCGAGAACAGTACCAACGTGATCGGTACACCTGACGATCTGGTCAACCGGATCAAGGAGCTNTACNAGCTTTGCGGCGGCTTCGGTACTGTGATCGGCTTTGTCCACGATTGGGCCAACCGGGAAGATACGCGCCGNAGCTGGGACATGGTTGCACGCTATGTCATGCCGGAGGTCAACGGCATGCTGGGACATTACCGAGAGTCGAACCGGTTCGTCATCGAGAATCGGGACAGNTGGGTNCGGGCGGGTCAGGCGATCCAGTCCAAGATCATGGAAAACGACCGCGCTGCGGCCGCATTGGCCGGCCCGCAGGACGAAGGCAAGGTTGCGCTCAAACCGCATGCCGCACAGGACATCGACAAGAGCAAGTAGAAAGCATTGTGCTGCGCTATGTTTTTGCGGTGATTGGCGGTATTGCCGTCGGAAGCATTGTGAACATGATCCTCGTATCAACAGGCGCAGCGCTGATACACNNCCCAACGGGGGTCGACCCCAACGACGCGGCCAGCGTTGCGGCGGGCGCGCATCTCTTTGAGGCCCGNCATTTTGTATTCCCGTTCCTGGCCCACGCCGCCGGTNCCTTCACCGGCGCTGCAACCGCGGCCGTACTGGCTCTTCGCCAAAAGCTCTGGTTCGCCCTTGGTATTGGCGCGCTCAATCTTGCCGGTGGTGTGGCCGCCGCCATCATGATCCCCGCGCCCATAACATTTGTTGTGCTCGATCTCACGATTGCCTACCTGCCAATGGCCTGGCTAGGCTGGGCGACGGCAATCCGCTTGGCTCCGCCGGAACAGAAGCCGAACAACAACAGAGACAGGGCCTGAAACCACGGCGAAGGCACCGGGAGTTGGCGGCGTACTTGTAGCCAGCAAAGACCCCAGTCGCCAATCCTTCATGCTCGACCCGATCCTGGACATCGTGCCCGGTGCGCTGGAACTGGTCGCAGATACGTAGTTAGCGCAATCTAATTTGGCGTGTTTGGCCGGTTCGTCGAGCCTGACGNCAATCGGGTCGAGCTCTGGACGCCGATGGCTCAGAACGCGCATCTGCCATTGCGCACTACCGGAACCGTACAGATTCGCTCTTGCAAACGCCGCGGCAGCTCTGCGGATCGGCTCAGCGACTAATGGATACGGCCGACCCAAATCCTTCGNTGCCATCGAGGTGCAGTGTTCTTCCCTCTATTCCTCAAACTGAACCAGAATGCCCGCGTTGGCGATCAGAATCGGATCGTTGCCATCTTCAGAGGGTATCTCAAGGCCGCCCACACTAACCTCAACTGCGACCTCACCATAAGGCAACACGGCCGCAACCTTCGCAACATCTACCTCCTCCGGCGAGGGCACACCAATCAGCACCGTGAGCCTCATGTCGTGCCGGGTTTTGTCGACATGGGTAAAGAGGTTGAGGCTNGAGTGATGGATCGCATCAAACACGGCGCGCTCCGCAGCACGGGTCGCNTTGCGGCCGTGTACGTCAGTGCCCATACCAATCTCTGTAAAGAATCGCTTCAGCGTGATGACTTCACTCCATTATCCGTTCGAATATTCTAGTTTTAGCGAATCGCTTTGACCGCATCGGCAACCNCCGTACCTTCGAAGAAATCCGGGTTAGTGCCAGAGAAGAAGCTGGCCGGGTGCTCAAAAACAAATCGTCTGAAACCAGCGTCATCAATCTTTCCATCTACCACTAACTCGTAGGCCTCGGGCAGAACGCCAGCCATCTCTCGTACGTCGAAGTGCCCAATATCGGAACCGAACAGTGTCTTCAGCTCAGCCCCAAACGAGTTATTGCTCGTGTGGAAGGCCCAGGCATTGGTCGGGTCGTCAGCCTCACAACCAAACCAAAATCGGTCCGCAAAGAGCTCCTTGAAGTCCGCCGCCTCGTCAATGGCGCAGCGCGAATAGTCGTCCAGCTCCGAAAGCCCGCCGGTAGTCTCGGGGCCGCTGCGGACCGAAAGGCCCTTACCTCCACGCACCGCAGCCGCAACCTCAGGACCGCCATACTGTTCAGCAAGTTCCGTCAGCATGGCCAGATCAAGATTGGCCGGCTTGGTGTCTTCCAGCGCACCTGCATTACGGATCTCCCAGTGTCCAATAAGATCCTCGTACAGCAGGCAGGCGAATCCCACGCCGCCCTCCAGGAATGCAAAATTGAGCTCCGGAAACCGTCGCGTTACCCCATCCAGGAAGATCGACTTGCACACCGCCTCTGAAGCTGCGGCAAAGTGACCAATATGGTTGTAACAGAAGTTGGTTGGAGACATACGGAAACCGCGTCCGCGTGAGCCACGATGAAAGCAAGGCGACACCCGGAGCTCCCTACACTTTTCCCAGACCGGGTCGTAGTCATATGCGCTGTCGATCCCGATCGTATCGAACCAGACTCCAAGGTCAGCTGCATCCGGGCGTTCCTGTGCTACCTGAGCAACAGAGCGGTCGATCATTGTATTCAACATAACCGCCTTTAGACCGAGTTCAACGACAGCATGCTCCAGCTCCGCGATCGCTTCATCCGGGTCGTGCATTGGTATGACCGCCGCTGGGGTCATCCGATCACTGAACGGTTCAAACAGATCCCGCTGATAGACGTTGAACGCATGGCAAGCTGCAATCCGGGCTTCGTCGTCATTCACCCGAGGCAGTCCGAGTCCCATAGTTGGGAAAAGAATCGAAAAGTCGATCCCGAACTCATCAAGACGCTCATAGAGCAGCCTTGGCAACATCGCGGTAGCGCGATCTCGCGTGTTCTTGGTTGGCGCGCCCCAGAAGGCCTCCTGCGGCACATTGGCATATTTGCGTTCGCCGGGACTCATCCGAAGGCTTGCGCCAACGCGCCCACCGTTAATCTGCATAGCGCGCACAGCGGCATCACCACCGATCTTGCGCATAGCTTCCGAGACCAGCGGACCGTATTCAAGCCAGTGGCCGTCAGCATCAATGACCGGGTGCCCCAATGAATCGCGAAGTCTTGCCGCCTCACTCATGTTCCGTCCTCCCAAAGTGTGCCAGAGACGCTATCACAGCGGTGTGTAAATCATATAACGCTCGCGTTGAGTAACAGGAATGGGCACGCGTTGTTCGCGGACAAACCCATGTTCACTGAACAACCGTCGACCCCGACTACCGGCGGATCCCATTGTGGATGCGCGCACTGGGCGACCGCCCGACTGATGAAGCCGAACCAGCGGACCACATTGCTCAAGCCCTGGAATCCGGTCAGCCATACCAGAGCTGACGGAGCTGCGCCTCGATTCGCCGGCTTTCATCGCGCTTACCCAGGAAATCATGAACACCATGGGTCTTTACTCAATGGTTGTTTTTGCCAGGCTCGGTACGTTGAATCATTGACTCTGTGGTTGGACTGATCAGCACATGGATGCTGTTGATGGCATGGGTCGGCATGACAGTCGACCTGATGACCCACGACCTTGCATTGCTCACATCGGTGCTGTTCTAACCATCCTTATACCTGCCCCGACTCCGGGCCCAACGTCGCCTCTCAAGCACGAAAATCCGTGAGGCTCGTGACCGTAGAAAATTGGAGACGGCCCAAGCCCACATCGACACCATGATAGGACCCCTACCCACTTGCACCTCCTCCAACAGAATCCGCCAAGAAGCTGGCACCTGTAGTCAGCCAGAGGAATACATTGCCGGCGATTCAGAAGTAGAATCCACTCATTCGTTTCATGATGCGTGCATGCCTGNCCTTTAGCTCGGGCACNCGACTACCTAATGGCAGCAACCNAAACCGGNAAGAACANCAATGCCCCTCGNAATACCCACNCTNGATCTCCGCACACTTGAGGAAGATACGGCTCCCCTTNCANNCGCCTGCCAGGAATGGGGCTTTTTCAAACTCAGCGGACACGGCATCAGCCAGGCACGTCGCGAACGCTTCATGCANGCCTTGCAAGCGTTTTTTGCGGCGCCTTCAGCAACAAAAGCTAGCATCGAGCGTACANNGGAGAACCCATGGGGTTTCTTCGACCGCGAACTNACCAAAAACAAGCAAGACTGGAAGGAGATCTTCGACTTCGGGGTCGACCAGGACGCGGCAGGAGGNATGAACCAGTGGCCAGAGGGCATCGCTAATTTCAAGCTGACCATGGTGGACTGGTTCGAAGCGAGCTATGAACTCTCGCTGGTGCTAATNGAACGCCTTTTAACAACACTTGGNGCCGCCCCNTATGCCCTGCAGGACGCATTTTTTCCGTCCCATTCCAGCTTCCTGCGGCTCAACTACTATCCCGTCTGTGATGAACCCGCCGACCCGGCCGCAGACATTCCAACCACAGGACACCTCGGGGTCTCACACCACACCGATGCAGGGGCACTTACGGTGCTCCTGCAGGACAACGTGCCCGGGTTGCAGGTCAAGCGCGGCGCTANCTGGTNCACGGTCGAACCGGAACCCGGCNCGTTCATCGTCAACGTGGGTGACCTGATNCAGGTCTGGTCGAACAACCGCTACCGGGCCCCCCTGCACCGGGTGCTGGCCAATTCCAGCAAGGCGCGGTTCTCGGCGCCGTTTTTCCTCAACCCAAGGTTTGACTGCACGGTAGCGCCCCTGACTAAGGAACAAGCCAACTACCGGCCNCTGCACTGGGGCGCCTATCGCGCAGGTCGCGCGGCCGGCGACTATGCGAACGTTGGCAAGGAGGTTCAGGTAGNGGACTACGCGCTGTAGCACCGCCAAACGGGCCATAGGATTCGAGTTGTCTTCGAGACAACCAACCAGGAACGCCCGGAGATAGTGGGCTGGAAGGAGTGGATCCTTCAAAATGAGAGGCTTTAGTCTCCAAGTGGTCCATTAAGGGCGGAGAAAGAACGTGCACGGTTTCGATTAATCAGCCTAGTCGCATGACTCAGCTTTCTGCANTTGTCNCTGCAGGTAGATTCGNNAACGCACGTCAATGGGCTGCGCAAGATAAGCCCGCAANGTCGCCGCGTTCATTGCCCTGTGATAGTCGTGNACGAAACGCCTTATCGAGATTCGGTCCGCAANGGACAGAGGCGTGTACGCGACCCGATCACCCACCGCCAGCTCACNAGTCTGCNGCACACGACAGTAGAAGCCACTCCGGCCCGTCGCGATCATACGTTTTGGAAACTGTTTGTCACCCATCTTTTCGGCGAATACGTNNCAGGGNATGCGAGNCGCAGTCAACTCCAGCAGGACCNAACCGATCTCAATACGATCCCCGACAGCCAGCTTNCCTTCGTCCGGCAATCCCTCAACCGTGAGGTTCTCGCCAAAACCACCTGGTTGCAGGCGAGCGTCTTCCACANCNGTTTCAGGCCATAGTCCCGCCAACTCGCGACGCCNCNAGTTATAGGCCTCTGCACGATAGACATACACGGCCTGATCAGGCCCACCATGCATGAACTCGTTTAGGACATGATCCCCCACAAGTCCGAGCGTATCGACCTGGACGCGCTCCTCAATCGTCTCCTTGAAAATGCCGGTGCGGATTCCTCGCCCGCGCACCTCGAACGAACAAGGCTCGCCAATGTTCACGCTGACGAGGGTTGCCATGGTTTAGACGGTCTCGAGCAGCTTAGCCATGCCTTCGCCAAGTTCCGCAATCTTCTGCCGATAGATGAACCGGTCCCAACCGATGCAGAAGTGCTTGACACCCATGTCGATGTATCGCTTGGCCTGCTCAACCTCACCAATCTCGATGCGCGGCGGCACGCCATATTCAATTGACTTCTTAATGACGATCTCTTCGTACTCCCGGATTTCTGGAGTGCCTTGGATCGAGGGGTTGCCGGTTGAGAACGCAAAATCGGCTGGCCCCCACTGGGTCATATCGACGCCTTTCTCCTTAGCCCGTTCCAGCACAGAGTCGATGTTGTCCAAGGTTTCTTGCTTCTCAATCATGATCGCAAAGACGATCGACTTCAGGTCTTCCATATAGCCTTTGATATCATAGCTCGACAGGGCCGGGCGGCGCAGTTTGACACCCATGTGTCCACCAATGTCAGGCGTGTCGCAGGCGATAAGACGATGACATTCATCCACATCCTCAGCGGTACGGATGTCCGTAAAGAGGATCGACTTGAAGCCAGCGCCAAGGGCAGCCTGCGCCCAGAAACCCTGACCCGCCTGGTCCAACTTGAACATGAGAGGCAGGTTACCGCACTGCGCCGAGCGCGCAATGTGATAGAGCGTTGTCATGTCGAACGTGGAGTACTCCCCCACATATTCAGCGTAGTCAAAGAGGCCTGTATCGCCGACCATTTCGGGAATGTCGGGGTCGTGAAACAGACAGTGCGTTCCGATGGTTCCTTTGCCTTCGTTCAATTTGTCGCGAAAGGTGTTATGCAGAATCATGCAGGCTCCGTTGGCGGTGCGTTGTTGTTCAGGCAGCTAACAATACAGCCGCTCGAGGCTGGTGAACAGATCGAAGGTGCTGCCCGCAAGACGCCGCCGGCCAGAGCTAACCTGTGAGNCCCTATTGCTCCNGTGTACGACTCAGCCGGGCGGNTTGCAGACAGCAACAGCGATGGCTCTACAGTACNCAGTTGCCAGCCGAAGTAGCCGGTGTNCGGGTAAAGGAAGACGAGCGGCAGCAGCATGNGTCAGAGCGCGTTCTTCATAAAGAAATGTACCGNCAAGACATCGAGCGGAGCGGAAAAAGCANGTCNGTCTTCGGCCTGCAACTGTGTTCAGAACCAAGGTGCCATCCTAGTCCGACCCGATCNAGACCCAGTTGACGCAGGGCATCCCGGAAGGCTGAATGGCACACAACTNCNCCCCGAGCCACTNTACGTGCCTGCACCTCTCGAGCCTGTTACCAAACCCTTGCTGGTGTTTGATGGCGACTGCGGCTTTTGCGTGTATAGCGTGCTTTACGCAGAGACTCTCTCNGGCAGTGCGGTTGACTTTGCGCCGTACCAGGCGGTCGCCCACGACCGCAGAGAGTTCACGGAAGATGAGTATCGNGCGTCCATCCGCTTGTTCCAACCCGGATTTGAACCGCGCAGCGGNGCCCACGCGGCGTTTACGGTNCTCGCANTNGGTGGACTAATGTTCTGGCTCTGGTGTTATCGGCGCCTGCCTGGCTTCGACACCGCCGCAGAAGTTGCCTACNGCTGGGTAGCAGCGCATCGCTCTTTATGCCTGACCGTCGCAAGGGTCCTGTTTGGGTCCGAGCTTCGCCCAACTCGACTCACAAACACGGTCAGTTGGCTGCTTGCCGGCCTTGGCCTCGTCTACACGTTTGCCTTCCTGTCGCTCGCGCTGCAGATCAACGGCCTAGTTGGTAGCGAAGGCATTCTGCCGGCGGCGCCCTACCTGCAGGCTGTACACAGGCAGCTCGGCGCAGACAGCTGGCTCGCACTACCGTCGCTGTTCTGGCTTGACGCGTCGGATGCAACCTTACAGGCCGCCTGTTGGCTGGGGGTTGCCGCGGGACTTGCCCTTGCCGCTGGCATTCGCCCCACCTGGTCAGCGTTTGTCGCCTGGCTGTTGTATCTCTCGTTGGTAGGGATCGGCCAGGTGTTCCTGCGCTTTCAGTGGGACATACTTTTGCTCGAAGCAGGCTTTCTAGCCATGTTCCTGCGCAGCTCGCCGCTGCTGGTAACCTGGCTCTACCGACTGCTGCTGTTCCGCTTCATATTGCAGTCAGGGCTTGTCAAGCTTTTGTCGAGCGACAGTGCCTGGTGGGACCTGGCCGCGCTTTACTATCACTTCGAAACGCAGCCATTGCCCACCGTGCTCGCCTGGTACGCCCATAATCTGCCGGCACCGGCGCTGAAGGCGGGCGTTGGTTTTACATTCTTCGTTGAGCTGCTCGTGCCTTTCCTGCTGCTGATGCCAAGGCGCCCGCGTTTCCTTGGCGCGCTTTTTGTCGTAGCCCTTGAAGTACTGATTCTGCTGACGGGCAGTTACAACTTCTTCAATCTGTTAACGATTGTGCTATGTCTCGCGTTAATCGACGATAGACGACTCCCGGCACTGCGCTGGTTTCCTGCCCCGACCCGCAACTGGTTGACACACACCGCAAAACCCGTCGCCACTATGCACATCCTCCTGGGGCTGATTTTAGTCTGGGGCACGGGCAACTTTGCGCGCCTACCGGAAACCGTCAGAACGGCCGTTCGCATGGTTGCGCCTTTTCATTTCGCCAACAGCTACGGTCCATTCGAGGTAATGACCGAGGAGCGTCGTGAAGTGATGTTCGAGGGGTCTGAAGACGGAACAAACTGGAAACCCTATCGGTTGCGGTACAACCCTGCCGAGCCCGCACGATTTCCACGGGTCGCGACTCCGATGCAGCCACGACTCGACTGGCAACTCTGGTTCGCCGCACTGGGTGATATCCACTTGAACCGCTGGGTACAGGCGGTTGCGGCCGGTTTGCTGTCAGGCTCGGAGCCGATCACCGGATTGTTTCGTGACAACCCTTTCGAGAAGTCACCGCCCCAGTATGTCCGCGCAGTATCACGCAGCTACGAATTCACTACACCTACCGAGCGTGCGGCCACGGGCGCATGGTGGAAGGTTGGCGAACCGCAGGTCTATCTGCGCCCACTGCAGCTCAGGCGGGCCCCCTGATGGCCTCAAAAACAAAGCGAACCCGCTCAGCAAAATTCACCTGTGGCAGATTTCGCAACAAATTACCGATAGTCGGACACGCNCCTGAGAGCTGGTTGTACTCAGGCTGCTCGGGATCGAAGCTGCACTATCGCTCCATCCGACGCAGACCCTGCTTTCAGCATAAATGTGAGCCCAGGCGCGCTGCAGGCCATGTTTGGGTCGTCTGGACCAAAACTCTGAGTGATTCCAAGGGTCGCCGTAGGTCCGCAGGTTCTTGATCTGCCATTCCCAGCCGTCTTGATTGGTACAGACCAGCACACACCGCTGCCTGATCCTGACGCCAAGTTCTCTAGCGAAGATGCCTATTATCTCATCAGGGAAGAACTCCTTCAGCTCAAGCTCGTCCGCCTGGACTTCCAACACAGAACCAGGACTCTGCAATACGATCAACTACTGCGGCTCCTCAAACCGTGACCGGGGCGGGTCCCCTGCATCGACCTGTCGGTCCTTCTGGGCAGGTGGATCCATCTGCGCGGGCGGATCCTGCCGCATAGCGGAGTTGCCGTTATCGCCGCTGCAGGCAGCCGACGAAACGAGCGCCGACAGAATCAGCGCCCGCAAAATCGTTCNATGCTCTTCGCTTGTGAATTGCATCATCAACGAAGTCATTTACTAATCCTTTTAAGAGCAGGATCGTAGCTCGAAGATTCGGTGACCATCCAAGTAGGCCCAACCTGGTGGGTTGCCCTCGAGACGACGAAGTAGACCCCGAGGGACACCGCCAGCGCCGGGAACACCTCATGCAGGTAGACCGAGCCACCTGCGAGCAACCACCCTAGCAATACCGCGACACCGGNCCCCATCGATGCCAATACAGCTTGTGCTGAGCCNGATCGCCAATAGAGACCAACCAGAATCGCCGGGACAAAACACACCGCGTACAAGCTGCCAGAGAATATCGTGAGCTCAACAATGCCCCCCGGCGGACGCAGAGCAATCAAGGCACCCAAGAGTGCAAACCCCACAACAAAGCCGCGGGTCCAGGTTAGCGGCGTTGCGGTAGAGATTCGCGGCCGAACAAGGTCGTTGTAGGCGGTAGACGCGGTTACAAGCAGCACACTGTCAATAGACGACATNGCAGCCGCAACGATCGCCACAATAAGAAAGTCAGAGGCCCATACAGGGAAGATGGCAGTATCATTCACCAACATTGGGATAATGCTGTCAGTGTCTGTTACACCTTCAAGAAGAAAGTGGGCGTAGATGCCGACCGGGAAGAGACAGAACTGAATCGCAATGAGCCCTACCACAGCAACCCAAATTCCCTTTCGGATCTCTGAGGCGTCACGCAAGGCATANAAGCGGCTAATCTGCCGCGGGTCCACAAGAAGCTTNAGCGAGNCTGCAAATGCAATCCCGAGGAGCACCGCGAGCGGAATGCCACCGTTCGGGTCAAACAGGAATTTTGTCTCATCACGGGTTGCCAGCTCCGGCAGCCGCGTGATTCCGCCCGCGGCATCGGTGACGAAGAAGAAAATAGTGACCGAACCGATCATCATCAGACTGCCCTGCACCACATCGGTCCTCACTACCGACACGAACCCCCCAACCGATGTATAGACCACCACGATGGTGAGCGTCACCAGCACCGCCATCTCGTATGGGATCCCCAAGAAAATCTCGAAAAGGTGGCCCGCCCCTTTGAAGATCGCAACCAGGTAAAGCAGGCTTGAGAGGACAACCACAATGGCCGCAAAGGTACGCACAGCCCCGCTCTCACCGTAACGACGCGCGAGGTAATCNGGGACTGTGACCGCGCCCACAGCCCCGGTNTAGAGCCGCAGNCGCGGNGCTACAAACTTCCAGGACAGCCACGTGAACAGGACGATATTGGCCGCCATGATCAACCAAGGCAGCCCGAATGCATACCCTTTGCCTGCATGCCCGATGTAGCTATTGGTACTGGCAAACGTCGCAACAAACGACACGCCAATCACCAGCCCAGAGAGATTACGCGCGCCGACGTAGTAACCCTCAACACCCGTGCTAATCCTCCGTCCCAACAAGGCGTGGTGCAGCAGTATTCCGGTGTAGCCAACGAGGAGGGTACAGGCAACCCAGTGTTCGAGGATCCATTCCACGCGCGCAAGTGTCCCAGATTCGACCCGCGCCCGCGAGGCTCGCGTCAGCGTGGCGTCCGCTTCCGTTCAGCCAGGCAGAGGTCTTCATCGGAAGAGGAAGGTGCAGCGGGCGTCAGAGGGCTGCAACAGCAATGACAAAAGTCGCAACCGGCGCCCCCAGAACACCNCGGGCAATAGTGTCAGATGGGAAGTGTGCACCCAGAACAATTCTGGATGCCCCTACCAGGGCGGACCGGACTTAAAGCACGGCCAATGCAGGACCCAGCGCCAGAACCAGCGCAGTGACCGTCATGAACACAGCCGAGGCATGCCCAGACGGATGGCTGCACTTATCCCAAGGCACCACAGATTACGGGGGCGCCGGAGCGCCGCTTCCGNCAATTTACAGCGGAGTCCAACCACTACATATTTCANGCGCTGCACCCAGAATGCAGCGAGCANACAGGCNAAAGCATCGTNACCGGGACTTNCGTCAGCGGAGCCAACAGGGGCAAAAACGNGTAGGNANNACAGTCACCAGTNCGCGACANCACCCGCGCGACNTACGCATAGACGCGANGCCTGTTANCCGGAGGAACTTCTCCACATNCCAAGCCTGAAGAGCCTGCAGCNTTGCGATTTGCGCATCCATGCTACAAATCGCAAGTCGAGTTTATGAAGGACTTGTTAACGAGGAGTNNAACTTAGGAAAAGCCAGGGTCTGACNCTCAGGATCTGCCCNAGCGNCTTGCATCAGGCGCGGCGATACCAAGCAACTCCGTATTCGTCTTCTTCCATAATGATCATGCGNCGATCNAANGCGCAGTTGATGTGCGCAATGCTCTCCCCGGTCGCCATAAAGAACGTCCACTCCGTGATCTTGCTCTTGAAGATNGCCGGGAAGACNTCAATCGCCCGCTTCGGCTCGTCACAGATCTCGTANAGATTNCTGAGNGCAGTTTCGTGATGAGCGATGAGCGCGGTCAGCCGTTCGTGCAAGCCATGGTAGAGCCGTTGGTGGGCAGGCAGCACCAAAAGATCAGAGGGCAACATGTCACGAAGCGTGATGCACGACTCAAGCCACTCCTTCACCGGGTTAGCTTTNGGCTCAAGCGGGTTGACGCTTACGTTCGGCGTAATCCGCGGCAGGATCTGGTCACCCGCGATGATCACCTTCAGCTCAGGACAATANAGACANGCGTGTTCCGGCGAGTGACCACGACCAACAACAACCCGCCAGACGCGGCCACCAATATCGATGTACTCACCGTCGCGAACCCGGTGATAGCCTGCTGGAAGGTCCGAGACGTTTGCCCCAAATGAGCCAAACCGNCGCTTGTACTCGGAAAGGCGCTGCTCGGAGAACCCAGCACTACGGTAGAAACGGAGCGCGTCTTCAGGCAAATCAGATGGTCCGTCGGCGGCCATCAGCTTGCACATAACAAAGTCCTCGCGGCTCATCCANAGTTCGCATTGCCAGCGCGAGACAAGCCAGCCCGCGAGCCCCGTATGGTCGCTGTGCATGTGGGTACTGAATACCCGTGTCACAGGTTTTCCTTCGAGCTCATTCTCGAAGATGTTCTCCCATGCGGACTTGATCGCGTCGTTGTTGAGGCCCGTATCGACTATGGTCCAGCCGTCGTAATCGCGCAGCAGCCAGACATTGATGTGATCGAGGCGCCCAGGCATGGGCATGCGCACCCAGTAAACGTCTTTAGCTACCTCGAGCTTTGTGCCAACTGGCGGCGAGTCGGGGAACACGTAGTCAAGCGGATCGGGTTTGCTCTCGAACATCAGGCNGAGGCTGGTCAGATGAANGACAAGTTTGCTACGAATACGGCCATGCTTGCTACAACCATTGACGCGGCTGATAGCGCACGCCNCCCAGCCTGGCNGTGACTGCNTCGAAGGCGNCGCGCGGNGCACCATGCCAGCAGAGGTCGTCAAGCGACTCTGTGAGCGGCACGTCNGTCACCAGCACAGCGAGCTCACGGTAAAGCGCAACTTCTTCGCGCATCCTNGCAAGNGTCNCCCCAAGCTTCGCNGCGCCACGCACTTTGACATCCCACTGTTCCGGATTTTCCGGNATNNGATCCACGGTNCCGTAGCGTCGCAGGAGCGTAGANGCGGTCTTTGCACCAAAGCCNGGAACGCCAGGAATGCCATCCGCGGTGTCACCCACCAGCGCTAGCCAATCTGGAATGCTCATGGGCGCAACGCCGTTGCGATCGAGCACTCCCGACTCGTTGATGACCTTACTGCGGATCCGATCAACCTGGACCACCCGATCCCCATCAACCACCTGCCCCAGATCTTTGTCGGGCGTCATGATGCGAACCTGGTCAACCTGATCTTTGAAGCGCACCGCCGCTGTAGCAAGCGCATCGTCAGCTTCCCAGCGATCCATGGACCACACCGTCACGCCACAGGCGCGGACCGCCTCTTCGACAATCTCAAACTGATCGGTCAATACCGGGTCCATACCCTCCCCGGTCTTGTAGCCGTANAAAANATCGTTACGGAATGACTCNATCGGATTGTCGAATGCGACGGCCAGATGCGTCGCTTGCTCGAACTTATCGTCCAGCAGCGAAAGAACGGCGGAAATCACACCCACGGTTGCCTTTACATCCTGTCCCTCCGGTGAGGTCTGGCCGGGCCGTTTGGAAAAATGGGCGCGGAAGAGTTCAAACGTTCCATCAATCACATGCAGGCGCATAATCCCNCCAATCGCTTATTGCAGACGCTCAAGCGCCGCCTCGCTTCGCTCCCGCAACCGGTCGAGGGATGCAGCGGCAACACCGGTAATGATCTGTTCACAGCCCAGATCTTCAAACGCCCGGACCGATTCGGCATTCAGGTGCTCGCGGTTCGGGGATACGTAGATCCTGATATCGGATCGATTCCGGCCAGCTTCCGCCAGCATGCCGTCGAGCACCTGCAGGCGTGCCGCAAACGACTGCGGNGTCAGNTTAAAGCCATACCAACCCTGNCCCAANGACGCAACGCGTCGCAGCGCNGCATCACTCTCGCCNCCAAACAGGATCGGCGGGTGCGGTTGTTGCACAGGCTTGGGCCCCTGCTGGGCATTCTTGACCTCATAAAACTCGCCTCTGAAGCTTGCAACCTCGTCCCGCCAGAGGGCTTGCATGACACCAAGGCATTCTTCAGTCCGCGCGGCGCGGCGGGGCCAGGGAACACCCAAGGCATCGAACTCTTCCTGCAGCCAGCCAACCCCTACCCCGAACTCGAACCTACCGGCCGAAAGATAATCGAGGTCCGCCACCTGCTTCGCGCAGTAGACGGGTTGGCGCTGAGGCACAAGGCAGATGCCAGTCCCAAGCCGAATACGGGACGTGTGNGCNGCTACCCAGGTCAGTGCCATGAAGGGATCCAGCAAGCTCGTCGGCGACCCGGGGATCTTGCCNTCATCCGAGTACGGATATTGCGACGCATACTCAGGGAAGAACACGACATGTTCCGGCACCCAGAAAGAATCGAACCCAAGCTCTTCCCCAATCTGTCCGGCGCCAGCCACCACCTCAGGCGGAGTCCGGTCGTTGAATGGTGTCTGCATTCCAAACTTCATCAGGTTACCTCGAGCGTTGCCCACATCAATCATGGGACCATAGCGCGCGTGACGGGCAGGGGCCAATACCTGTATAACGCCCGCCGACTATCCAACCCTAGACTCAGTAAACGAACCAAAACAATCGGAATATTACCCATGCAGAACCTCTTTTCCATCGAAGGCAAAGTTGCACTCGTCACCGGCGGCTCGCGCGGTATAGGTGAAATGATAGCGGCGGGATTTCTCGCTAACGGCGCCAAGGTATACATCAGCTCGCGCAAGGCCGAGGTCTGCGATGCCACTGCAGCACGCCTGGTCGAGACCTATGACGGGGAGTGCATCTCGGTCCCGGGTGATCTCTCCAACATAGCCGGCATTGAAGCCGTAGCTGGCGAAATCGCGAGCCGGGAGTCACAACTCGACATCCTCGTTAACAACGCGGGCGCAACCTGGGGTGCCCCGCTCGGAGAATTCCCCGAGAACGGCTGGGACAAGGTGATGGATACCAACGTCAAGGGAATCTTCTTTCTGACCCAAGCGCTATTGTCACAGTTGAAGGCTTCAGCAAGCCACGAAGATCCGGCACGTATCATCAACATCGGCTCCGTCGACGGGATCAAAACCCCCGCATTCGACAACTTCTCGTATGGCGCCTCAAAAGCCGCGGTACACCACCTGACCCGCCAGATGGCGGCGCATCTGGTGAAAGAGCACATCATCGTCAACGCCATCGCCCCGGGTCCGTTTCCCTCCTGGATGTTGTCCGCCGGAGTCGGTTTTGGCGGCGAGGTGGAAGGGCAGGACTGGGACAGCGTCGGTCAGAGCAACCCGCGTGGCCGGGTTGGCACCGCGGAAGACATTGCTGGCCTCGCCATCTTTCTCTCCTCCCGCGCAGGCGCCTACACAGTCGGTGAAACCATCACCTGCGATGGCGGGTCCGTGGCCGTCAGCTGATCGCGGAAACCCTTTCCATCCGGTTACCCCGCACCACGAGTCTTCCCGCCAATCACCAAGAGGCCTGGGTCTTTTAAAAAGTAAACACGAATACCAGGCTCATCGGCCTAGGTGAGGCTAGTCACTAGGGTGACGATCTCGCCCTGGCCGCGCTGATTTACCCGTTTTGAGAGTGCCTCGGAGGGAACGATCCACGCCAGATCAACCGTTTGCTCGCCAAACTCGCCTGTGCTGATGCCAACCGTATCTCCATTTGGAAAGTTTGAGATACTGTCACATTTACGCCAACGGTTCGGCACCGTACCGATCAGTGATCATTGGCGTTCTTCAACAGATAACCAGCGCCATGGGATGTATCCAGCGCAGAGTTTTCACCATAGATGCGCTCTTTCATCCCGCCATACACCTTGCGGTTAGCGCCCAACCGAGCAAGCTCGCCTGCCTTGCGCATAGCCGCGTCAAGCAAACTGACGAGGTCTGCCGTGGCGTGCACAATGCCAGCCCCCATGGCATCTGGGCCCGTCCAGCGCCGTGCCAACTGCACCGTTTCAAAAAACGCGTTCATGGGAATCTTGTGGCGAAACAACGCGAGTTCCGCATCTGGAATCTGCATCCCTAGCTCAACTTCGTTGGCACAGATGAAGCCACGGTCCGAGCGCATGATTCGCACATCATGGCACAGCGCACACATGAAGCCCGCTCCAAATGCATGTCCGTTGATCGCGGCTACTGAAGGCAGCGGCAGCATGATGAGGCGACCCATAAGTGCCATGAACTCTCCACCAAAGACCTTCCGGTCCCCGCCACGGCGCTCACCATCAGCCTGCAACCATTCGAGATCGAGACCGTTTGAGAAGAACTTCTCACTGGAAGAGCGCGTCACCAGCGCTGCAGAACCTTCAGAGGCCTCTACCTCATCCAACGCCTCGGCAAAGGCGCGCGTAAAGGAAGTATTCCAGCGGTTTTCGCCGTCATCCATTGTCAGTACGAAAACTTCGCCTTCGCGTTCGAGTTCAATCATGGTGTTTGCCTGTCCAATTAGTAGGTGAGGTGAATAAGGTGCCGTGCGTTACAGATCGGCGGGCATGCCTTTGTCCATCAGCAGCACGCCTTCTTCCAGCAGTTCACCAACACGACCAGCATCAATGCCACACCAGTCTGACATAACTGCCACGTTGTGTTCGCCGCGATGGGGTGCTGGTCCACGGACGCCGCTGTCAGCATTCGAGAACCGGTAAGGTGACTGTACTATCGGCCGAGTGCCTCCAGCACGGTCTTCAATGTCGACCACCGACTGCCGATGCAGGACTGTCGGTTGTGACCGTACATCCTTCGCTTCCCGGGCATCACCCCAGGCAAGGTTAAGACTAGCCATCGCCGCAATCATCGCGTCTCGGTCGGTGAAGGACTGCAACCACTCGTTCGCGACCGCTCGACGTAGCTGCACTTTCTCATGAAATGGCGTATCGGGTCCCGCCGGATCCGCCAGTCCCACCTCATTCTTGAGCAGATGCCAGATGTATTTGAACTCAGCGGAGATCAGAATCGGCCCGACCGAGGTCTCCCAGATTTCGGGCGGGATGGGGCCAGTAACCTCGGAATCCTCAAGGTCATACTGCATCTGGTCGTCAGTCGCGAGCGTTGCGTCAATCATAGCCATATCGATGTGCTGACCCTGGCCGGTACGCTCGCGCATAACCACGGCAGACAAAATCGCCACCAACCCATGCAGCCCGGCATTGGTGTCAGCCACCGAAAGTGGCAGATCCCGCCGTGGAATCTCGCCACGCCGAGCCTGGCGGGAGATCAGGCCCAATTCGGCGTGAATGACGGCCGCATAGGCGGGGCGTTTTGACTCAGGGCCGTTGTGCCCAAAACCCGANATTGAGAGCATGATGAGGCGTGAATTGACCTCAGCGAGCGCGGCGTAATCGAAGCCGTGCCGACCCATGACGTCNGGGCGATAGTTCTCAATAACAATGTCCGCCTCGCGCGCGAGCGAAAATATGACCTCTTTCGCGCCCGACGCCCGCAGGTCTACGCAGATGTTGCGCTTGCCGGCGTTCTGCTGATGGTAATAGCCACGGATAGTGGCAGCCTCTGCGCCCCAAAGCCGGGTAATGTCCCCATCGGGCGGTTCGACCTTAACCACGTCNGCGCCAAGGTCCNACAACATCCGGCCGGCAAAGGGACCAGCCAGAACCCGGGCAAAGTCGAGGACCTTAAGTCCAGCAAGCGGATAGTTATCTTTCGACACGTCGCAACTGCNTACCGCACANGGAGCCNCGAGTGTGCCTGCTTGCGGNCAAAGCCGCAAAGTGATCACGCAGACGCATGAAAAGCAGCCGCCATGCGATACCAGGCTTCCAGTCGTCTTANGTTGTTGATGCTTGTTTCGTGCTTTCGACGCTCTCGCAGGCCCAAAACCTGACCGGATAANGTAGCCGGNACCTGCAACAGNATCGGATCGAACTCAAGGGGCTATNCCTTCATCAGAATTGCGAAATGGCTATGCTCCGAACTGCGTTCCAACTATGAACAGCCACAGCATGCACCGACTTNGTACTCAGACCACGGCCTCACGTGCGCCGCGAACCCCGCTGCTGAACTGCATTACACCGTCGTCGAGTTCACCAAAACGCAGCGCAAGCGTGTCGAGCGCATAGTTCTGGTTGAGCTTCCACGGCTTGGCTGCACCCTGGCGCGGCAGGATGTCGGCCGCACGCCGCACGTAACCGGAAGAGAAGTCGATCAACGGTTCCTCGCGCATGGCAGGGTCACGGGGCGCCAGGCACTGAGCAAACCCACGCCGGCGCATGTAGTTGAGTAATCTGCAGACGTATTCGCTAGTGAGATCTGCCTTGAGCGTCCAGGACGCGTTGGTATAGCCCATCGAGAAGGCGAGGTTCGGTACGTCACTGAACATCATGCCCTTGTAGACAAGCATCGACGCCGGCGAGACATGCGTCCCATCTAACAAAATCTGCAAATTAGCTAGAAACTGCAACTTGAGACCCGTTGCCGTCACGATGACATCAGCATCCAGATGTTCGCCGGACTCAAGCTCAATTCCCGTCTCATCAAACGTCTTGATGGTGTCAGTCACTACACTCGCGCGCTCGTCGCGAAGCGCGGCAAACAGATCCCCGTCCGGGACGAGGCACATGCGCTGCTCCCATGGATTGTAGCTGGGAGTGAAGTGTTTCTGGACATCGTAGCTGCGCGGCAAAGCGGCACTTACGCCTCGAATCACCTTCTCTTTGGCTTTAGCAGGCCAGTTGCGACAGTAGGCGAACATGAACATACCGAGCAGCACCCGCTGCCAGCGGCTAATCGCGTAGACCCAGCTCTCCG
Source organism: Gammaproteobacteria bacterium (assembly GCA_002714125.1). Next base: position 54,833 of record PAWP01000021.1, read on the forward strand.
GCAGATACCGGCGCATGCGCTCACCCATCCTGTCGACGGCTGGCATGGAGACGACATAGGTTGGCGATCGTTGCAGCATCGTGACATGGCTTGCTGTCTTCGCCATCTCTGGCACCACGGTGACTGCTGTTGCGCCACTTCCGATGACGACAACCTTCTTGTCTGCATAGTCGAGGTGTTCAGGCCAGTATTGAGGGTGCACCACGGGGCCACGGAAATGCTCGCGACCTTCAAACTCGGGGTTATGACCCTCCGCGTAGTCGTAGTAACCGCTGCACATATAAAGGAAGTTACAGGTGAACGAAACTCTTCTGTCNCCNGACTCCGCCGTCACNGTCCAAGCNGTTTCNGCGCTGCTCCAAGCTGCGCTGCGGACNCGGTGGTTGAAGCGAATATGCTGATCAATACCGGCTTCTTCCGCTGTATCCCTCACGTAGCTCAGGATNGAGGGTCCATCGGCAATAGNTNTTGCCTCGGTCCAGGGGCGGAATGAGTAGCCCANTGTNNACATGTCCGAGTCGGAACGGATCCCCGGGTAGCGGAACAGATCCCACGTACCGCCAATCGCGTCACGCCCTTCCAAAATCACATAGCTATGGGTTGGACACTTTCCCTGCAGATGGTGGGCCGCGCCAATGCCGGAGAGTCCGGCACCGACGATGACCACATCAAAGTGTTCCATCAAATGCCAAGGTCTCGCTGGTTGTAGTTGTGCAGNACGGTACGGCGCGTGTCGTCATTCAGCCGGTTTGACTCAANNTCNTGNGCCAGCGGCTGGTAGACATAGGGCTCCTCGTCCGGGAAGCGCTGCTGGCGNGCATCNATNGCGATNGGGATNGTGCGNGAACGCTGATAGATGCGCTCCTCGTCGTAACGCACCTTGCCGCCCCAGCGGGCGGGCTCGACTCCGATCACAGATGCGCGACGATGGAAGCCAAATACAAAAGTCGCACGGATTGGACCGTTTCGGTTGGGGAACGAGCAGTGCAGCATCTGCCGGTTGCACAACGCTACGTCGCCTGCGTTGCAGATCAGTGGAACGGCTTCAGGCAACTCATCAGAACCACCATTAGCGTCGATGAGGTCCTTGATCTCAATCTGCCCCTGATCGTGCATGCCTGGCATGATCCAAAGGGCGTTCTCCGGTGTGGTGGGGTAGAGCTGCGCCATGAAGTTGAAGCCGTGNGTGCCAGCATCGAGGTCTGGATTGTTCCAATGGGTGGTGCCGTCCTGGTGCCAGGCAACCGCAGCGCCGAGGCCTGCCGGCTTGAACCAGAGCGCATCGGTGAACGGCGTGAAGTCCGCGCCATTGATCTCCTCGGTAATCCTGAGCAGCTCGGGGTGGCCATAAAGCCGCAGACAGGAATCCATAAGCTCGAGATTCCCTGCAATCTGTAAGACCACCTCTTTCGGCGCGTCTTNGGGTGGCTCATGCTCGGCCATCTTCACCTGGTATCGACCACCGGTAGAACCCGTACCCCCCATGGGGTCTGACAGGGGACGCGCAAACTGAAANACTGGGCGGTCAATCTGCATGTCGTGGCCAAGTGCCGGACGACCCTGTGAGTCCACCGAAGATTTGCTGTTACAGGGCGCCCGCTCCAGGGTTNCTTTGAAATCCGCCCGCAAGTCTTCTAGCTCATCAGCACCGACGACGCCTTCGAACACGTAAAAGCCGTGCTTCCAATAGGCTTCACGGATGTGCTGCGCGAGGTTACCAGCTCCGTCAAACTCGATGGGACCCCGGTTGCCAAGCTCGAGCGCCCGCTGGCCACCCGCCTCGAAGTATGCTTTTGACATTATTTTTCCGCAGTGGACTGGCCTCAGGAACCGTTCAGGATCGCTCAGATCAACGGATAAGAAAAGCCCCCCAACCCCCCATTTGCCAAACCGCTCCAAGGTCATGCACGCTGAAGCAAGGGAAACCAGTGCAGGACATGACCATCNCCACTGGCACCGGCGTTAGTCAACGCCATCTTCGCTGCCACCGGCGACCGCGTGCAGGTGATGCCCCTCTCACTGGCAGGGTATACGACATAAGCAGCGCTACNACCAACAACGAGAAGGAGAAGCGAAATGGGTGACCTGACTGGGAAAGTGGCATTGATCACGGGGGCCGGATCTGGCATTGGCCGGGGAATCGCAGAGCGACTGGCACGAGACGGCGCCGAAATCTGCATCGCAGACTTTGATGAGGGGGGCGGTCAACTCACCGCAGATCTTGTTGGCCAGCTGGGCCAGCGCGCGCTGAACGTGCGCTGCAACGTGGCCGTGCCGGAGCAGGTGGAAGCAGCAGCAGCAGCTTGCGTTGAGAAGTTTGGTCGCCTAGACATTGCTGTCGCCAACGCAGGTACCGCGCGTGGTGCTCCGCTACTCGAAATGAGCGTAAAAGACTGGCAGGACCAGATCGACGTCAACCTGACCGGCGTTTTCCTGACTACGCAGGCCTGTGCACGAAAGATGGTTGAGTGCGGCAACGGTGGTCGGATTGTGTGTCTCTCCTCGCTCGCGGCAGAGCTGACTGGTCCAGGTATCTGGTCCTATTCCGCTACAAAGGTGGGCGTGCGGATCATGGTTCGCGGCTGGGCGCAGGAACTCGGCACCCACGGCATTAACGTCAACGCAATTGGCCCGGGTGTCATCGACACCCCACTGGCGGCAGCGCTCGCGGGCGAGGAAGGTGGCCAGGTACGCTCCAATCTTGAAGCGCGCACCCCGGTAGGCCGTGCCGGCCGCCCTTCAGACATAGCAGGACTGGTGAGTTTCATGGCCGGCCCGGACGGCGAGTTCATGAGTGGCTCCTACGTCATCATGGACGGCGGCTTTCGCGACTCTACCGCCATTGGCGGCGCCCAAAACGAAGCCACGATGGCCGAACGCATGCGCATCATGCAGGCGGGCCAGGCTCGGTCCGAAGAGCAACGGCGACTGCTTGACGAACGCAACTGACATGTCAGAAAGCTGCTGGGGCGTGAGAACGTCCACGACTCTGCTCCAGAGTAAGGCACAGCTCACGTGGAGCGCACTGTGCCGACAAGCCTCATCATCAGCTGTTGTAGCACTCTGCATTCGGGACCGTTAGTGTTGTAAATTTTCTGGAAACCGACGGATAGAACATGACACTCCTCAAAAACTCCCTAGGTATCATGGCATTGCTCCTGGCATTCACCGCTGCCGCGGCAGACCCGATCTACACCAACACCTTTTCCAATAAGGCAGTTAGGGGACATGACGTGGTCGCGTATTTCACGGAGGGCAAACCCGTGAAGGGCTCAAAAAAACACTCAATCGACTGGATGGGTGCTCGCTGGCAGTTCGCTTCGGCCTCGAATCTGGCTGCGTTCGAGGCCGACCCCAACCGTTATGCCCCCCAGTACGGCGGCTACTGCGCATACGCGGTCAGCAAGGGCACCACCGCAAGCGGGGACCCTGACAATTGGACCATCGTCGACGGCAAGCTCTACCTCAACTACAACGATGGCGTACAGGAAATCTGGGAGGCGGACATTCCGCTCTACACCAGCCTCGCAGATGCAAACTGGCCAAGAGTCCTGAAGTAGAATCCGGCGCTCACCGTCGCGTGGGTTCTTAAGGGAGTGAACACATGAAAGCCTGGCAAATGCTCGAATTGGGTGACCCCTGGGACCTTCTGGAACTGCACGAGGTTGCCTCCCCGGAACCCGATGCCGAGTCTGTACGGATCAATGTCGAGGCTACCGATCTCAACTTTGCCGACATCCTGCAATGCCAGGGCAGATACCAGGTCCGCCGGGAGCCTCCGTTCACTCCCGGCATCAACGCCGCCGGCCGTATCGTCGCAGCTGGAGAAGACTCCGGCCTTAAGGTGGGCCAGCGCGTGATCGGTCCAACCATGGATGGTTTTGGCGGCTACGCGGAAGAGGCCCTGCTCCCCGCAATTCAGTGTTTCAAGCTCCCTGATGCAGTGCCCTCGGTCGCGGCAGCCGGCATGCACATCACTTTTGGTACTTCATGGTTTGCACTGCACCACCGCGGTCGTTTGCAGCCCGGAGAGACCGTACTGGTTCTTGCGGCGGCCGGCGGCGTTGGATCTGCCGCTATGCAAATGGCGAAAGCGCATGGCTGTTGGGTGGTGGCAGCCGCGGGCGGCGCTGAGAAGGTCGCGCTGTGCACCAAACTCGGAGCTGACGAAGTAGTCGACTACACCAATGAAGATCTCTATGAGCGCATCATGACATTGACCGACAGACGCGGCGTCGACGTCATCTACGATCCCGTCGGCGGCGAGTACTTCGACGTTGCCAGGCGCCTGCTCGCCTGGGAAGGCCGCCTGCTGGTTGTAGGTTTCGCCAGCGGCACGATTCCAAACGCGCCAGCTAATCATGCACTCGTGAAGAACTACTCGGTTGTAGGCGTGCACATGGGCGGTTATCGTGAGCGCGATCGGCGACCGCTGGTACGCTGCTATCGGGAACTTCATCAGCAGTTCATTGATCGCAAGTTCGACCCATACATCAGCGAGGTGGTGGGCTATGACGGGATCCCCACAGCACTGCACCGACTTGGGCACCGCGGCACAACCGGGCGAGTTGTCTTCGATCCAGAGGCCTGAGCGGTAGAGTCTTGCTTTTTGCCTGTAGCGGTATCGGGGCATTAGCGATGACGGAGCCTGGTCGCGCGTGCATGTGTCAAAGTGGATCCAGACCCGCAGTGCGGTGCCACCTTCAAAATCCTACTGGATCTCTGACAGCCCTGCATTCTGCCTCTTAAGAAAGCGTCCGCTATGTCGAAGACGTCACTCATGACACCTTCGCTGGCCGACTTCTCATCCTCGTTAATGTGGACCTCGAAGCTCTCACTGATTCGCGATGACTCCCACAATGACAACTAAACCCCACGCGAGGTCCGCAGGAAGGTATGGGACTCCAGGCCACACAGCTCGATGGCCACGGTATCGCCATATTGAGTACGTATGCGCAACTGCCCCGCTTCTGCATGCTCGTTCGATCCGAGCGCAGTGCGCAGTATGCGCGGGCTTAACGGCCATCTTCAGCAGGGGCGGCACTGCCTTCTTCCTTGAAGCGACGCTTGCTCGCCTGCTCGCGGTCCAAGACCCGTGCCAGATTCGCAGGCGGCAAACTGGATAAGCCCGGTCAGTGCTATGGATCTGTAAATGTATCGGCGGGCAGCTACTCTTCTTTACCGTGGCCTGCCNAAGGCCGACGTTTCGCCANCCAACACGATCCCGCAATGTGCTCNGGACAGATCGTTATCCGGCAATGAAACGGGNATCTCAAGCTGGTTCGACAACCTGGCCGGCTGCCCAACCNTCTCGTCATAGCTGCTCTCCTGCCGCAGGACGGCACGTTCAATGGCAAGCCGTTTAAACGGCATCTTTGCGCCGAGCTAGCTATGGGCAGCAAACGACGTTCCGTCCAAATTTACGACGCGCATTTCCTCTCCACCGACCTCTACCAGGTACATATCGGCTCTGACCGCGCGCAAACACAAGAGATCAATCTGCGGGCGGGACGAGTGAAGTTCATTGAGGGTGACTGTCGATAAGCACATGCAGGTATTTCCCGGTTGTCACACAATTAACTACGTTGCCCACCGGTCGCTGGTTCACTGCGGCGACGCCGATGAGATGCAGACCAATGACGCGATGAATCCACGGATACCGTTCACGGCGCCTAGCCGCCCCANACATTCCGACCATTGGCGGTCTGCCGATCGTTACTCACAGGGCTGGTCGGACCGGGAGTCCGGCCAGCCCCGAGGTTCCGGGTCAGTCTTTGTTCTGCTTTTGCTGCATCCGCAGGACACGGATGAGGCCTGACATCTCTTCAATATTGTTCATATCCAGCAACTGGTCTTTCTTTTCCAACAAGTCTTCATAGGTGGCGTCTGCACCAAACTCCAAGGCCTCGTTCACAAACGTCGCACTGCTCTGAAAACGGCCGTTGCCTGCGTGGATCGTCTTGTTCGTAGGTGCGTCTTCATCACACATCAACAATACCGCTGGGCTAACGAGTTTTGGATGNCGCATAGGATCNGGATCGTCCGGGTTNACCTCGACGCCAGGTATCGTACCGATTAGTCNCGTCTCAGCGGCAGGCGCCAGGCAGTTCACCCTGATGTTCTTCGCCAGACCTTCTATGGCAAGCACATTCATCGCGCCCAGCATNGCCATCTTCGCCGCGCCGTAGTTNGCNTGACCAAAGTTGCCGTANATACCNGACGACGAGCTGGTGAAAACNATCCGACCGTAGTTCTTCTCGTACATNATGGGCCANGCCGCCTTCGTCACATAGGCAGAGCCATTCATGTGCACGTTCATGACGATATCCCAATCCGCCATGTCCATATTTTTGAAGCTTTTGTCGCGCAGGATGCCTGCGTTGTTAACCAGAATGTCGACCGTGCCAAATGCGGCTACGGCATCATCGATGATCGACTGTGCACCCGCCTTGTCAGAAACTGAAGCCTTGTTGGCAATNGCCTCTGCTCCCAGCGCCTTGATCTCCTCTACCGCCTGATCAACCATGTCGCTCTGGCCAGTTCCGTCACCGGACCCACCCAGGTCATTCAGCACAATCTTGGCCCCACGCTTGGCAAACTCAATCGCGTGCGCCTTACCNAGGCCACCGCCGGCCCCTGTGATTACCACCACCTTGTCTTTGAAGTCGCCCATGGACCTGTGCTCCCGTTTTGTCAGCATTAAATGGGGCGAACGAGTTCGCCGTTCCGGGCCGCGAGATTACCACCGATAGGACACACGTTCTGCCCGGGTGTTTGTCGGCAAGAACTGCCNAGGCTATGGTTCACTAGGAATTCAGCAACGAGGAAGCAGGTAATGGACTCGGCAGAGGCAGCAGAACTCAAGTCAACGTTCGAGCGTGACGGCTACGCGNTTATTCGGAATTTTGTCTCCGCNGAAACGGTTGANGAGATCCGTAATCGCGCAGAGGCCGTGGTCCGACAACACCCTAACGCTGGTGGGCAGTTCACCAACATCACCAAAGGGCTNGAGAAGNTCGACGACTTCTTTGGCGACTTCATGGCCTCNGGTCCTCAAGTGCCTATCCTTGAGATGTTGTTGGACAAGGCCCCCGAACCGACCACTTCGAGCTTCTTCACCAAAACCAAACATTCAGAGNAGGTGCACCCTCACTCTGACGCTTTAGCCGGTGGCGTCACGTGGATCGCCCTTGACTCAACCAACAGGGAGAACGGCTGTCTGCATTTCCTGAGAGGCTCACACCTNGATGAGAATGAATTCAAACACCTCAAAGCAGACACGCCCACNGATTTCTCTGACAATCCCGANACCGTCGAAATTGCCATGGAACCCGGCGACATAGTGTTCTTTCGACCCACAACCGTACACTGGTCAGGGCCCAACCGTGCAGGCACCAAGAGACGCGGGTTCAACTGCTTCTACGTAGGCGATCCGTTCAAGAGTCTTACCGAGCAGCGAAAAAGCATCGGTCATCGCCAGGAAAGCGAAGTGGGAGACTGATAACGCATCGAAGTAGTGGGCCTGTAGCATCGTTTTGCAATCACCTGACGGGTCCGCAACGAGTCTGTCGTCCAACCGCCTCATCGTCAGTCGTGTCACAACAAGAGGCCTTGGCTGACAACGGTAACGGCGTCTTTGGTCCGCGCCTTTGGCGACAAGATCAGTAAATATCTATTCCAACCCAGAGAGGCTGATTTGGTTGAACTATTGCGGCAGCGCAAAGGCCACGACATCACCGCCATGTTTCGTGTTGACTTTCTCGCCACCCGCTGCAATTACTACATATTGCCGACCGTCGATCATGTAGGTAGCCGGTGTGGCAAATCCGCCAAAGGGCAACGTAACTTCCCACAAAACTTTGCCATCGGTCTTGTCGAACGCGCGAAACTTTTCATCCGCGGTGGCTNCAATGAAAAGCAAACCNCCTGCGGTCGATATAGGTCCACCGTAGGTTTCGGTTCCAGTGGGCGGCATGCCGCGTCGCGTCAGTTCCCCGTATTCGCCCAAAACCACCTTCCAGACGATCTCTCCAGTGTTGAGATTGACGGCATTCAGTGTACCCCAAGGTGGCTTGATCGCAGGGTATCCCTCGTGATCTAAGAACCGTCGCCATCCCGTAAACGCGTAGGGCGGAACAGCAGCAGCGTTGCCATCAGGATTAGCGTCTCCTTCAACTCCATAGAGAAAGTCAATAGCTTGAGCGTGCGGGCTGTATGGGTCATGCCCAAAAGCTGGCATCCGTCCCATGCCACGCTCAACCATAGTTGTTATCTCATCGCGACTAAGACGCTCGGTCACCCCCGCAAGCGTCGGGATACCAGCACGCAAATTGCCTTTGAAATCCATGCCATGGCAAGCGCTGCAAAGCGCGCGATAGGTCTGCTCATTCCGCCCCACAGCGCTCCCGTCTCGGTTTCGCGTTTCTTCCATCTTGAGCAGGAATGGCACCTCGTTGATGTTGGTATATAGAATCCCGTCCGGATCAATCGCAGAGCCGCCCCATTCGAAACCACCGTCGAAACCCGGAAAGAGAATGGCTTCTTTTGTATCAGGTGCTGGAAACAGCCCTTCAGAGCCCCCCTCTTCGAGCTTTGCGATACCAGAATCACGCGCTCGCTCAGACACATTAGAGACATCGTCAATCGTGAAGCGTTGCCGCATGAGAGGAGGAGGTTTAGTTGGAATAGGCTGAGTAGGCCAAGCCGATTCACCGGGCAGTTTTGCCACGGGCGCAGGCACCTCTACAACAGGCCAAAGCGGCTCCCCAGTCTCACGGTTAAGAACAAATAACACGCCATACTTTGTGCCCTGCGCGACCGCGTCGATTTTCCTGCCACCGTGAGTCACGGTAACCAGTTCGGGCGCCGCCGGTAGATCCTTATCAGTCAGATCATGACGGACTGTCTGATAGTGCCAAATACGCTCTCCGGTATGCGCGTTAAGCGCTATGACGGAGTTAGCAAAGAGATTCTCTCCATGACGGTCCGCACCATAGAAATCGGGCCCTGCGGTTTCGGTAGAAGCAAAGACGATGCCTCGACTCACATCAAGCGACTGGCCCGACCAGTCAGATGCACCTCCAGCCGTCCTCCAAGCCTCGGAAGGCCATGTTTCATAGCCGAATTCGCCCGGCCGCGGAATTGTATTGAAGTGCCAGCGCACCTCACCGGTACGAACGTCGTATGCTCGAATGCCCCCCTGTTTGGTCTCTTCAACCAGCATCCCAACAATGAGCAAGTCTTCGAAGATGACACCAGGAGTGTTGATACCGAGGGCAATCGATCCATTTTCGCCAAAGGTTCGCAAAACCTCGCCGGTTACCGCGTCGAGGGCATAGAGGCGTCCACCTGCCGACGTNAAAATGCGTCGATCTAAATTCTCCTCCCAGTACACAACACCGCGCTGCCGNACCGCAAAGGGCCCAGATTGCTCGCTGACCGGATCGAACCGCCACAATTCCTTGCCTGTTGCCCCATCAAGCGCAAATACCTTGCGAGCGGGTGATGCGATGTAAAGCACACCGTCGACGATAATAGGATTGGCTTGAAACTGTCCTGTATCACCAGTTTCAAACGTCCATGCATGCTGAAGCTGTGCAACATTGGCACGGTTAATCTGGTCTAGCCCGGAGTATTGGTTCCGATGGACACCACCAAGGTAAACCGGCCAGTCAGTCTCCACCGCGTCTTCAGCCGTCAGTTTTGCACCCACCTTTTCTGCAGGCCGTGAGCAACCATTCAACAAAAAACAAATGGTCGCCAAAATAACCACACGCAACCAGCTGNCCGTCGAACTCTNCGCAATCATCATCTTAGTCGCCGCTACCCAGCATCCCTCCTCCTAAGGTGCTCTGATTTCANACACCCGCATTTCCAACGNCCTGACAGTATCTTANTTTCCGACATACTCACCTTCGATCTGTCCCATGCTTTGGNCTGTATATAGTTTGCCGTTAGGGGTACCTATTTNGCTCGGCACCCGAACCGATGACAGAACCGCTCCNGCNCTACTTACTGGTNACCCGAGACGAGGCAGCAGAACCCGTGAGGATCAATACCAAGACCTTCGACCGGCACGTCGTCACCAGCTACGCGAACTGAAAATCAGCTGACGAGTTCTGTTGCAGCGCGTTGAAATCTAAGCATNNGTTGATGTGCAGGAACGCTATTGGAGCGGACATCTTGCAATCCCCCGCAAAATCCCCAAACCCTAGTAAGGAGCATACGGCGTAACCCGCTAAGTCATTGAAAATTATGGTAGCTATGGGTGGACTTGAACCACCGACCCCAGCATTATGAATGCTGTGCTCTAACCAGCTGAGCTACATAGCCAAAGGGACGCGGATTTTCTGTTGGCGCGTGGCGGATGTCAACCAATACGACCGGCTGGTTTGGCTTCAATGCCACTAACCTGATCGCCTCCGGCATGAACACGCCGCTGCGCGTCTGCTGACGCTCCTCACCGCTGAAACCGTTATGCTGACACTGTGAGTCGAACGCGATATCTGATCCTTGGCGCTACGGGCGGGCCCGGACTAGGGGTCTTCCTAACTCTTGCTCTGCAGGGCAGGAAGGCCGTCGGAATCGGGCGGACTCCGGCACATGTTGACGCGGTGAATGCAATGCTGAAGAGCAGAAGGCTGCCCGGCCGCGCGGTTGCCATAAACCTTAAGGACCACTCTCGCGAGCTCGATGAACTAATAGCCGCCAGCGACGTTCTCGTATCGGCTACACAGCCCAATTTCGGTACATATTGCCTGTCCCGCCCGCACGCGCTCAAGCGTGTCGTTGCGGTATCCAGCATCCGGTTGTACTCGCGCTTCTTCCATCCACTCATTCCATTGATCGACGAACTGCGCCTTGCCATTGAAGAAGGACCCGTACCTGGTGCGCTGGTACTGACCACGATGCAAGCCGGAGGGGTTGGCTACAACAATCTTGAAAGACTTGAGCGTCTAGCCCAAATATCCCCGGTGATCCCTTTGCCCCGATCGGCGGCAGGCGCGCTAGTCCAGCCAGTGCACACCGATGACGTGGTGTATTGCCTGCTCTACTGCCTGGCCCGCACGCCGGATGCCAAAGTGACGACGATTGGCGGACCGGAGCAAATGACCTACGCCGAACTGGTGCGGCGTGTTGGCAGCAGCCTGGGTCGGCAGGTATGGACTCCAAGTGTGCCAGACGCCGCGTTGCGCTGGGGGGCAAAGCTGCTCGAACTTGTACCGGGTGCACCAAACATCACCGCAGCTGAGCTTCAGCGGTCTGCGGAGGACAAGATCTGCGATATCGGTTCGATGTTTGAAAACTTCAGGCGCAGACCGCGCTCATTAGATTTTCGCCCCCAACAAGCCTATCCAGACGCATTGGAGGCAGCCTGGCGCGCTGCGGAAAAAGGTATGAACTGAATTCACGCAAGCCTCCCGCGTTAATTCAGCTACCACGCGACCCACTACCCCGTGTGCCATCGCCAATGAACGACATATTCGTCAGTTGTGCGCGGCGAGCACCGCCACACTGCAGAACCGCTGGCTAACCTCCCAATCCCAGGGATTAGAGGTCCGGTAGGATTGGGAACTCCTGATCGGTGGTACATAAGAAAAGGACATCGATGGCGATATGCTGACGCGGCCATCGATGATTCGGAGGAAATCGCCATGAAGCCCAGCAACAAGGACATCTGCGCCAAAGGCGGTAATCAGCGCAAGGAGCGCGTCGTCTTCAGGATTGGCCGCAGGGCAGCCAAGGGCAACTGCGACTAAAAAATCGTGAATTCAGCCTGCAAGCCGGACCCGCGAATCATCATCTACTAATTCAGGAGCTGTGAGCTAGACGTTGAAGCGGAAGTGGATAACGTCGCCGTCGGAAACCTGATACTCCTTGCCTTCAAGGCGCCACTTCCCGGCTTCCTTTGCGCCTAACTCACCACCCAGATCAACAAAGTCGTCATAGCCGACAACCTCTGCGCGGATGAAGCCTTTCTCGAAATCTGTGTGGATCACACCGGCGGCCTGGGGGGCACTTGCTGCCTGACGCACGGTCCAGGCTCGCAGCTCTTTGGGACCTGCAGTGAAGAAGGTCTGCAGCCCAAGTAGTTTGTATCCCGCGCGGATTACCCGATCGAGGCCTGGCTCTACCATACCTATCTCAGCCAAAAACTCGTGTTTTTCTTCCGCCTCAAGCTCCGCAATTTCAGCCTCGAGCTTGTTGCAGATTGCAACTAGTTCTGCGCCTTCCGCACTGGCAACCGACTGGACCGCGTCCAGCTTCGCATTACCTTCAAAGCCGTCTTCCGCTACGTTCGCAACATAAAGCACGGGCTTCATGGTAAGAAGGTGCAGTTCGGCAACCGTGCGCCGCTGGTCGTCTGGTACGGCAAACGTCCGAGCTAGCAAGCCTTGATTGATATGCGCCTGCATACCTTTTAGGAAGTTCAGCTGGGCGATGGCTTCCTTATCGCCGCTCTTTGCCACTCGATTGACCCGATCAATGGCCTTGGCAATCGTGTCCATATCGGCAAGGGCCAACTCGGTATTGATCGTTTCGATATCACGAACCGGGTCCACCGATTCCGACACGTGAGTGACGTTTTCATCCTCGAAGCATCGAACCACGTGCGCAATTGCATCGGTCTCACGGATGTTTGCAAGGAACTGGTTACCCAGGCCTTCACCCTTAGAGGCCCCAGCAACAAGGCCGGCAATATCCACAAACTCCATGCTGGTGGGTATCACCTTGGCGGGTTTGACGATGCCTGCAATTGCGTCGAGTCGCGGATCCGGCATGGGTACTACACCGGAGTTTGGCTCAATGGTACAGAACGGGAAGTTCTCCGCCCCTACGCTCGCGTCGGTCAGCGCATTGAACAGCGTCGACTTACCCACGTTGGGCAGACCTACAATGCCGCATTTGAATCCCATGTCTATTGCCCCTCGGATGCGTGCGCGGAGTCCCCAAAACTCTGATGGTGAAGCTTGTTCATGGCCTTCTGCCAGTCACCGGCGAGCGCCAGGGGCAACGCCTGCTGTACGCCAGCAATGCAGTCATCAATCACGTCCCGATCACTCGCCCGACTCTTACCCAGTAAATGACCGGTGACACGGGTTTTGTCACCCGGATGACCAACCCCAATGCGTACACGGTTGAATTTTTTTGCGCCCAGTTCGGCGGCGACACTGCGCAAACCGTTATGCCCGGCCAGTCCCCCGCCCTGTTTGAAGCGCACGGTGCCAACCGGCAGATCTAACTCATCATGCGCCACAAGGAGCGCTTCCGGCGCAAGACGAAAGTAGCGTGCAAAGGGCGCAATAGCCCGCCCACTGTGGTTCATGAAGGTCGTCGGAATGAAGAGCTTCAGGTCACCCACTGTCGCAATGCGAGCCTGCCACTTGGACTCCTCACGAAAGACCGCTCCATGGGCCTCGGCCACCCGTTCAACGAGCCAGACACCCGCGTTATGCAGCGTGTCGCGGTAGTCGGCGCCCGGATTGCCAACCGCGGCCAGGAGCGCAATCTTCATTCGTCCCCGACGTCGTCCTCGCCTTCCGTCTCGGCGGCGTCGTCATCACCTTCTTCAGCTGCAGGCGCGTCGACATCATCACTACTAGCGCGACTCGCGTTAACGCTCACCACCGCTTGGTCGTGCTCATCACCCTGGGCGAGGACCGGGATCGTTACGCCTTCCGGCAAGTTCAGTTCCGAGTAGTGGATGGACTCACCCAGTTCGACGTTCTCGAGATCAACTTCGATGAAGCTCGGCAAATCGCCCGGCAGACAACTCACCTCGACGCTGGTTATGTGGTGCGATATTGCACCACCGGCGAGCTTGACACCCACGCACTGCTCTTCGTTAACAAAGTGGATAGGCACAATCGCTGTGATCGCCTCATCCATACGCACGCGCAGGAAATCAGCGTGCATGATCCGATCTTTAGCTGGATGGCGCTGGAGTGCTTTGAGTAGTGCGTTCTCGGCCGTGCCGTCAATGGTCAGCGTGATGATCGAAGAATAGAACGCTTCGTTCTCCAACGCCTTGTGGATGTCTTTGTGGGCAATCTGCAGAGATACTGCATCCTTGCCCGCGCCATAGATCACCGCCGGTATTTTATCTGCCAAGCGACGCAGGCGGCGGCTCGCACCTTTCCCCTTGTCGATTCGCTGTTCGGCGGAGAGTTGCAGTTGATCAGCCATGACAGATCCTCTCACTTATTTGACTTGCCAGTACTTGCTTTCGCCAACTCGACCGGCCTGTGGTTAGCGCCGTTTGCACTCGTTTGGGTGCGCCCGAAGCCGTTATATGCCTACCTGCGACGCGACCTGCGCAGGGGGCCTGAATTCTCCTTGTTTCGAGGCCTCTTGCAAGGGCTTCGGAGTGGTTCCTCTAGAAAAGTGCCGGTTGAATACGCTTGGCGAACATCGCTGACAGCGATTCTTCATTGCTGATGCGACGGATAGTCTCCGCCAGTTCGTCCGCAATGCTGAGCTGACGGATGCGCGCGCACTCCGCCGCTCGCTCTGACAGCGGGATCGTGTCAGTCACAACCAGTTCGTTGATCGTCGATCCCTCGACATTGTCTACCGCCTTGCCAGACAGGACCGGATGTGTGCAGTACGCAACCACGTGCGCCGCACCTTTTGCCTTCAGTGCATCCGCCGCGGCACAGAGCGTTCCTGCGGTGTCCACCATGTCGTCAATCATGATGCAAGTGCGCCCTTCGACGTCGCCAATGATGTGCATGACCTCTGACTCATTAGCCTTCGGGCGACGCTTATCGATGATCGCTAGGTCAGCGTCATCCAGTTGCTTTGCAAGCGCACGGGCTCGCACGACGCCACCCACGTCCGGTGACACCACCATGATGTTCTCATACGCCTGGCGTTCGATGTCGAGAAGCATGACCGGCGTTGCATAGATGTTGTCAACCGGGATACTGAAGAAGCCCTGAATCTGGTCCGCGTGTAAATCAATAGTCAGTACCCGATTCGTTCCCACTGAAGTCAGCATGTCCGCGACCACCTTGGCGGTAATGGGCACGCGTGCGGAACGAACCCTCCGGTCCTGTCGGGCATAGCCAAAGTAGGGGATGACCGCCGTGATGCGCTGCGCGGACGCACGCCGCAGGCAGTCGATCATCACGATGAGTTCCATTAAGTTGTCGTTGGTGGGCGCGCAGGTAGGCTGAATGACAAATACGTCTTTGCCACGCACGTTGTCAGGAATCTCGACGGCGACCTCACCGTCGTTGAACTGCCCAACCTCGGCATTACCCAACTCCATGCGGAGCCGATCAACTACCCGGTTTGCTAAACGCGGGTGCGCGTTACCGGTGAAAATTTTCATTTCTGCCATGGCAACGATTGCGCTAGTCTGATGGTCAGTGAATGGCTGGGGTGGCAGGACTCGAACCTGCGCATGCAAGGATCAAAACCTTGTGCCTTACCAACTTGGCGACACCCCAATTGTCCTCAAAAGCCGTTCAGCGTGCCAAGCACTGGCGACTCGCCGATCCCTTGTACAACAAACGCCTGCCACCCTGCGGGTAGCTCGGAAAGCCATTCGGCCTCCTCGCGCAAAGCCTCTGCGATCGTCGCAGTCAACGGTACAAACACACATGAACCGGACCCAGTCATCTTAGCAGGGCCATATTGGCTTGCCCAGACAACCGCCGCGTCTACAGCCGGGTACAAACGTCTTACTACCAACTCCAGATCATTGCGAGGCACCGGATCAACGCTCTGACCTACAGCTGTGGCACGCAGAAGGCGCGATATTGTGATGAGAGGGGTATTGCGTGTCAAGGAAGGATCGGAAAAGATGGCGCCCGTTGCGACACAACAATCGGGGCGAACCAGCAGATAGTCCTCGGGGGGCAACTGAACGGGGGTCAGACGTTCCCCCACGCCTTCGCCAAATGCATTGACGCCGCGCACGAAAAGCGGGACGTCCGCGCCAAGTTCCAGCCCCAGCGCTTCGAGTGCAGCGGTGTCGAGACCCGTCTGCCAGAGCGCGTTAAGCGCAAGCAGTGTCGCCGCGGCATCAGAACTACCCCCACCCAGGCCTGCCTCGACAGGGATCCGCTTAGCCAATCGGATCCGCGCGCCGCCCGCGGTGCCCGTGCGTTCCCGCAGTAGACGCGCCGCGCGCATCACAAGGTTGTCATCGGCGGCCATATCACCCGTGAGGGTAAGGGCCTCAGCAGTCACCTCGAAGGTNAGTTCGTCGTAAAGGTTGANCAGGCGGAACAGCGTCTGCAACTCGTGCATGCCATCGTCGCGACGCCCGACAACGTGCAGAAAAAGGTTCAGCTTCGCCGGCGCATGGACGGTCAGCGNCTTCGTCANTGCCAGCTCCGGATCGCAAGCACNAAACGGNCANCGCCCTGGNGCATGACCAATCGCTTTGGCAATCCGTCCTCACCTGGCACCTGANTGACNCTCCAGCCCGCCTGCGTGAAGCCGCTCTCATCCTGTGTGTATGGCCCTGACCCGGGCGCGCCCCGCACCCAGTAACTCAGCTCGGCCAGTGGGACTGGGGTACCGAGGGCCGCCTGGGCAGCCCCGCCCAGATCCGCATAGCGCTGCTCCTGCCCACGATGATGCAGGGTGACCGAGCCAGTGGGCGTGCCTTCGAGACGCGCCACCGACACGCCCATGACGGTGCGCAGCACCACCATGAAACGCTCACCAGGGAACTGCCGCCACTCCACAAGCACGCTGCCCGTGCCGCCAGGGGTACGGTAACCAAGTTTGCCTTTGAAAGACCAGACAGGCGGAGCGGCTTCGCGGGGGCCAAGCAATGCGGCGCAACCCCCAAGATTGGCGCATAGCCAGAGAATGAAGCACACCCGCAGTGCGTGATGCACCGCCTTGCCTCGCAGACGACACGGCAGTCGGTTAGCCACCCCGTGGCTCAGAGACCATGCGCTTTCAGGCGTTGGATAACCTCACGCAGAATCTCGCTCTCGGGTTTGCGTTCCAGCGCTTCAGCCCAGATCCGGTCAGCCTCCTCCTCATGTCCCGTTACCCACAACACCTCACCCAAGTGCGCAGCAACCTCGTCATTGGGGAACAGGTCGAGCGCACGCCGCAGGTGGACCAGCGACTCTTCATAGTTGCGCAACCGAAACTGCACCCAGCCNAGGCTATCGATATACGCAGCTTCGTCCGGTTTGATCGCAAGCGCCTTGTTGATCAGCACCAGCGCCTCTTCATGTCGATTAGTCTGATCGGTCAGCGTGTAACCCAATGCATTTAAGGCGGCAGCATTATTAGGTTCAAGCTCAATCACCCGGCGCAGGTCACGCTCCAGGATCGAAAGATCGCCAAACTTCTCGCCTGCCATGGCGCGGAAATAGAGGAAATCGGTGTTATCGGGATCGACCGCGAGCGACGCGTCCATAAAATCAAAGACCAGATTCTGGAACCCTCGATCAGCAAGCAACTGCGCTTCGACAAGCACCAGGTCGTCATGCAGATCGTTGCGAGTNTGGCGCACNTGAGCAAGAAANCCCCGCGCCTCGTCAAGCCGACCCTGATCGATCATCAGNGATGCAATCCGGGACTGGGCCGGCAGGAATTCATAACCACTGCCAGCCTGCATGTATTCGTGAATGGCCACCCCAGGCTGGTTGTTGCGCTCNGCAATACTNCCCAGGTAGAAATGCGCCTCACCCGCGCGTTTGTTCCAGCGCACCATGTCGAAAAGGTAGTCGCGGGCGCCGTCGTCGTCTTTCTCTTCCATCGCAATATGGGCGAGCGCAAACAACACGTTGCCGTCTTGAGGCGTGCCTGCTAACAGGATNTGGTANTGACGTTTTGCCTCATCAAAACGCTTGCCTTCGAACAGCTGCTGCGCATAGTGGGTCCGCAGTCGCGCCGCGCCTGCGGCGTCGTCGAAGGATTCAACCGTTGCGTCNAGGAACGTGAGTACATCGTCGGTACGCCCCAGCAGACGCAGCGCGTTAACTTTCAGGATTGCCGTGTTGACCGACAGATCGGACACAAGCAAATGCTCAGCAGTAGCCAGCGCTTCCTCGCCCCGCCCCTCCCGCAGCATTAGCACGGCCCGCCCAAACAACAGTTGCGGATCGTCCGGATACTCGACAAGCATCCGGTCGAAGGCCTCAAGCAGAGCATCGCGTGTCTCCGCGTCCTCGTTCTCTGACTGAATTGCAAANAGTTGGAAATTGGCCAGTCCACCCAGGCGCTTGACCGACTCCAGGTGCGCAATGGCCCCCTTCAACTGACCGCGTTTCATCAACAACTCAACCATCATCCGGTGGCCCTCCACAGCATCCGGTTCAGCGGCTGTCCATATTCCAGCTGCTTCAATGGTCTCGTCGTCCCGCTTCAGGTATCGCGCCAGCATAGCCGCGCGCGAGGCGACCCCCGGATCTCCTGAGTCACGCGTTACTTTCATGTAGCTTTCAAGCGCATGCCCGAGTTCGCCCCGATAAACTGCGACTTCTGCTGCCAATAACTCATAAAGCTGATCACCCTCAAATGGCGCCACCGGGTATTCCGGCGGCGGCAAGGGCAGCGTGGGTTCGCGAGTGGCTTCGACGACCGACTCGACCGGCGACGTCTCCAGCACGTATTTCGGCGCGTCTACGCCGGGCGCGGTACAGCCGGTCAGCACGCACAGTAGTGACAGCCCGACCATCGGCGCCTGTAACCGGTGCGCGAAGCGACGTAGAATACGCGGGAGCAACGTGAACATGAAACGTGGCCTGCTCGTTGGCTTTGGCTGTGGATTTAGATGGCTGAAGGCTGATGACGCGGAACTGAAATGCCGCGACCGTGGACCATACCCTCGACTTAGGGAGAGTAGCCGGTCGTAACATTTTACGGACCCGCAAGGCTAACGTCATGTGGCCGCGGCGCTCTCGGGACCCATTCACCACCGCCTGCACCGGTAGTCCGACTGCCCACAGGGTTGAGGCCATGACCATCCGCCCGTTTTCATCTTTGCATCAATGCCATGTAACGTGGCCCGCGCGCTACTGCCGAGGCACAGCCTGATGGAGCTCATGGTAGTTGGTTTGAACCACAATACCGCGCCGGTCGAACTGCGTGAACAGGTAGCTTTCGATGAGAGATCGGCAGGTACAGCCCTGAACAGCTTGCTGGAGGCCGGTCAGCTAGGCGAGGCCACCATANTATCAACCTGCAACCGAACCGAGTGTTACTGCGTGGGNGAGACCGCCCCCGCGGAGGAAGTTGTCACCTGGCTCGCGCAGCACCACGGGCTCACTGCGGCAGACCTCAGCAATTCAATCTACGTGTTTCAAGGCACGGCAGCCGTCGAACACGCGATGCGTGTTGCGGCGGGACTGGACTCGCTAGTTGTTGGCGAAACCCAGATTCTCGGGCAGATGAAAGGCGCCTTCGCCGCTGCCGAAGAGCACGGGTCACTTGGACCGTACCTGCACAAACTCTCGCAGGGAACCTACAGGGCCGCCAAGCTAATTCGCACCAGCACAGGCATCGGGCGCGCACGGGTTTCGATCGCCTCGGTTGCCGTGCAGCTGGCAGGTCAGCTTTTCGCCGAACTCAATACATGCACGGCACTGTTGATCGGTGCCGGGGATACTATTGCCCTGGTTGCCCGATATCTGAAAACAGGCGGCATCCAGGACATGGTGATCTGCAACCGCACGCTGTCCCGAGCCCAGATACTAGCTGATGAGCTGGACGCACGCGCAGCCCCGTTGACAGACCTAGCAAGCCTGCTTAACCGCAGCGACATCGTGATCAGTGCAACCTCTAGCCCTCTGCCAGTGCTTGGCAAAGGTACCGCCGAAAACGCCGTCCGTACGCGCCGTCACAAACCGATCTTCATGGTAGACCTTGCCGTGCCGCGCGATATCGAACCCGAGGTCAGCGCGCTTGCGGACATCTACCTTTATACGGTTGACGACCTGGAGGGTATCGTCACGCAGAACCTCGTCGACCGCAGCAATGCGGCGGATGAGGCCGCCGCACTGATCAACGCGGAAGCGGCCGATCTGGACCGAGATTTCCGCGCGCTCGCGGCGGTAAATACACTCGTCAGTTTCCGCGAGCGCCATGAACGACTGCGCGACATCGAACTTGAAAAGGCGCTGACAAGACTGCGCGCCGGCGACGACCCGGAGACTGTGCTGACCCTGTTTGCTCGCCAGCTCACCAACAAGATTGTGCATACACCAAGTGTCGAGCTGAAACGCGCCGGCGCGGATGGTGAGGTTGAACTGCTTGAAAATACCCGACGCTTGTTTGGTCTGGATGACAACACATGATTTTACGGTCCCTGCTCAATAAGCTGACCGGGTTGATCGAACGTTATGAAGAACTCGGGCATCTCATGTCAGACGCCGATGTGATTGCGGATCAGGACCGTTTCCGAGTGCTCGGCCAGGAATACAAGGAAGTTGAACCCGTGGTGCAGAGCTACCAGGCCTATCAGGAGCTGGGGAGCGCACTGGACGACGCCCGCATCATGCTTGAAGACAGTGACCCGGACATTCGCGAACTGGCCCAGGAGGAAGTTGAGGACCTGGAAGGCCAGCTCAGTAGCACGGCGAGTCAGCTGCAGACTCTCTTGCTGCCCCAGGACCCAAACGATTCTCACAACGTTTTTCTTGAGATCCGNGCCGGCACGGGCGGCGACGAGGCTGCCCTGTTTGCGGGCGATCTTTTCCGCATGTACTCGCGTTTTGCGGAGTCGCGCAAGTGGGGTGTTGAAGTGCTGTCCGAGCGAGCCGGTGAGCATGGCGGCTTCAGGGAGATCATCACGCGAATCGAAGGCCGAGATGTCTACGGTGTACTCAAATTCGAATCTGGCGCACACCGGGTGCAGCGCGTACCGGAAACCGAGTCGCAGGGGCGCATTCACACCTCCGCCTGTACGGTGGCAGTCATGCCAGAAGCGGATCACATCGACGCTATCGAGATCAATCGCAATGATCTGCGAATAGACACCTTTCGCGCTTCTGGCGCGGGCGGCCAGCACGTGAACAAAACGGACTCGGCTGTACGCCTGACACACCTCCCCAGCGGCACCGTGGTTGAGTGCCAAGACGAGCGCTCTCAACACAAGAACAAGGCCCGTGCCATGTCGCTACTGCAGGCGCGCCTGCTGGATGCCGCCCAGGCCCAGCAGCAAAGCGAACAGGCTGCCACACGCAAACTACTAGTCGGCAGTGGCGATCGCTCCGAGAAAGTACGAACCTACAACTTCCCCCAGGGCAGGATCACCGATCACCGGATCAACCTGACGCTGTATCGCCTGACCGAGGTCATCGGCGGCGAACTAGAAGGTGTCATCGAGCCACTGATCGCCGAATACCAGGCAGAGCAGTTGCGCCAGCTCGCCGAGGGCGCCTGATTGTCCACAGCTACGGTTGGCCAGCTCCTGCAGGCCGCGAGTAATCGCATAGACCGACTCGACGCCGAGATCCTGCTGGGGCATGTCCTCCACCAGACCCGCGCGTGGCTGTTTGCACACGTAAACGATAAGGTCGAAGCGCAACATGCACAGGACCTCGAAAACCTGGTGAGCCGACGCGCCGCGGGCGAACCCTGCGCACTCATACGCGGTAACCAGGATTTCTGGACCCTGACCCTGACCGTGTCGACCGCGACGCTAATACCACGGGCAGACACGGAACTCCTCGTAGAGTTGGCCCTGGAGTTGCCGGGCGATAACCTGGTTGTGCTTGATGCAGGCACAGGCAGCGGCGCCATTGCGGCCGCGGTTGCGAGTGAACGGCCCGGCTGGCAGGTCTTTGCATCAGATAGCTCCGCAGCCGCACTGGCGGTTGCGATGCACAATTGCGGTCCGCGCGTGCCTATGTGGCAGACTAATTGGCTGGATCCTGTGGCATCGGACGCCCTGGACATCGTCATCAGCAACCCACCCTATATCGAAGAAGGTGATCCACACCTTGACGCATTGGCCTTCGAACCCCGAACTGCACTTACAGCAGGAGCTGACGGCCTGGACGCACTGCGTACGCTGATCTCGGAGGCCCGACGCGTACTGAGGTCCGGTGGCACGCTGATTCTCGAACATGGCTGGCAGCAGGGTCCCGCGGTCCGGGGCCTCTTCCAGGCCGCACAATACACAGACATTGCCACCCACCATGACCTTGCGGGCCGTGAACGCGCTACCATGGCGCATTGGTACCGACCACCTCGAGCCAACAGGAGCGCGCAACGCCGTGGATGACGATCAGCTGCTGCGTTACAGCCGCCAGATCATGCTGCCCGAGATCGAGATCGCCGGGCAGGAAGCACTACTCAACGCCCGTGTGCTCATCGTGGGTCTGGGCGGGCTCGGCAGCCCGGTCGCGCTGTATCTGGGTGCCGCCGGGGTCGGGACGCTGGTCCTTGCGGACTTCGATACGGTAGATGCCACCAACCTGCAGCGTCAGATTGCCCACACAACGGCCGANGTAGGCGCGCTCAAAGCGAAGTCGGCCCAGGCNTGNATCGCCGCGCTCAACCCNGNTGTGACCGTGGAGACGATAACTGANCGGCTCGAGTCTACCGCCATGNAGAGCGTCATCGACGGNGTGGATCTGGTAGTCGACTGCACCGACAACTTCGANGTACGTTATGCCATCAGCGACGCCTGTGTGGCGACCGNAACGCCGCTCGTTTCGGGTGCCGCAATTGGCCTTGAGGGCCAACTCATGGTCTACGACCCCCGNGTACCCGACNCTCCCTGCTACCGTTGCCTTTACGATGGNGCNGATGACCGCCANCTCAACTGTGCTGAAGCCGGCGTCGCGGCCGCGACNGTGGGCGTGATTGGCACACTACAAGCCAGCGAGGCCATCAAAATATTAGNCGGCTACGGCGAGTCCCTGGTTAGCCATCTGCTGGTCTGGGATGCCAAGTACATGGACTTCCGAAAACTCAAACTTAAGCGCGACCCCGACTGCCCTGGTTGCAGCTGGCGCCATTGAAACAGCGGTTAGCGCACCTCACTCAACCAGGTAGCTATCAAGCCANTTGTTAACCTCGAATCAAGCGGCGGCACGTCANGGCCNCCGCTTGATTGACTCCTCATGCANCCGCATAAGCTTTGGCTTACTCATCCTGTGCAAAAAGGCGATAACGCTCCTGGTTACTCCAGCTTCTTTGCACTCGCATACATCCAGCCTCAACTCGTGCTATCGCCAGGATCTCAAGCGCTTGATCACNACTTTCTCTTGGAAAACACCCATCCTTGGGTTAACGAACGGGTGACACAGTGTGTAGTATTTCNACGTTTTCGTGCGTACTGCGTCACATTTCGANCTAGCATCTGGCTCTCGCCTTCCAAACGAAGATCGTTGCAGACCANGTTGCAAGCGGCTTCGNTGGAATCGACCAACGGCAAAAGTGCATNGCTTGAGGATGATCCATTGGTGCGTCGAACAAACGCGTCAAACCGGCCGGAAGACCGAGCTGCAATACACTCAGCGCGGATGCCGTCATTCGCGTCGAGGACGGGTGGAGTTCCTGGAAAAGCGCAGCGCCGCCNTCCAGGCCGACCTGACGCGCTCGCAGATAGAAGCCCCGCAGCTCGACGTGCGCGATCCGGGTCACGGTGGAAAAGAAAACAAAAGTCGCTGCGCCTTGGACCAGCCAGCAAACCGCTCTAGCCGCACGTGATCCCCCACAACACCCCAACTGAAACTAGAGGATCACATTCCTCCATAGCCCAGCCGCCGAATGCGCGATCAGCTGACGGTTTCGCCCTTCGCCTGAAGGTCTGCGTGGTATGACGACCGCACCAGCGGCCCGCTCGCCACCTGACAGAAACCAAGTCCTTCGGCTTCTTCCTTGAGCGCTGCAAATTCATCCGGGTGCACGAAGCGATCCACCGCAAGATGCTGCTTCGTAGGCTGCAAATATTGCCCAAGGGTGAGCATGTCAACATTGTGAGCCCGCAGGTCCCTCATTACGTCACGAACCTCTTCCAGCGTTTCGCCAAGACCAAGCATTAGGCCCGATTTGGTGGTCACCTCGGGTTTGCGCGACTTGTAGGTCGCTAGCAGGTCCAGCGACCAGTCATAGTCTGCGCCCGGCCGCACCTTCCGGTACAAGCGTGAGACGGTTTCAAGGTTGTGATTGAAAACATCCGGCGGAGTCTCAGCGAGTATCGAGAGCGCAATGTCCATCCGCCCCCGAAAATCCGGCACGAGTACTTCAAGTAAGGTACCCGGGCACTGGTCGCGGATCGCACGAATACATGCGGCAAAATGCCCTGCACCCGAGTCTTTGAGGTCATCGCGATCTACCGATGTAACGACGACGTAGCGCAACCCCATTTCGGCAATAGCTGCGGCCAGATTGTCAGGCTCTGCCGGGTCAAGCGGGTTTGGTTTGCCGTGGGCAACATCACAAAACGGGCAGCGGCGAGTACAGATCTCACCCATGATCATGAACGTAGCCGTGCCATGCCCAAAACATTCACCAATATTGGGGCAACTCGCCTCCTCACATACCGAGGCCAAGCGGCGTTCCCGTAGAATTCCCTTAATACGGCTGACTTCAGCGGACACAGGTACCCGCACGCGTATCCAGGGCGGCTTTCGCTGAACCCTCTCGGTGGGCACAACCTTCACTGGGATACGCTCAACCTTCTGCGCGCCGCGCAGCTTCTCACCCTGCACCAGCGGTGTACGGTGGCGGCGCCGCGTCTTGTCCTCAACCTGGCTCATCTGCCTTGTAATCCATCAATGCTCTTCATCACCCCTTCACCGCTGTTACCCGACTCGGCGAATCCGAACGCGCCGTGAAGGTTCGCAACAAGACGTGTAGCAATCTCCGTCGCCGGCGCCTTAACACCGAGCCGGCGGAGGTCAGTCACCTCAAGACCCGAAAAACCGCAAGGATTGATACGTCCAAAAGGCTCGAGGTCCATGTCGATATTCAGCGCGAGGCCGTGAAAAGAGCGGCCTTTCCGGACCCGCAGGCCCAATGCAGCAACCTTGGCTGCCCCTACGTAAACCCCAGGCGCCCCATCCTGCCGAGATCCGATGACATTATAGTATGCGAGCAACTCAATCAGTGCCTGTTCGATCCCACAGACAAGCGTCCGAACGTTCAGCCCAGCCCGACGCAGATCCAACAACAGGTAGACCACCAGTTGGCCAGGGCCATGGTATGTCACCTGGCCACCGCGATCAGTTGCCACCACCGGAATATCGCCGGCATCCAGCACATGCTCGATACGCCCCCGCTGCCCCAATGTGAAGGTCGGGAGATGCTCAAGCACCCAATACTCATCCGGGGTGACCAGGGTTCGCGCGTCGGTAAACGCACGCATGTTCTCAAGCGTTGTCTGGTAATCAACCGCGCCAAGCAAGCGCACCTGCGGCAACGCGATCACGTTCAAAGAACCATGCGCACGGCGGCTACGGCCTTCAGCTCGAGGAACATCGGCTGCAATTGGGCTTCTGATACCACATGAACTTGCATGGTAATCGAGCGGTAGTTGCCCTTGCGCGAGTCTCGCTCAGTCAGGCGATCAGCCGTCAGCGTGTCATCGTAGGTTCGCACAATCGCTACCACCTGTTCGAGGAAGTCCGGCACTGCTTCGCCAATCACCTTGATCGGGTAATCACAGGGAAACTCAATTTTTGGTACTTTCACGTCGCCCAACTAATTACTCCATCGCGCCCATCTGCGCACGGCGCTGTTCAGAGAGCCAGCGGATCCCCGCCAGAGAGTTCAAGGAAGAAGAGGCTGATCACATCGAGAATACCGCCAAACACTCCCCTCTCAGGCACATCAGCCAGTGTCACCAACGGCCCTTCCCAAACCACGTCTTCACCCAGCATAACTGTCAGCTTACCGGTTTCTTTGCCTTTCGCGAGTGGCGCTTTGATCACGGGAGGCAGATCGATGGCTGCAGTCAGCTGTTCCACTGCGCCGCGGGGCACCGTGATGGTGACATCTGCCGGTACCCCGAGCCCGACCTGGTTCGCCTCACCCCCCCAGACGCGAACCTGTCGCAGGCTGTCATCCGCACGGTAGGGCGTGTGCGTTTTGTAGTAACGGAAACCATAGGACAGCAGCTTCTGACTTTCACGCGCACGCCCTTCCGGGCTGTCTGTACCCATGACCACTGAAATCAGGCGCATACCATCACGAACCGCGGATGAGACGAGACAGTAGCCTGCAGCGTCGGTATGACCGGTCTTTACACCATCGACGCTGCGATCGCGCCACAGCAGCAGATTGCGATTCTGTTGATTAATATCGTTGTAGTCGAAACTCTTCTCCGCATACATCGCATAGTGCTCGGGATAACGCTGAATCAGCGCCTGGGACAGGGTGGCGAGGTCCCTTGCACTGGTGTAATGCTCGTCATCCGGCCAACCAGTGGCGTTGCGGAAGTTTGAGTCCGCCATGCCAAGCAGACTGGCCTGCTGGTTCATGACGTCGGCAAACGCATCCTCACTACCAGCGATGTGCTCGGCGAGAGCAATGCTCGCGTCGTTACCGGACTGGATCACAACGCCCCTCAGCAAATCTTCGACCAGTACCTCTGTGCCCTCACGAATGTACATCTTCGAGCCGCCCTTGCGCCATGCCTTCACGCTGACCAGGACTTTGTTACTAAGCGCAAGGCGCCCGCTCGCAATCTCGCCCGCCGCGATGTAGCTCGTCATGATCTTCGTGAGGCTTGCCGGCGGCAGCCGCTGACGGCTGTTATGCTCAACGATCGTCTTGCCGGAGTCCGCATCGATCAGAAGAAAAGCAGATGCGGCCAACTGAGGTTGCGCGGGAATAATAATTGGCTCGGCTGACTGTGCCGCGTTGGAGCAGACCAGCCCTAGTAACAGTACGAATACCGACACCCAGCGACGCTCGACCTTATTTTTAGCAAAACTCACTTCTACCCTCTTCACAAAACTGATGCACGCTCATTCAACCTTTACCTCTATCGGTTCGATGCCCACCGTTCGCAGCAAGCCCGCGACTTGAATTCGGCTCTCCTGCCCGGCGATGGGCCCAACCCAAACCTTGTGCAGACTGCCGGCCTCAAGTTCAGACTCCAGCACACGAACATCGGTTCCTTCGCTGCCCTGGCCCAGCACACCCTGCAACCTCGCCTGCAGGCTGTCGGCAGAGCTCCTCTGGCTAAAGGCACCAGCCTGAAGGTAGTAGATCGCGCCGGCTATTTCAGGCGCACCGATCGGTGCTGGCAGTAGGCGATCCGGATAGTTTTGAGCATCAAGTGCCTCAACCACAACAGGAGCGGTGCCCTTGTCGGCAAAACCCAGTGCACGCGCGGCAGAGTACGACAGATCGATCAGGCGGTTGTCGTGGAACGGGCCCCGATCGTTGACCCGCAGCGTGATCTTCCGCCCGTTGTCGAGATTAGTGATGCGAACCATCGTTGTCAGCGGCAAGGACTTGTGCGCCGCGGTCATCGCGAACATGTCGTAGGTTTCGCCATTGGCGGTCAGGCGGCCGTGGAACTTCTTGCCATACCAGGAGGCTACGCCAATCTCTACGTAACCCAGACTTGAGTCGAGGATCTGATAGACCTCACCAAACACCTCGTACTGACCCGGTGGCAGCTTGCGCTTGGGCGCTGGCTCACGATGCATAAACTGTGGCGCAATGCTCTCGCACGCACCCAGCACCAATACCAGCATGCCGGCGATGGCTAACTTAAGGTATGGGGCCCCACAATTCACGGCCGCAGATCTTCCGCCACCGCCTCACCCAGTTGGAAGACTGCCATAGCATACAGTCTGGAATGGTTATAGCGCGTGATCACGTAGAAGTTGTGCAGACCGAGCCAGTACTCTGAACCANCGTCGCCTTTGAGATGCATGAGCGTTGCTGACGCTTCGCTCGCAACATCCTGCGCCACCTTCACGCCTTNCTTACGGACATCTTCGACCGTCGTGTACGGCTTCAGCGAGACGTTAAGCAGTTCCTCATCACCCGGCTCCGTCGCTCGGATTGTGATCGCCTCACCACGCCGCCAACCGTGCCTGCTGAGATACGCAGCAATACTGCCTATTGCATCAACCGGGTTGTTCCAGATGTCCTTGATCCCATCGCCGCTAAAGTCGATGGCATAGGCCCGATAACTACTGGGGATGAACTGTCCGTAGCCCATAGCACCCGCATAGGAGCCCACCAGGGAATCAATCTCGAGGTTCTCTTCGCGGGCGAGCAAGAGAAACTCTTTAAGCTCTTTCCGGAAAAACTTACCCCTGGGTGGATAGTTGAAACCAAGCGTCGTCAACGCGTCGAGCACCCTGTAGCTACCCTTCCGCCGACCGTACAGAGTCTCGACGCCCAGTACGGCAACAATGACATGGGCTGGCACTCCAAACTCGCTCTCGGCGCGTCCGAGGGTACTAGCGTGTTCATTCAAGAACTTCTTGCCCGCTTCGATACGCGCATCGTTGAGGAAAATCTGGCGATATTCCCCCCATGTCAGGCGTTTCTCGGCGGGTCGGGAGATCGCATCGATGATGCTCTGCTTGTAGACGGCCCTGTCAAACGTTGTGAGCAGGTNCGCCGCCTCAAAGCCATATGCTGCCGNGANCTCATTNGCAAAAGCAACGACGTCATCACGGGNTGAATAGTCGTCAGCCATCACCTGCGTGCAGACTGCAAAACCACTCACGAGGGCCAGCACGTTACCCAAAAGCCTCACGACACCACCTGCATTTCCACCATCCCTCACAAAACTCATCCGCTCCATCCACCTACATCATGATGCGCCGATGGGTATGCACCGACATCAGCAAGCCAAAACCTGCAAACAGCGTAACGATGGAAGTGCCACCGAAACTCACTAGAGGTAGGGGGACTCCAACAACCGGCAGGAGCCCGCTAACCATACCCACATTCACAAACACATACACAAAAAACGTAAACGTCAGGGCCCCAGCCAACAGCCGGCCAAAAGTATCCTGTGCCTCAATCGACATGACGACTCCACGCCCCGTCAACAGCAGGNAGAAGATGATCAGTACGACCACACCCAGCAGGCCATGTTCCTCCGCCAGCACGGCAATGATGAAATCTGTCTGACTTTCCGGCANGAAGTCGAGATTCGACTGGGTACCGTTAAACAGTCCCTTGCCTGTAAGCCCGCCGGAGCCGATCGCGGTCTTGGCCTGNATCGTGTTCCAGCCAGCCCCGAGTGGGTCNCCCTCTGGATTGAAATAGGTCAGGATCCGCCCACGCTGGTAGGGCTTCATCACAAACCACAACACCGGCGCTAGCAATACGCCCAGGGCCAGGGCGCCCGCAATCATGCGGCGTTGCACGCCGGCAAGTATCAGCACCAATAGACCAGAAGCACCAATCAACAGTGCTGTACCCAGATCCGGTTGCTGCTCAATCAANACCACAGGTACCAGAATGATCACNAGCGTCCAGAACACNTGCCGCGGNCTAGGCGGCAAATGTCGATGCTGGAAATANCCGGCCAGTACCANCGGGACGATCAGTTTCATCAGCTCTGACGGCTGGAAGCCGAAAACACCAGGTATCACCAGCCANCGCCNCGCGTTGTTAACCTCGGTGCCAAAGAAGGGGACCAGAATCAGAAGCCCGATACCNACCGCGTAGAGCCATGGCGCCATACGCATATAAAACACCGGGCTGATCTGGGCAAGTATCAGCATCACCGCGGTCGCAACGCCAAGTTTGCTGAGCTGGGAGACAACGGGTCCTNTCTGTTGCCCAACCGCGCTGTACAGAATCAACAGTCCGTAGGCCGAAATGGCAAACANCAGCAGCAGCAGGATGAAATCGATGTGCAGCCTGCCNCTTAGACCACCCGCGGNCCGGTATTGGTATCCCGAGTTNACCAGGCGCCTGACAAAGTCGCGACTCATCGCCGTGCGATGCCTGGCGTTTCGTCAAGCAGNTAGTGATCAAGCACTGCGCGCGCCACGGGCGAGGCAACTGAGCTGCCNCCCCCGCCGTTCTCGACCAGTACCGCTAACGCNATGGTGGGTGCTACGACCGGTGCAAAGGCTACAAACCAGGCATGNTTGCGCTGACGTTCGGAAAGTAGTGTCTCGTCGTATTCTTCACCCTGCTTGATCCCGACTACCTGCGCGGTCCCGGATTTGCCNGCCATCCGGTAGGGGATGTCCTGACCGATGTANGCCCAGGCNGTGCCGTTCTCNCCGAAACCCATGTTGCCGCGGTGCACCACCATCTCCATTCCGCCAATCACCGTATCCCAGTGTTCACGTGCAATTGAAGTGACGTTATTGACCTGCTCACGCGCNTCTGGCTCGTCCGTACCCTCTAGTANCAACCGGGGCGGGATGAAACGACCGCGGTTGGCCAGGATTGTGACTGCGGACGCCAGCTGAAGCGGTGTGACGAGCATGTCACCCTGACCAATCCCGATGTTTACCGTATCGCCCGGATACCAGTTCTCGCCACGTACGCCACGCTTCCATTCAGGCGACGGCAAGAGACCGCTCCGCGCCTCCGGCAGATCCAGCGCGAGGTTGCGCCCAAAACCAAACAGCGCCATGTTCTCATGTATGGTATCGATGCCCATCTGCACAGCGAGATCGTAAAAGTACACGTTACAGGACCGGTATATCGCCCGCTCCATGTTGACCGCATCGCCATGGCCACCGCGGCCGTCATCGGTCCAGTTCCAGTCGCGATACANCCGCTGATTGCCAGGCAATCGGNACCAGCCCGGGTCCTCAATGACTTGTTCGGCGGTGGTGACCCCTTGCGCCAGCGCGACAAGGCCNAGGAAGGGCTTCAGGGTTGAGCCTGGCTCGTACTGTCCTTGTATGGCGCGGTTAAATAGNGGCACATCGATCGAGTCCCGTAGCTCGCCATAGGTNTTGTNGTCGATGCCAGTGACAAATAGATTGGGGTCGTANGACGGTTTGCTCACCATCGCCAATATGCCACCNGTTGCGGGNTCAATTGCCACAATGACCCCACGCCGATCACCCAGCGCNTCACTCGCCGCCTGCTGCAACGCAGCGTCGATCTGCAGGACCAGATTCCGCCCCGGCNTCGGCTTGNTCTCATCAAGNACGTTCATCACGCGCCCCAGCGCATTGNTCTCGANCCTGCGNTAGCCCACNGTGCCCAGCANCAGNGACTCGTAAAANCGCTCAATACCCGTCTTGCCTATGTGATCCGTGCCCGAGTAGGCCACCTCATCGATGCGTCTCGCATCGTCTTCATTGATGCGACGCACGGAACCTACCGCGTGTGCGAGCAGACTACGCTGGGGGTAATGCCGGACTAGCTGCGCCTCAACCCGCACGCCCGGCAGGCGGTAACGGTTAACCTCAACTCGCGCAATGTCCTCTTCGGACAGGTTATAGCGCAAGGTGACGGGTTCGAATGGTCGGCGCTTGCGCTTCCTTCGCTTCTCGAACCAGCTCCCTCTCCTGTTCCGCCGTGACGAAATTCAACCACACCCTCACGCCCACGTCCTCCATCACCTCCCCGCTGTCCTGGCGCTCCAGATGAGTTCGAGAGGCGTGGGTGTAGGGGTCCACGCTGCGCAGCCGATCCAGATCCTCGTCCACGCGCGGG
>PAWP01000022.1 GCA_002714125.1 Gammaproteobacteria bacterium
ATGATGTATGCGCACCCACAGACCCCGGACACGATTTACGCCTCTACTGGTTATGGTCGCCTAGACGGCGTTGCTGATATGGTAGAAGGCAACGCCGGCGTCTTCCGCTCTGACGACGGCGGCTCGTCCTGGAGTTATGCTTGGAAGGGCATCACTCCACGCTACTCTCGGCCGATGTGTATTGATAGCCGTGCGCCNTACGGGCTCACCGTTGCCAGCGCGCCTACCGCATTTTCGTCGTTTAAAGACGACGGTGGCGCTAAAGCGATGCTATTTCGGTCCGAAGACGGTGGTGAGTCCTGGCGCTCACTCTGCGATGACGCACATTCCCCGGCACCCGCNAACTTTCACGGTCTGAACGTCGACCCGGATACTGACGGCGGGGTGCTCGTCGGCACGGACACGGGCGAAGCATGGCGTGTGAGCAATGACGCCGAGTGGACTCAGGTTGCGGACGGCTTGCCGGTGGTGCTCGCAATTATTGCAGTCTAGACCAGGCCGAATCGGCCGCGGGTGATCTGCGCAAACATCTTTNTGCTCGCGGGCATNGTGCTTCTGGGCACGAGACTTTGGTCGCCGCTAGCTGTGTTTTGAGCCTCACTTTCGGCAAGCGATCGACAGGCATATGATGATCTTAATCAAGGTAGGGGAAACGTATGTTCAAACCACTGACGTTTGAACCGGCAACGGAAGGGCAGGTGCGGTTCATTGAGGAGACAGACCCGGATGTCATCGTTGAGAAGACCGTGGAGCGACTGCGTACCGGGACCTCCGTCAAAGAAATTCTTACTGCTAGCACGCTTGCGGTAGTGCGCTCGACCGACATTCCGCCCCAGCATCACGGTGGGCCACTGCATCCTGTCTGCGGCGTGCGTGCCGTCTCGCAGGTTGCCCAACGCCTCGCGGGCGAGGACGCCTTTCTGCCAATCCTGCAGCACGTTGCTCTTGCTAACAATCACTGCCACTCACTGCAGATGGG
This sequence comes from Gammaproteobacteria bacterium, assembly GCA_002714125.1. The sequence goes on from PAWP01000022.1 coordinate 980, forward strand.
CCCTTACCTCATGCCCGAACTGGCACCTATGGCCGGCAAGCCGGGGGACATCGGCAGTTTCCACATTACCGATCAGGAGATGACTGACGGGCTTGGTGATCAGACGGAGTCTAAGTCTAGGGAAGTGGAAGCCACCAAAGGCGCGTTCTTCAAGAGCCTACGAGCGATGCAAGCGCCTGCTGCTGAACACTACTTCCTCTGGCTGCTCGATAACGTCGCTGGAGACGAAGCTCTGGATCAGTTGTTGCCGCTCGCTATTTCTCGGAACGGGCATGATGATCACAACTTTCTTTATCCAGTGTACACGGCTCGCGCTCTGGACGAGATTGGCTGGGAGTGGGCGCATGTGCTCTTTCGCCCGGTCGTTCGCTTTCAGGCCCGACCGGCACCCCGCCTGCTTCGTAACGACTACGACTTTGAAGACATCCGCGAACTCATCCGCGACCGCAAGCTTCTGGAGCGCGAGATTGCCGAACGGACCACGCCGGCCGAGGTGAATAAGGTTCGTGAGCTGGGCATGCAAATGGGGCGCAACAAGAAGTACCTCGAGAATTGCGTGCTGATAGCGGATGCCGTTGCCGACGGTCTTTCAATTGAAGGCGCGGGTCAGGCGATGTCGATTGGCGCGGCTGCGGCGTACATCTCGACTAGCTATGGCAACCCGATGGATGCGCATCTGCATACGGGCGCCAACAATCGTCGGTTTCTGCTCGAGCAGCCGAATGTCAGCCTTGAACACAAACTGATGGGGCTAATGACCGCTTTCACGGGGCCCGAGGTCCTGCTGGCTGAACGCCTGCTCAACTGGGAAGAGAACCTGGATGGAGATGTCACCGCAAAACTGCCATCGCGTGGACAAGATGCGCTGCTGAATGACATTGTTGACAGCATCGAAGGCCAGCCCTGGCTCGACTGGCGCAAGATTGGTGTCGCGGCGACAGTAGCGCCGGACGAGGTCAAGGAAACGGTTGCGCTGGCGCGCCAATATGCCGAGAACGGTTATGACGCCGAGCCCTACTTCAACCGCCTCGCTGAGATTGCGTGCCGTGATGATTTCACTGAGATGCATTCGCTGAAGCACTTCCAGGCGATTGTTGACGAGTTCTACAGAACGCCCAAGTCCTCGCGCTGGGTGCACCTGGTTGCTGCCGCTAAATCCGCGGCCGTCATTCATCTTGGCCGTGAGCACGCGGTTTACGAACAGGCAAAGTCATTGATTGCCGCTTAAGCGGATGCAGGACTCGATACTGGATCGTAGGCAGCGCCTCTTTTCGCGTCGTTGAGCTGTTCCATCATCTGTGCAAGGGCAACGGGGTTGGCGGCTTTCAGGTCGGTTATGTCCTGCGAGTTGGTGTGGAAATCGAAAAGTAGCTCCTCTTCCTCGCTGTTGCCGGTGTAGCGAAACCGTTTGGTGATGACAGTCGGGGTTTGCCCGGGAACGGAGCTACGGGCCCGATAAGCCGGGCACCGATGCCGATCCGTTTGCGGCAGCGAAGGCGCTTGCGCTTGGCACCTACTCGACGTAGGTTCGGTCAATCAAGTCTGCGGGGGCACTAGATGACGGAGGTCGGGAGGTGAGACAGGATCCGGAAAAAACCTACGTGCCTGTGAGGAACGAGCCGAGGCATCGTCATCGATTCGAGAACCAATGGGCGCGGGTATACGACGTCCTGATTCCAGTGGGTGACGCGACGCTCTATCACCGTCATACCGAAGACACCTTGTACGTCGCTATTGCAGCTGCGTCCCTCCGGGACCAGACCTGGGGTGAAGAGGACGCTCGCACGGCGGAAGTAGAGGCAGGCATCTGCATCTGCCGACCCCACCGGACTCGGCCACTGATTCATCGTGTGTGCAACGTGGGTAAAGGCGATATGCGCATGATAGGCGTCGAGGTCAAAGACAGTCCGCCCGAGACGGCCGCAAACCCGCTTGCAGCTGATCATGTTTCAATGCGATGGGAGAACGAACGTCTGCGTGCCTATGACGTGAAGTTGGAGGCGGGCGACTCGACGGGGGTGCTCGACTTTAGTTTCTCTGGGGTCGCGATCATGCTGACCCCGGCTTGTCTTAAGATAGGCGAGGGCGAGGTGTGGTCGGCGGCTGCGGGTGATCTAGTCTGGCTGGGTCCAGGCGTACGCAGTTTCAGCAATGTAGGTGAAGCGCCGCTGGGATTTGTCATGGCTGAGTGGCGTTGAGCTCTGACTAACAAAAGGCAAGTAAACGGCGCGCTGGAGCCAAAAAAAGAACGAACGGAGGGATCGAGATGCGAACAGTTTTGATAACGGGCGGCGCACGTGGGATCGGACGAGGTATTGCAGAGGCCTTTCTACGGGCCGGCCACAGTGTGATGATTGCGGACTTGGCAGAAAGCCAGGAGTGGAACTACGACCTGGCCAGCGAAGGCGCCATGGGAGAGGCGGTCTCCGAACTCTCGTCACTCGGCCATGTCGATGCGGTGGCGCTCAACGTGACTGACCGCGCTTCGTGCGAAGCAGCAGTCAAGCGCACGATCGAGGTTTTCGGCGGCCTTGATGTGCTCGCAAATAATGCGGGTGTGGTGGCGAGCGGTCCGATTGAGACCTTTGCCGAGTCTGACTGGGACGGCATCTTTGACGTCAACGTCAAAGGCATCTACAACATGACTGTAGCGGCCCTTGATGCTCTTAAGGCCTCCCCTGATGCAGCGATTGTCAACACTGCATCCGTCGCGGGCAAGCGTGGCAGCGCGGACCTTTCGGCCTATTGTGCGTCTAAGTTTGCCGCCGTCGGTCTGACCCAGTCTCTGGCCCAGGAGTTTGCACCCCACAACATCCGAGTCAATGCCATCTGTCCGGGCATAGTTGGCACCGCCATGTGGCTTGATCACCTGATGCGGAATGAAGGTCAGGACGCGTTCGAGGCACGCATGGAGGAGTTGATCCCTCTTGGTCGACCGCAGGAGACTCGGGACATGGGGGAGGCAGCCGTGTATCTCGCAACGGCACCTAACGTCACCGGTATTTCACTCACCGTCGCTGGTGGCTTTGAGATGAACTAGAGCGAGCGTGGCCCCGGGGCAACATGACTCCTGTCTTTCGTTTTTGTAAGTAGCGGATTTGCACTGCTACTCGGCCAGAAGCTTACTTCTAATCCGGTTTAAATCGTGCGGCGACAGACCCTCAGCCGCAAGGTAATTAGCGACGCCGCTAAATTCCTCGTCAACAAACGTCAATGTTCTTGCCATGGTCTCGGGCGCGCAGCCGCGCAGATAGGCGCCCGGCTGGTTCGGGTCGATCTGCTTATCTGCGTCGGCTGAGATGAGTAGTCCAGCGGTCAGACTGTAGTCGGCACAGACCTTTGCGCGGGGGACACCCACCAGTTCTAGCAGGAAGGCTGCAACGAGACCGGTTCGGTCCTTACCGGACCGACAATGGAACGCAACCCCTCGCGGTGCATTGGCAATGGTGCGCATGATGTCTGCCATCACAAATGCAGACTGTCGGAGCCCTTCGCAATAAAGATCCGCCAGCTTCTGTTCCGGAGATGCTGTCTTGTTCCGGGAACGATAATTGTCGAAGCGGTGGCCCCAGAAGTCGTGAACTTTGAAGTCGACCAGAGCCGAGTTGCTGAACTGATTCGGCGCCGCTGCCGTCTCCTTCTCCATGCGTAGGTCAATGACAGTGCCGACACCATGGGTGACCAGAGCCTGCTGATCCGCCTCGCTGAGTTGGTCCATGTCTCCCGAGCGCACGAAGCGGCCCCAACGTGTGGTGCTGCCATCCGCGGTTGTGTAGCCACCAAGATCGCGTACATTCTGTACGGATGAAAGTCCTAGCACCCTGCGTTTGTCGTTGAGTTCTTTGTCCATTTTGGTTGGGTCACCGCTCAAAGCCATGCGGGAAAGTACCGCATTTGGTTCGCGTCGGTCCAAAGAGACCCGCGCGGCCGTCGACAAGGCGCTCCCGCTGGCACATGATGAAACGATTGGTTACTGCGCGAGAACTATGATGAGTGCAAACCCTGCCGAGATTGCTGGTACCGAGCTCCAGGCGACGCTGATGACTGGCTATACAGGCGTTCGTATTGACGGCTTGCGGCTGAAGGATGCAAGGGACGATCAAGTCGAAGAGATTCGCCGTCTGGTTGGTGAGTTCTGCGTTGCAGTATTCCCCGGTCAGTTCATTGGTCCGCAAGAACACGTGGCGTTGATTTCCCGGTTCGGCAAGGTGACCCACACTCCTGGTGTCGATATGCACCCGGAACACGAGGAGGTTCATGTGGTGGCCAATCGTGGAGGCTCTGCGCCGGTCTCTGGAGGCTTCCACACCGATACCTGCTTTGTCGCGCGCCCGCCGTCGTTTACTTCGCTCTCTGCGATTGAGGTGCCGGAGCATGGCGGTGATACGGTCTTTGCAAACCAATATCTTGCTTATGAGTCATTGTCGGATGTGATGAAAGGTTGGTTGTGCGGATTGCGCCTAAAACATGTTGTTAGTGGGACTGAGCGCCCTGAAGCGGTTCCTCGTCCCGTCTGGCATCCGGCTGTACGAACTCACCCGGTCACCGGGCGCAAGGCACTCTATGTGACCTACGCGGATCGTTGTATTGAGGCAGAAGGTATGACCGCCGCCGAGGGCGCCAATCTCATATCTTTTCTGTACCAACATTCACTTGCGCAGCACGCAATGTATCGGCACAGCTGGGCGGTGGGCGACTTTGTACTGTGGGACAACCGCTGCTCGCTACACGCTGCAGTGTACGACCATGGTGATCAGCCCAGAACGCTCTATCGGGTGATGTGTGAAGGTGAGGTTCCCAGTGAATAGCGTCCCTTGAACCTTCTTGCAGGAGCCGAGTCAACTGCTTAGACGGGATCTAAATTAGTCCCCTNAGACGGATTGCATAGCAAGCNAGAGCCCCAATCGCGTACAAGTCCGATTGGTCGGCAAGCAAGGATCGGAAGCTGGTCAGCCGTCACTTGGACAGCGGGTAAAGATTGGTAGTGGTTACGTGGTGACGCTGGGAGCGCCTGCCTTCCGCAACGATGGCAGTTTGCTCGGAGTCGCGCTTGTTGTGCTCGACGCTGCACGGATGCAGGAAATGCTCACGCACATCCCGAGAACCTTCGAGACCACATCAGTGCGCATAAGGGTCCGGGTGGGCGACGACGTGCGTTACCTCTTTGATTCGCGGTCCGGTAATGCCGATGTCAACATGCGCCGAGCGCTTACGGGTGAATCCGGGTATGCCGCGCTTTAGATACCGGATAGCGACGAACTCCTAGTGGCGTTCAGGCCACTAGGATACGGCGGCAGGGGACTGGTTTCGGAGGTTGACGCCGATGAGGCTTGGGGTCACAGCCCAGGACTCACATCGAATGTAACGAAGTTTGGCAGCTGGTGAGCCTGGAGGGCGTCACTCGCCTGAGGAGGAGGCCTTATTTCGACACAAGTTCGTCTGCTACCCAACTGATGGCCCAATTGTGGCCCAGGCGTCGCTCACGATAGGTCTCCGGTAGCAAGGTTACACGGCTTCCTGTGATCGTGACCACCTGTGGATCAACCGCCATGTCTTTGAATGCGCCGTCCAGTTCGTGCCGGGTTCGCCATTCGTTGAAACGCGAAAGTCGGTCCGCCGGCGCGTATTCGCAGGCGCCAGTTAACGCCTCGCTTCCAGCAAGGGGTGAGGCGATGACATGTGTTGTCAGTGACAATTCTCCGATAGTGTCGGCGGCTCGTGCCAGTTCGTGCGCGACCAGCCCGCCGTAACTGTGACCTAGAACGGTCACAGTTTTCAGTTNTTTGTTTGTNGCTGGGAGCGTCGCCAAGGCATCACGCAGCGAGGCCGCCGNCGGGCCAGGACATCCGTTCCAGTCCCAGCGGAAAAANTAGGTTGCCACCTCTGGTCCGGCGAGNGTCACGATNGGGTACACCCATTCGATTCCACGGCTACCCCACCCGTGCACCATCACGACGGCGCNAGTGGTCGNGGCGTTTCTATCCAGGCGGTGCAGGCCCTCGCTGAGCGATATCAGGCGCGTGCCGTCGGCTTTGGCATTGTCTGGGTCGAGAGTTGCGACGGCTGGAAAGCGNGCGTCGCTTGGTTCGCAGGCGCACAGCAGCGCCATGGCAGCGACACTTAGCAGATTGCGACATTTTNTTGTGGNCATAGATCTGACTTGNTGCGTTGTGANGACCGAACAGTACAACCTTCGTTTCCCGGCGCATAGTCAAATGGCGTGACGCTCTGGTTGCGGTAAACTCCGCGCCCGTCGCAAACATGGGTTAGAAAAGTGGCGGATTACATCGTAGCGGTCACGGGCGGTATTGGCAGTGGCAAGACCGCAGTCTCAGACCGGTTCGAGACACTGGGCGTACGCGTCGTGGATATGGACGTGGCCTCGCGGGTGATTGTGGAGCCAGGTCAGCCAGCGTTGACCGCGATCGCCGATCGCTTTGGTACGGGCATGTTGAATGATGATGGCACTCTCGACCGTCGCGCGCTGCGTGAGCATATCTTTGCCCACAAGGAAGAGCGTANCTGGCTCAATCAGTTGACGCACCCNCTCATCAATGCGTGGGTCGCCGATGAACTCAAGGCAGCGNTGTCTCCCTACGCTATGGTCGTCAACCCCTTGCTCATGCGCAAGGATGCCTACGTCAACCGGATTCTTGTGGTGGATGTACCGGTCGAGACGCAGATCACGCGCACTATGGCGCGTGACACTGTTGACCGTGAGCAGGCAACGCGCATTGTTGCCTCGCAAATTGGGCGTGAGGCGCGCCTTNAGCTTGCCGATGACATCATTGTCAACGACGGGGAAATTGAAGCGCTGGCGCCGGAAGTGGAGGCGCTACACCAGCGCTATGCAGACTTGGCCACCGGCTAGATTGCTAGCTGCGGCTCGCTACTTCGCCGGTATGAACTTCATGGAGATTGAGTTGACGCAGTGGCGCGTGTTCTTTGGCGTGATACGTTCGCCTTCGAACACGTGGCCAAGGTGACCGCCGCAGTTGTTACAGAGTATCTCTACTCGAAATCCGTCTGCATCCATCTCGCGTCTAACAGCGCCCTCGATTTCGTCATCGAATGCTGGCCAGCCGCAGTGCGCCTGGAATTTGTCCTCCGAACGATATAGCGGTGCATCGCATCGTTTACAGGCGTAGTAGCCCGGCTCAAAGAAGTCGTCATATTCGCCGGTGAACGGCCGCTCAGTTGCCTTCTCCAGGATGACCTGGCGCTCTATAGCGTTAAGTTCGTTCAGTTTGATGGTCACGTCGGTCGACTCCTTGGTGCGAGGTCTGGGCTCGATCAAGCCCATTATAAGCTGTGAAACACAGCCTGCTCATCCTGCGTTTGCAGTCGACGAAGTCAATCTGATCAATGGTCTCGGGTTNAAACTCGATCTTTTTAGCGTGACCTTCGACGTTATGCCGGCGTATGCCACCAGTTTCGTTTAGTACGGCGATCATCTCTGCGGCGCGGAGGCGGNCGTAGAAGTGGAAAAATCCTTCGAGCTCATCTCCAGGGTTGCGAATCGCCCGGAGNACCTTGATTAATGTGCCGTCCGACTCCTATTGCTCCGCCGTGGTGCTCATCTCGAGCGCACATTAAGGTTCAGGCTTCAGAACACGCGATCAAGATCGTCTTTATTGAGGTCATAGGTGCGGGTCAGCAAGGTGAGTAGCCTAATGACGTCCAGGCGAGATGACCCCCGCGGTAAACTCGGTGTACACATTGAGGAGTCCAGGTTGGTCAGCCATTTAGTTGGCCAGGTTGAACGCACCATTGGACACACCAATTCCCGCATCAAAGGGGTCGAACCTGCGGGTGCTGAATGTCTCCAGCAGACCCGCTGAGAAGACTCAGCGCATCACGCTGCCCTCAACGACGATCGCCTGGGTACAGGCNGGTTGNCGCTGGGAATTTTGTAACGGTAATCAGGAGTTGTGAGGTAGTTGCAGTGCGGGCTGGCTACTAGCAACATGGCTTCACCCCGATGCGATGAGCACGCGACGGGGTGCGCACAGGTTGGTCGTAGGAGCGTCATGGAACAACCCAATATTGTGTTTGCCTTCGCTGATGACTGGGGACGGTACGCTAGCGCGTATGCGCCTCACGAAGGTGAAGGTTGCCTTAACGAATTGATCGACACGCCTAACTTCGACCGGGTTGCTGGCGAAGGGGCACTTTTCCTGAATGCACTTGTTCCTGCGCCTTCGTGTACCCCTTGCCGAAGTTCGCTTCTCTCTGGNCAATACTTCTGGCAGACGGGCCTCGGTGCCATTTTGATGGGAGCGGTATGGGATGAGTCGATACCAACCTTCCCTCTGGAACTGGAGAAGTCGGGTTATNAGATAGGACATACATACAAGGTCTGGAGTCCAGGCAAAACCATGAACGCGCCAATGGGCGGTCGGCGGACGAGTTTCGAGACGGCAGGGCGCAACTTCAATCAATTTTCCCACTGGGTCACGGCGAACGCGGAGGCAGAGGGTGGCGTTGAGGCGGCCAAGCAGGTGCTGTTCGAGGAGTCCCGGGCAAATTTCCGTGATTTTCTCGCGCGACGGCAAGTCGGGGCACCGTTCTGTTACTGGTGGGGTCCCGCCAATACCCATCGCACGTGGGAGCGCGGCTCTGGTAAGGCCCTTTGGGNCATCGAGCCGGATGATTTNCGNGGCCGGATGCCGGCGTTCCTGCCCGATGTGCATGAGGTACGTGAGGACGCCGCCGACTATCTTGGCGAGTGTTTGGCGGTAGACNGGGGGTTNGGCATCCTGCTTGATGAACTNNCCACCATAGGAGAGTTGGACAATACCCTTGTCGTAGTTAGCGGTGATCATGGCATTCCGGGTATGCCACGCGCCAAGTGCAATCTCTATGACATTGGGTGCGAGGTCGCCCTGGCGGCGCGTTGGCCGGGCGTGATAGAGCCTGGGCGGGTAGTAAATGATTTTGTGAATCTCATGGATCTGGGGCCAACCTTCTGCGAAGCGGGTGGGGCCCNGGTTCCTGGGTCGATGACGGGTCGTTCGTTGCTGCCGGTGCTCCGTTCAGCTGCTAGCGGTCAGGTTGATCCCGGCCGTGACTATGTAGTGACTGGGCGCGAGCGCCACGTCGCAGCGGCGCGGGAAGGGATGTTGCCCTACCCGCAACGCTCGATTCGAGTCCAAGACTATATCTACATCATCAACTTCGAACCTGATCGCTGGCCGATGGGCGACCCGAAGGGGATAGATGATGCGGTTGCCGAGCTGCCCGCATACGAAGAGCTCGCCTACAACACTATGGTCGCCTTCTACGATTTGGACGCGAGCCCTACCAAAGCGTGGATGATCCATCATCGTGAAGAGGACGACGTAGAACCTCTGTATCTGCTTGCATTTGGAAAGCGCCCGCGCGAGGAGCTCTACGATCTTGGCCGCGATCCGGATTACATGACTAACCTGGCGGACGACCCCACATACGCGGTGATCAAGGCAAATCTCGAAACGCGCCTACTCGAAGTACTCCGGGAACAGAATGACCCCCGGCTCATGGAGCAACCCTGCCGGTTCGAGTATGAACCCTATGCCGGGCGCATACCGGACGAGTGGTTCAAGGATCTCTGGAAATAGATATGGCTGCAAAGTTCCTCTTTATGATCGCGTCCTGCTATGGCCTTGTCGCTGTGGGACTTGGGGCCTTCGGTGCTCATGGGTTGCGCAGTAGGCTTGACGATTCACAGATGATCGCCTGGGAGACAGCCGTGCACTATCAGGCCGTGCATGCGGTCGTCCTCCTGGCCCTTGGCCTGTGGCTACATGGATTGCAGGGGCGGATGCTGTCGGCCGAATGGGCTGGCTGGCTTTTCGCCGGCGGTGTCCTGCTTTTCAGCGGCAGTATTTATCTATTGGTGCTGACTGGGGCACGCTGGGCGGGACCCGTTACCCCGCTCGGTGGCCTGTTGCTCGTCTGCGGCTGGCTGCTGCTGATTGTGACAGCTATGCGACTCTAGAACGGAGTCACACGATGCGATTCAGTCAGCTACATGTCGAGGAGTGGTGCGAACAAGAGCTTGTGATCATTCCAGGCTTATTCACGGACGCCGCATTTGTGCCGTTGCTGGCCGATCATGAAAGGCTCTACGGCAAGTCAGATTGCGGCGACGGCCGGCCTCTCCATAAAATGCAGGCTTGCGGCTCCAACCGCTTTAAAGGACATGTTCGCTGGCGATCATGGCGATTGCGGAGATCTCCGGTAATGCCAGACACTCGCTATAAACGACCCAGTAGAAGCGAGCAGGAGTCGAAGACATGATTGCCGTCGCAAGACTGGGTGACCCGTACGCCAACCCGCCGCTCTGCACTGGAGAAGTACGACTCCAGCACACTCCGGCACGCACGTGTCATGCCGAAGCGGCAGCCAGAACCGTTTGCCCGAATATCGGAAACTGGGCATTTCGAAGTCACTTTTGGTGGCCTCCGCTGCGTGAACACGGATTAGCAAGCCTCGGTCACCCGCCTGAGGCATAGGCGCCGGACCCATTCGCATCACTTCGGATGTGCCTTAGCGGTCGTAGACCATGGCACGCATGGTTTGTTCTTAAGCGGCGGCTGACCCCATTGATCTTGCTCCAGGCGCGCAGTCAGAGGCCGGCTTGACCACTGCCACCGGCTGCAACGAACATAGCGCCTCCGCGCATGAGTGCAGCGGACTGAACCGCCGGGCAGCGCCTCGGCCAACATATTAGGAGAGGCATCAATGCGACCGAATCACGTCAAGCGTGCGTGGAAAGAAGGCAAACAAACCATNGGCGGCTGGATNTCATCAGACTCCGTCTACGTGGCCGAGATGATGGCCCGGACCGGCTTCGATTGGCTGTGTATGGACATGCAGCATGGGCTGCTGGATTACAACGATGTGCGAGCCATGCTACCCGCGATCTCGACAACTGAAACCATGCCTTTTGTACGAGTACCGTGGAATGAGCCGTACATCATCATGAAGGCGCTTGACGCTGGCGCATACGGGGTCATCGTGCCGCTTGTCAACAATCGTGAAGAAGCTGAGAAGGCCGTATGGGCTTGCCGCTACCCGCCCGACGGTGGCCGTTCGTTCGGACCGATCCGCGCCGGAATGTACGCGGGCCGCGGCTATGTCAACCACGCCAACGACGAGATTGCGATCATTGCAATGATCGAGACGGCCGAAGCACTCGATAATCTAGATGACATCTGCTCAACCCCGGGGCTGGACGCGGTCTACATTGGCCCATCGGACCTGGCCTACGCCATCGGCCTGCAGGCGGCAGGCGACAACAGCGATCCCAAGCACGTAGAAACTGTGAATCACATTTATGCTACCGCGCGTAAGCACGGCTGCCACGTGGGTATTCACACAGGTTCACTCGAGTACACCAAACGTTATCTCGAGCAGGGGTTTGATCTGGTGATGCTAGGTTCGGATACCGCCTTCATGGGGCGTCTCGCTGGTCAGGAACTTCGCAGTGCTCGTACCGACACTGGCACCGAGCGAGTGCCGGCGGGCGAGGACTACTAAGCCTGTAACTCTAGGCGGCTCGCCCTTCAGGCGAGTCCGCCCAGGGTGGTCTCCTGGCAGGCTTAGGCGAGGTATAGCAGCACATGAATAACCCACTGCGTCCACAGTGATGGCATCAGGTAGCTCAGCTATCCGACTACACAAAGAACTCGTCATGTGGACGTTTCTGCCCCATGCGACTGGGCACGCAAGGCGCAGAGATGGGCGCAACGTTCGCGTAGGCCAGCGATCTATGGTGTGATTCGGCCAATTTTGGTAATGGAGTAATCCATGAGCGATCCGATTCTTTTCGACCTTAATAACAAGGTTCTGACAATTACGCTGAACATACCGGAGAAACTGAATCCNGTAGGAGACTCCATGACCGGCCCCGCGATTGAGCGGTTGCGATCGGCGGCCAATGACCCTGCGATCGGCGCGATCGTGCTCACAGGCTCCGGACGCGCGTTCTGTGCAGGCGGCGACGTCGGCAACATGGCTGGCGGGCCGGGTGATGTCATGCCGGAAACATTCGAAGGCAAGGTGGAGCACCAGCGCTGGCGCCACGAGTTCCCGGAACTGCTGCACAGCACCCCGAAGGTGACGATCGCCGCAGTCAACGGCTATGCGATGGGGGCGGGGCTTGGGCTCGCATCGTCCTGCGACCTGCGCCTCGCTTCGGACGCTGCAAAGTTTGGCACTGCGTTTGCTAATGTCGGGTTCGGCGGGGATTTTGGTACCACCTGGCAGCTGACGCGGTTGCTGGGTGAGGCGAAAGCAAAGGAACTCTTTTTCCTGCCGGACATCATTGACGCAAACGAAGCACTGCGTGTTGGTCTCGTGAACCGTGTGCTGCCTGCCGATGGCTTCATGGCTGGGGTGCGTGAAGTGGCCGAGAAGCTTGCCAACGGGCCGCTGGTTTCCTTCCGGTGGATGAAGGAGAACATCAACCAGTCCTCGCAGCTGGATTTTAAGGCGATGCTCGACAAGGAAGCGGTCTCGCACCTTCGCTGCGGTGAAACTGAAGACCACAAGGAAGGTGTCGCGGCATTCATGGAAAAACGCACGCCCATTTTTCAGGGACGCTAGCCGTTCAGGGAGGCGGCGACTTCCAGGTCGTTGGTGCTTATCTGGCGTGATGGCAGGCCGCTTGGCATACTGCCCGCCCAGTGAAACCACTGCCTTTCCCTTCTTGCTGGCCGGTGGCCGTCTGACATGGCGGCCTTCGGCAAATATACGGAGCCCACCTATCGGCGCCCACGCCCGCCCCGCGCACGAGTGTCGTTCGAGAACCTTGGCTACCTGAAACGTCTTTACCCTTACTTCCAGCGGTATCGGCTCTACCTGTTTGCAGCGGTCACTGGAATTCTGATAGCTCGACTACTCGAGGCGTTGGTGCCGCTGCTGCTGAAAGAAGCGATCGACTCGCTGGTTGAGGGTCCGCCGAACTTGCTGCTGCCGGCATTGGGCATCGGCGGCGTTGTCATCGGGCGTTTTGTGATTTTCGTGTTCTCGCGCCGACTCATGCGGCGGATTGCAATTGCGACCGCGTACGACCTGCGCAAACGGCTGTTCAGCAATGTGCTCTATCAGGGCCTGGAGTTTTACGGTGGCTTCACTACGGGCGACATCATGGCCCGCGCCTCGGGTGACATTGGCATGGTGCGTGGCGTAGTGTCATTTGCATTTGTCACCCTGCTCACGTTTGTCTTCTCGCTGACGATCGGGCTCATTTTCATGTTCTCATTGTCGCCAGAACTAGCTCTTGCTTGCCTGATTCCAACGCCGCTTGTAGCGGTGGTGGGGGCACTGATGTCGCGCCGGTTGTTTCCGTTGGTACGCGAGCAGCGCGAGGCGATGGCGGATCTGACCTCCTTCGTTCAGGAGAACTTCAACGGCATTCGCACAGTGCAGGCGATGGCTCAGGAAAAGCGAGAGATTGNGCGTTTCACCGACATCAGCACCCGATATGCCAGCCTTAACTACCGTGCCACGAAATATCGAGCACAGATGAATCTGGTGATGCCGTTCCTCTCTTCGCTCTCGCCGCTGATCATCTTCTCCTATGGTGGNTATNTGGTTCTGCAAGGCGAGATAACCATCGGAACCTTTACCGCGTTCTTTGCCTACATGGCCATGGTGACGGGTCAGATTGGNCAGATAGGTGGGATTCTGGCGCAGTTTTCCAGCGCGGCCGCCGGCGCACAGCGGCTGTTCGAGATCATCGACTATGAGCCTGAGATAAAGGATGGCGGGAACGATAACGTGCCTGAGATCATACAGGGCCAGGTTTCGTTTCAGAATTTCTCCTACGCTTTTCCAGGCGCACAGGAAGCCGCAGTAGAAGGCGTCGACATTGAAGTCAAGTCAGGGGAAATTATCGCCTTCATGGGGCGCGTTGGATCAGGCAAGTCGACGATTTTCAAGTCTCTCGTGCGCCTACTTGATCCGCCCGCAGCGACCGTCTTCATCGACGGGCGCGACGTACGGGATTATCCGCTCAAGCAGTTGCGTGCCCAGGTGGCACTAATACCCCAGGATGCGTTCCTGTTCTCGGACTCGATCAGAGAGAACATTACCTATGACGATCCATCCCGCACCGACGTTCCTGTATGGGAAGCCGCTGAGGCATCCCAACTCGCCGATACGATCAGGGAATTTCCTAAAGAGCTGCAGACGATTGTTGGGGAACGTGGGATCACGCTTTCCGGCGGTCAGAAGCAGCGCGCAACGCTATCGCGTGGGCTGATCCGGGAAGCATCNGTACTTGCTATGGACGACTGTTTTGCTGCAGTTGACACGCGTACTGAAGAGGCAATCCTGTCGGGCCTCGCGAGGCTGCGCGAGGGCAAGACTACGTTCATTATCTCGCACAGGGTTTCGACCGCACGCCATGCCGACCGAGTTTTTGTTCTCGATGGTGGCCGGGTGATTGAGTCCGGCACACATGCTGAGCTGCTGAAACTGGACGGCTACTACGCCAATCTCGAGCGCGTTCAGAGTAATCAGGCGCAGGATCGCGCGCGTAAGCTCGAACTGTTACGCGCGCTCGACATAGGGACGGCGCCTTCTTGATGAGTCAGATGACCACCAGCACGNCGAAGAAACGCGACTACTCTGCGTTTGATGCAGAGCTCACTCACGCCGCGCTGAACTATTCGATGTTCGTCCGGCTGCTTGGCTGGATCAAACCATACTGGCGTTCGCTCGCGTACTCGGTTGGTTTCATCGTTATCTCGGCAGTGGTCAGCGTGCTGATCCCGATCGTGACTGGGCGTGTAGTAATCGACTCGATCATGCTGCCATCTGAGCAGGCGGAGAAGCTGCCCGACTACGGCATGATCGATGTGGCGAATTGGATCGCAACAACCTTTGGTCTGCNNGACCTGGCCGCGGCGACCGTCCTTTGGCTGACCCTCACTCTNGNTAGTGCAGTTGCCATGTACTTCCATCGCCTGACGCTGAGCACNGCAATACTGCAGGCGTTACGGGATCTCAGAATTGATCTGTTCAAACGCCTTGAGGACAAGCCCGCGTCATTCTACGACCACGTCGCTGTAGGTCGGGTCATGACCCGGGTCACAAACGACGTTTCGAATCTCTATGAGCTGCTTTCCAGTGTTGGTATGTTTGCTGGCGAGTTTGTGCCGTTTTTTCTGGCGTTCTTCTTCATGTGGGCGATCTCACCCGAGATGACGTTGATTGTGCTCGCAGTTTTNCCCGTAGTTGGCGTGGCGGTCACCATCTTTCGACGCCTGATGAGCGACACTTTCAGGAAGGTGCGTAATTCGGTTTCGAACCTCAATCAGTACTTGCAGGAAACGCTGATCGGCATGGAAGTCGTACAGCTTTCCGGTCGTGAGGTGCACAACGAGCAGCGTTTCAGNGAGCTTAACCGCACCAATCGTCAGCTCAACTACCGCGCTACTAACTTTGAAACGTTGTTTAGCTCGTTCAACGCAAGNCTGGGTAACGTCGTGATTGCCCTCATCATNTACTTTGGCGGCGGTCAGGTGGTGCAAGAGGAGATTTCTCTTGGCAGNGTGGTGCTGTTCACCCAGCTCATCAACATGATGATCAATCCAGTGGTGATGCTCAGCGAGCAGTTCAATCAGCTGTTTCGCTCAATGGCATCCGGTGAACGCATTTTCCAAGCGCTCGACTGGGAGGAACGGGTCAAGGAGCCGGAGTACCCCGCGCGTCTGCCCGAACGTATCCGGGGCGATATAGAGTTCCGCAACGTCACCTTTGGCTATTACGAAGACGAACATGTACTACAGAATGTGTCTGTCTCTATTGAGGGCGGTAGGAAGCTTGCCATTGTTGGCCCGACCGGGTCGGGCAAAAGTACACTGATTCGTCTGTTGGCGCGTTTCTATGACATCGATGACGGGATGATTTTTCTGGACGACATTGATGTCAATCAGATCCGTACGGCCGATCTGAGATCAAGGGTTGGCGTAGTCATGCAGGACTTCCATATCTTTTCCGGCACGGTGCTCGACAACATCAGGCTGAACAACCCCGACGTGTCGCGCAAAGCGGCGATTGCGGCTGCGCGTCGGGTCCACGCGCATGTCTTCATTGAACAGCTTGCTGATGGGTACGAGACCTATCTTTCTGAACGTGGCCAGAACCTATCGCAGGGCCAACGTCAGTTGCTCGCCTTTGCCCGAGTGCTCGCAGCCGACCCTGAAATACTCATCCTTGATGAAGCCACTGCGAACATCGATACGGCCACGGAGTTGCTTATCCAGGAAGCGCTGCACGTGCTTATGGCCAATCGTACCTCTATTGTTATTGCCCATAGACTTGCCACCATTCAGGACTGTGATCACGTCTTGGTGCTACATCACGGAGAGGTACGTGAGTACGGCACACACGATGAGCTGCTTGCTCAGAATGGCATCTATTACACGCTGCACGAACTTCAGTTTCAGGACAGCCGAGCCTTGGAAGCGCTGCTGGAGGGTGGAGATGAACCGCTGCCCTGACGCGCGTTTTGGGGATCTGAGCCCGGCTCGCCCGCACTTCTGGGCTACGCATCACTTGGTTATCCAACATGCGGCTTTGGACCGGGTGCAGGGTGCGGCGCTTCCGCATGGACTCAAGCGAGTACCCGGTGGCGGCCTGCGGGTTGCTTCAGGGGTGCGCGTCAGGGAGCAGGTGCGCAGAAGGTGGCGAGCTGAGCGGCGCGGTTTTACGAATCACATCGAAACTACTTCGAGACATCTGGGACTCCGGTGATCGAAGAGATTGTTGACGAACCAGACCAGCTACGATTCTGAGGATCAATTGAACGCAGACAACACTTCAGCATCGATCTGCTCGAAGTGCTCAGGCTTGGTCGGGACTGAGGAAAACATAATCTCCTGTGCACCGGCCTCTATGTACTGACCCAACTGATCGACGCAGTACTGCGCGTTCCCTGCAAGCATCCAGGGTCGGCCTTTGAGGGCCTGCTTGGCGGAAGATTCATCATCGGTCAGCCGCATCGGGATGAGCATGGTGCGCTTGATCTCGGCCGGGTCGCGGCCAATGTCCTCACAATGCTGCTCAAGCACTTTAATCTTGTGTCTAAAGATTTCGGGGCTGCCGGGGTTGTTAAAGTCAATATTGCAGATGTCGGCATATTTTGCGCACGTTTTCAGCGTCCGGTTCTCACCGTTGCCGCCAACAAGTATGGGCAGGTGCGGGGATTGGGAACATGGTGGCGAGAATGGCGCCTCGGTGAGCTGGTAGTACTTGCCAACGTAGCTGACCTTGGCGTCTCCCGCGTTAAACAATGCCTTGATGACATCAAGCGCCTCTTCGAGTCGATCGCAGCGCTCTTTGAGACCGGGGAAGTCCCAGCCGTAGGCTTCGTGCTCACCTTTGAACCACGCGGCGCCTATCCCGAGGATGTAGCGCCCGTTACTGATCTGATCAACCGTTGCTGCCATCTTTGCCAGCAGAGCAGGGTTTCGATACGTGTTGCCGGTGACGAGTAGGCCCAGTTTAACCCGCTGGGTTATTGCGGCCGCCGCGGTGATCAGAGACCAACCTTCCATTGCCTCCCGGTGCTCGACCCCCGAACCCGGTGCGGGGACCAGAAAGTGATCTGACCACCAGAGGCTGTTCCAACTGCCGGCTTCGACCGCTTTGATCGTGGCCAGTGTGTCGTCCCAGGTGCAGAGGTAATTGACGAGTTGAGCGCCGAACTTCATCACGTTGTCCTTCTTGTTATGACTTTGACGGTCTTCAACTGTCAGCTGGCGTCTGCGAACTCCGGGGGTCGTTCCTCAAAGTTGGCCTTTACCGCTTCGACCTGGTTCGGCGAGCCGATCAGGCGGCCCTGCAGTTGAGCCTCCATTTTCACGCCGGTTGCAGCATCTGCGTGCCAACTGTTTTCAAACAGCTGTTTGCCCAGGCGGATAGCGTCCGGAGATTTGCTGGCGATGACGTCTGCCATTTCAAGCGCTGCATCGAGAGGATTCTCGTCAACCTTTGTAACCAGACCCAACTCTGAGGCCTCTGGCCCTTCGAAAATCCGCCCCGTAAACGTCAGTTCCTTTGCAATGTCGAGGCGCACTAGGTCGCGCAGCGTTTGCGTAATGCTGCAGTCGGGGATGATGCCCCATTTGATTTCCATCACCGAGAACTTGGCATCGGGAGCGACAACCCGGATGTCAGCACCCATCGCAATCTGGAAACCGCCGCCGTAGGCCACACCATGTACCGCGGCAATCACAGGTACTGGCACGTGTTTCCAGACCAGTGCAGGCCACTGCGCGCCGTTCTCCGGGCGGTTACTGGGCGGAGCATGGCGTTCAACACGTTCGGTTTTCTCTCCGGCCATACTGCGGAACCCGGAAAAATCGAGACCGGCACAGAAGCCGCGGCCGTTGCCTGACAACACCACTGCACGCACGGATTTATCATCGATTAAAGCCTCACCTGCCAAGCTGATGGCGTCGAACATCTGTGGTGAAAGTGCGTTGTATTTGTCCGGGCGGTTGAGGCGGACATCGGCGACGCCACGATCATTGACGTCGATAGTTACGAGATCGCTCACGATGGTTCCTGCATTCGGGAAAACGGTTGCGGACTACAGCATGTGGACCGCATTGGGTCAATCAGCGTGTAGCAGCGATAGCCTAGGACCGACGCGCGCGCCAAACGATGTGCCGCGCACCCTTGCGACCGTGGGCCCGCACACGATGTTCTTCTACGTCGAATCCTGCGTGGTTAAGGCGTTTACCGAACGCCCGGTCGGGGCTCGAAGACCAGACCAGTAGAGCGCCACCCTCGCGTAGTGCTGCGTGGCTATGTGCAAGCCCTGCGATTGAATAAAGCCCCGCATTTGATTCATGGGTCAACGCTTCCGGACCATTGTCCACATCCAGCAGTATGGCATCATAAGATGCGGGCTCCTGCTTGATCAGAGCGCCTACATCAGCCACCTTTGGCTCAACCCGGTCATCCTGCAGAGGATGACCAGAGACCTCTCCCAGCCAGCGCTTGTTCCACGCTACTACTTCCGGCACCAATTCAGCAACGATGAGGCAGGCGTCCGGCTGCAGCTGATCAAGTGCTGCTCTGACGGTAAAGCCCATCCCAAGTCCGCCGATCAGTACGCGCGCGTTCGGCACTGAACGAAGCGGTGCACAACCCAGCGTCCCTAGCGCGTCTTCAGAGCTGTGCCTACGGCTGTTCATGAGTTCTGTACCACCTGCTACGCGGATCGTGAACTCATCGATCGGTCTGAGTGGTCGGCGCAGGAGTTGGAGTTCGCCGTTACCGTCTGGGACGGCGGCGGTGTCAAGGACCTCTGCACGAATCATCCGCTCGGCCGGTCAGGATTGAAATGCGAGTGCTATAAGGTGGGCTCGCCGGGAAGAATGATCGCAGCTTGGTACGACCCGGAGGCTCGGGTCGCACCAGTATGCGGTCATCATTAGAGATCAGCCGTTGTTGCGCAGCACCGCACCGGAACAAATGCCGGTATGCTCATCGTCACGCAGGATGATCTGACCATTGCACAGAGTGGCCTGGTAGCCGTGCGCTCGTTGCTGGAAGCGCGGGGCGCCCCCAGGGAAGTCGTGCACAATGTAAGGCTGCCGCTCGGCAAGTGTTTCCATGTCGATCACATTAACGTCAGCTCGCTTGCCAACTTCAAGCGTGCCACGGTCGTGTAAGCCAAGTACCCGTGCCGGCTCGGCTGCGATGCGTCGTACGGCTTCCTCCGCAGAGTACACGCCACTGTCCCGATGCCAGTGAGAGAGCACAAACGTTGACCAGCCGGAGTCAATCATCTGACTGACGTGGGCGCCGGCATCGCCCAGACCGGGCATAGCCCAGTCGGTGGTGATCATCTTTTCAAGATGCTCGAGATTCACATTGAACCCGCGGTTGTGAAAGAGCATTTGGCCATCAGATTCTAGAGTTAGTCGTAGCCAGGTCTCCACCGGGTGCTCGCCTGCGGATTCGGCGATGTCCGCGAGGCTTTCGCGACGACCGCCCGTGTAGTGTGGACGATCTTCAAGTCCCAGTGGATACGAACGGTGCGTACCTTTCTCAATCATCTCTGCGTGCGGTGAGTCTTTGACTTCCTGTACTAGCCGGTTGCGGAAGTCCGCATCTTGTATACGAGCCCAACGGGCGCCGAAGTCCAGCTTGCGCAGCTCGTTCCAAGCTTCTGTAGGCCAGAAGTTCCCGGTTGCGAGGCCACCTACGCCGCCACCTGAGCGCGGCACGGTCACAGCGGTAACGTCAACGCCGCGTGCGCGCATTTCACTGACGCGCTCATCGAGGCGGACGCCGTGTTCAGAAATGGCGCTGAAGAGCAGCCGTGCACTCTTGCCTTCTTCTTCGAGCAGGTCCATTTCGTTTTCGATGTCACCAAAGTGGGGCACCGTCTGCATGATGCCGCCTTCCGCACCTACAGCTTGGGCAATCGCCAGCATCTCGTCGCGGCTTGCGAAGGTGCCAGGGATCGGGCGCCTGTCAGGCAAGGTATGGCCAGGATGGCGGTTTACCGAGAAGCCAACTGCACCTTCGCGCACGGACTGTGCGGCGAGGGCTGCAATCTGCGCGATCTCATCCGGGGTAGCCTGCTCTTCGATGGCGCGTTCGCCCATGACATAGGTGCGCGTTGCGCTGTGCCCTACGAGCCCGCAGACATTGATCATCGGACCCAGGCGCTCTATCGAATCTAGATAGCCGCCGTAGGACTGCCAGTCCCAAGGCAGGCCAGTTAGGATTGCGTGCTTGGGAATGTCCTCTACGGTTTCCATCATGCCGGCCAGAAACTCTCTATCTTCCGGCCTGCATGGCGCAAAGGTCACACCGCAGTTACCCAGCAGCGCCGTCGACACACCGTGCCAGGACAAAGGGGTCATCGTAGGATCCCAGCCAATCTG
>PAWP01000023.1 GCA_002714125.1 Gammaproteobacteria bacterium
GCATGATTAGGATTCTAAGCGGCATGCGAGGTCGACTCAAAGCTGCCGGCTAGTGAAATCCTGACTCAGAACAGCTCAAGCTGGCTCTCTGGCCCGCGCGGTGCTGATTCGGGGGCGGGGGTTGAAGCGTTGAGGTTTGGAGCAACGGATAGTGTGACATTCTTATGAAGACGGCCCGGGAGTCCGCTGTTACGCTGCGTGCGACGTGACAAAGCACTTTCGATGGTATGGATCTGCCCGTAGAGTACGATGCGCTCACGAGCGCGCGTGATGGCAGTGTACAGCAGTTCGCGGGTTTCGAAGTCCGCTGTATTGTGGCTGGTTTCGGGCAGTACCAAGGCTACCTCATCAAATTCAGAGCCCTGGGCCTTATGGACAGTCATCGCGAAACACGTTTCGTGGGGGGGCAGATGCGTGGTCAGGTACTTCATCAGCGTTCCGTCCGGTTGGCGAAATGCCGCGAGAAGCTGTCCGTCTTCGAATACACACACACCCACGTCACCGTTGTAGAGCCGGAGGTTGTAATCATTGCGTGCAATGAGAAGCGGGCGCCCATGATAATGAATGTCTGCAGTACTCAGTACGCCGTTTTGCCGCAGGGCTTGCTCGATTCCTGCATTGAGCGCAACGACTCCGGCTTCTCCTTCACGGCGCGAGCCAAGCACACGGGACGCTTCAAACACATCGAGGAGAGCCTCNGCATCNTCGCCGGCCTGCAAGGCANCNGCATAGCTGGCGTAGTGATTGGCGAGCGTTGCATAGTCAGGGCNGTCGACCTGTATCAAGGCNGACCCTGACGTGCTGCGTTNGAGAGCCTTGANAAGGTTNGTGGCGCTACCTTTAAGNGTGGCCTNTGCCGCGCTGGCCACACTGTCNCCGAGCCCGAAACGGTAGTTGGTNCGGAGCTNNATAAGTCCATCCTGCAGCAGGTTGCCGGAGTCACCCGTTGTNACGGTATCCCCTGAAATTTTCTGAATACGAGCTGCCGCCTCCGGGGAAAACCTGTCGGCGGCGTCGGGTGCGCCTAGATTCACGATGTCTTGCAGCACATTGCCTGCCTCGACTGCCGGCAGCTGATCAGGGTCTCCTAAAAGAATGAGCTGAGCGGATGCGGGCAATGCGTCCAGNGTGTGGGCAAACATTGCCAGGTCGACCATCGAGAATTCATCGATGACGAGNACATCAACCGGGAGGGGATTGGCAGCGTTGTAGNGGAAGCCNGACTCAAAAGGGCGGGCGCCCAGTAATCGATGCAGGGTGGTAGCCGAGACCGGCAGTTGTGCGAGGGCCTGGACTNCACGCGGATTCTGCTCGGCCGNCCCTAAGAACCCGGNACGTATACCTGCGCTCAGGCGCGCGGCCGCCTTGCCTGTGGGNGCCGCCAGGGCNACAGCCGGGGGTTGGTCTGGNCGACACANGGTTATGGCCGCAAGGAGCTTCAATACGGTCGTAGTTTTGCCAGTGCCAGGCCCGCCCGTGATNACNGCAAGCCCGCGCGTGGCGGCGCAGACCGTGGCAATCCTNTGCCAGTCGGGATCCGACGTGTCTTCAAANAGCATGTCGATTGCGGACGCAAGTGCTTCAGATGACACTGCCGTTGGTTGCACAATTCGGTCCAGTAGCCCGCTGGCTACCGCGGCCTCGTAACGGTGGTANCGGCTGAGGTACAACAGGCTTGCTTCACGGGTNAGCAGGCTCGGGCCACTNCCATCGCCNATCAGCGTTGACGAGCCTATCNGGGCTTCGGAGTNNAGAACTGAGCCNAGCGGGCCGCCAGGCGGGGTTGCGAGATCGATGCAAGTGTCTTGTCGTACGAGTGCTGCAGCAAGCTCCGCGCCCCTAAGAATAAGCGCGGGGCTTGCCGTTGGATCCTTGCGAGCTAGGAAACTTGCGAACTGGAAGGCGAANTGATCAAGTGTACCCGCTGCTACTAACTGCGAAAGGGACTGCAGCACCTTCATCCCTCAGCTCCAGTTGCCAGTAAGGCGTCAAGTTTGGAGACCAGCGCCTCGGCGGGGCGGTCCCAGAAAACGCCGCTGTCGGGGGTATCNGGGTGCATTCCTCGCAGGAACANGTATGCGACGCCGCCAAAGTGGGACGTGTAGGAGTANCCGGGGACAGTCCGGCGCAGGTGNCGGTTAAATGCAACTGTGTACAAGAGGTATTGCAGATCGTAGTGATGCNCNACGATTGCCTTCTCGAGAGCCTGGGCAGCGTAGTCGCCGCGGCTGAAACCAAGGTGATTCGACTTGTAATCTGCGAGGAAAAACCGGCCGNTGGCTTCGAAAGTTAGATCNATTGTGCCCGTCATCACACCNGCAAGAGACTGTGCTGGCAGATGCACCTGTTCNAGATAGCCGTACGCCTGACACAANGCTGTCACCTGGTGTGCTTCNACGCCCGCNAGCGGGAAATGGAATTCAAGCTCGTGGCAGCTCTGTGAGATCTGCGACAGATTGATGTCCGCTTGCAAGAGCGGCGTCGCAAGGATCTCGTCTACCCAGATGACAAGCTNTGGTATCCAGAAGGATGGCAGACCAAANCGGGCAAGCATGGTTCTGCAGGCAAATTCGGCCGGTGTACCGTTGCCCACTTCCTCAAGCAGGAGATGTAGCATGACACCGGNACGTGGTCCNCGGGGAAACGAGTAGCGGTCGGGTGGTCGAGGGTCTTGCAGGGTTGCGGAGTCGGTGTTTGCCGCCGTAGGCCCCGCACCCGTGCCATAACGCGCGGGTTCGTCATCATCACTAAGNCCGGGTGTTGTGTTGGNGNTACGTGTGNCTTCAAGCTGNCGCCCTAGGGCTGTATAGCTGTGTGAGCGCCAGANTGTAGNGACGCTCCGTGGGTTTTTTGCTGGAGTTACGGGCCGTGCTGTAACAGCCCCGTTATAAGTGCTGATTCCGATGGTCTCTGGATCGATCTGGATGTGCTCGAAATCAGGAAATGTGTGCTTGAGGTGGTCCGCGAGCTTGCCACCGGTAAAACCAACGGCTGCGCCCAGAGCACTCTCTTCAACGCGCGGTCGGTCCGTGTCTGCTATGCCGAGATAACACTTGTATTTGGCGCGTGTGATGGTGACATAAAGCAGCCGAATATCCTCGGCGAGTTGTTCGTCCTGGGCTCGCCGCAGGCCATCTGCACTATTGGTGAGGTCTGCAACCGTGACNTGGACCTGTCCCTCACCAGTGTTCCGCTGCTCATGGTAGATGGCCCTGCGTTCTCTCATGCCAAAGTTGGCCATAGGTACAAAAACGATGTCGTACTCGAGGCCTTTGGCACTGTGCATGGTGACGATCTGTACCAGATCATGATCACTTTCGAGTCGCAGTTGGCGTTCTTCGGGCGCGACGGTGGTGGCGGTCTCCAACTCACGTGCGTACCACTTCACGAGACGGTGCTGACCTGGCGCTTCCACGGCGCGCTGCTGGAGCAATTCGGCNAGATGCCTCAGGTTGGTCATCTGACGCTCGCCATCCGGGCGTTCTAACCAGTACGAAGCTAGTCNACGGCGCGCAATCATGGCATTGATCATCGAAGCAATACCTGACNTGGCCCAGAGTTGGTGGTACTNGACAAACTCGGCCNTCAGGGCCTGGTGCGCTCTCACGTCCGTTCCCAGTGCATCGATATCCGCAGAGCTTGCACCCATCAGTGGGGTTGCAAGGGCAGTGCGGAGGTAGCGTTCATTGGCCGGGGTTAGTATGGCAACCAGAATNGCCAGCAGATCTCGTGCGGCTGGCGACAGCAGTACGCTCTCCAGCGTGACGTAGACGCTTTTCACGGCGCGNAATGCAAGTGCTTCACGGATCGCGATAGCGTCGTGCCGGTCCCGCGCGAGTATGGCAATCCGCCCACTCGTAACGGGTTCGAGCCCAATCAGAGCAGTNTCATGTCGGCCTGCGTTCAGCAACCGTGCAACCTCTTCTGCGGCCCACGCGGCGCATAGGCGTCGTGCCTGATTGCGTGGCACGGTCTGCCCGGTANCGGTCAGACAGAACATGGTCATAGCNGCCTGGCGTTTGCCATCGACCGTCAGATCCAGATGCTCNCGGGGAGCGGCAGTCACGCTTGGGTAGGGGATCGCACTATGTCGGAACACGCCCTCTCGGGAGAACAGCCGGTTAACCGCGCTAACCATGTCAGGGGTGGCTCGCCAATTGGTCGCAAGCGAAAACAGGTCTTGCTCAGCAAGCGTCTGTTTCGCATCAATGTAGGTGAAGATGTCGGCCCCTCGGAACTTGTAGATTGCCTGTTTCGGGTCGCCAATGAGAATGAGTGAGGCGGGGGAATGACCATAGATGTGCTTGAAGATCTCGTACTGAGCATCATCGGTGTCCTGAAACTCGTCAACTATAGCCAGTGGATATTGCGCAGCCAGGCGTCTTGCAAGATGACTTCCGTGTCTTGCATCAGCGCGCAGTGCATCCCTCAGGTTTGTCAGCAGATCATCGAAGGTCAGTGTCTGAGAACGTAACTTCTCCCGCTCAAGGCGCGCGCGAATTTTTCGAATTGCGCGGCCTCGGAAGTTCGTCAACACCGCCGGAGCGTAGCGATCGATGCCTTCTGCAACCCGTTCAATGAGGTCGAACACCGGGTGCTCCGGCGGTGTGCCTCGTTTCGTTGTGGCGGCTTTAAGGGTTGAACCGGCCCACATCCACCAGTCCAGGCGCGAGTTCNCCGTAAAGGTCGTGCTGGTGCTGAGNGCGAAGTCGTTCATGGCTGCGTGATAAGGAGCCTTCATCGCCTTTCGACCTTTGTTCACGCCTGAGTCGAGAATCACTTGGCTGATGTTCTGGGAAAGCCAGATGTCCTTGATCTGGGCAATGNNAGTTTTTAGCTGAGACATGTCNCCCGGGTTGATCGGNTCCATCGGCTCTAACGTTAACTCGCGGGCGAGCAAGGGTTGGATGTCCACAAGGAGCTGGGTAGGTGAGTGGTAGGCGCCGAGCACTACCTCGACCTCGTCCTGGTCAAGGCTTGCCATCTCTTCGCGGTAGAAATCGGCCGCAGCAGTCAGCTGCAGCGCNGCGGCATCCAGTACAAGCCGTCGATCGAAGAGNGTGCCTGTTTCGAATGCTAGATCACGTATGANCCTCATGCAGAAGCCATGAATNGTGAGGATCGCCGCTTCATCCAACAGCCGGCCGGCGGCGGTCAGACGGGTCTTTGCAGCATCCTTATCGACCTGCGCAAGCAGCGACTCCGTAAAGGGATCCTCGGATCGGCCAGCGGCGAGGTCCGCGCCTGTGCTGAGGATGTGGTCACGGATTCGACCGCGCAGCTCTTCTGTGGCTGCGGTGGTGAAGGTCAGTACAAGGATGTTGTGCACGTCATAGTTTGCNTTGTTNGTGCGATGGCCCAGCAAAGCGCGNAGATAAAGCTGAGTAATTGCATGCGTCTTCCCCGTACCAGCACTCGCCTCGACCATGCGAATGCCTGTAAGCGGGAACGTCAGGGCATCGAGTGTCTGCATGTCAGGAGAGCGCATTGAACAGTGGCTGATAGACCCTCACTGCGGTTGCCGCAAATTCGTCGTCAAGCTCATCCGGCAGTGTGTATAGGCGGGCGTAGGACTCGTCGGTGCCTTCCGATCCTGCTTTTCCGTTCGAAAACCTATCGAACGCTCTCTGCACAGCCTGTGCTTGTCCTTTGTCTAACGATTCATAGAACGTGCGACTTGTTTCGGGAATGAAGCTTGGGGGCCGCGCACTCGAAGCGCGATAGATCTCCACCAGTTCACTAAGCGTCGCNCGCGCGTCTTCTTTGGCAATGAGGCCAAATGATTGTTGGGAAACGTTGTCTACGAGATAGGAGATGTGTCCAGGCGATTCGGCATTTAATGCCAGATGTTCGACCCAGGTGGCGACCAGTTGGCGGTCGGCTACNTTGCCTGTGCGAAAGAACACCCTGCCANCATCAAACATNTTNCCGACNTGACCGACGACGCGAACGTCTCCCAGTACCAGGTCAACGGGTTTGNTGAAGGGTTCNGNNTCGATCAGGCTATCNACCCGGCTAACAATCTCCGTTGCCTTGCGCCAGGCTTCATCCAGCATGAGCTTACCGGGTGTGCCGGGCAGTACGTTNCCACTCGCCACACTGAGTTCATNCCAAGTTGCCGGGTTAATCCCAGCCAGAGAATGCGCGAGGGCCGATTCCGCGAGGCTGTACTGATCCAGTGGCGACAGAGTGAAGGCTTCGACGTCATTGAGGTAGCTCGCGTGGTCCTCGAACACCACACCGAGTCGTGTCCGCAAAAAATACCGTGCCGGATGGCGAAAGAAGCTCACCAGCTCACTCAATTCCACTACNCTGACTGGAGCTCTTACGGGNAGGTTGGTCAGAAACGANGCCTGGTCCTGTATCGCGCCGCGCTGCCACTCGTGCTGGTAGCTCGCAAGCCGCGCGTCTCCACAAAAATACCGTGTATCAAAGGGCTGCAATGGGTGTTCGATCACAAGTTCTGGTGGCTTGTTGTCCTGGCGCATGACCCGATTACAGTATTGGGTCAGTTCGCTTACCAGAATCGAAGGCAGCATCGGGCCGTTGTCCGTAACCCGACGGCCGCAGTAGCTGAGATANAGAACNTCGCGTGCGGCGAGTATTGATTCGAGGAATAAATACTGATCGTCTAAGCGCCGGGATCGATCGCCGGCACGGTGTTCGCCGGCGCGCAGATCAAATGAGTGTGCGGGCTCTACCCTTGGAAACTCACCGTCGTTCATCCCAAGCAGGCATACCACCCGGAATGGGATGCTGCGCATAGGTACCAGGCTGGCAAATGTGATTCCTCCTGAGAGCAGCGATCCACCCAAACCTGAGTTACNAAGCAGGCTGTCGAGCGCCTCGCGCATGGGTGCTGGGTCGAGNTCGCCATCAAAGCCNGCCTGCGCAGCNAGGGTTACAAGTTCNGCCAGAGAGTCACGTATCAGCTGCAATTCCAGCAATTCTGCATCAGGGTTGCCGTAGAAAGTGTCGATCAAGGCGGTGAGCGTTACCGCCCANTNGGGCATCGACCGCGGCTCGCGCAGGCGTGCCGACCAGATCGAGAGGTCGTCNATAAAGGATTGTAGCGCTGTGAGCAGTCGCACGTCGCCGCTNTCGANGTCGAATGGCAGGACGCCATCAATGAGTCCATCGTCNGATCGCGCAGCAAAGCCGTGCAGCATTCGGTCAAGACCAAACTCCCACGTGTTGTGTGTCTGAGCCGGCAGTTCCCAACGATTCGCTTTCTCCTCCCCGGAGAGGCCCCAGCGGATCCCGGACTGGCCTATCCATGCACTCAGCGTCGCGAGATCACTTTCAAGCAAGCCATAGCGGGCCGCGATCAACGGCACTTCTAGCAGGTCCATCACCTCAGGTGCGGTAAGGCGCGATGATGCGGAGTCGAGTAGGGTTCGGAACGAGAGAATCAGCGCGGAGTCGGTGCCAGCACGGTCGGCTATAGAGAAAGGTAGCTTGCCGCGGAACCGCGCTTCGACAAATGGCGCGTACCTACTCAGGTTCGGNATCATGACGATGACTTCGTGAGGATGCAGGTCCACGGTCGTTTCAAACAACAGCTGGAGCTGGTCGTAGAGNACCTCNATNTCTCGCAGCGGGCTGTGGCAGGNGTGAACCTGTACAGACCAATCCTGGGAAGTGATCTGGTGGGTGCCGGCATTCCCTGTAAACGAGCCACCACATTCNAGCTGCAAGATGTCGCGCTGCAGCAGGCTCAGCATGCAATGTTCACCTGGGTCAACCCAATCCTCGTGCATCACCGTAGTAGGCAGTTCGAGTAGCATCTCCAAGAACTCGCGGCCCTGCTTGCCCATCGAAGACAGCAACGGGTTGCCGGNTTCAAAGTAGTCTTTATCGGCGAGGGGAGCGCCGTGNTGGACAAGCTGCCTGATTGAACGCCGTGCTTGGTCCCGCTCGGATGCTATATCGCCCCNGTAGTGCTGACACGGGTTCAGAAAATAGATATCGACGTCGATGTGATCGGCAAGGTGCTGAAAAACACGCAGCTGACCAGGTGGCAATGTGGACAAACCAAAGATGGTNAGGCGCTGCGGCGCATGTTCCGGTGGTTCAACCGCAAGGCGTGCCTCAAGCGTTTGGTACAGGTGTACGCGATGTGGCTCGTCAATGTCTGTGCTCAGCTCGCGCCAAAGCGCGGCCACCCAGCCCAACTCATCTTCCGGGAGATTGTTGCCCGATTCCCAGTCCAGCATCCAATCGGGCCGGTAGAGGAGATATTGATCGAACATTGCCGCAAGGCGGGCAGCAAGCTGGTAGGCTCGCAGGCCTTGATCACGGTCTATGCCAACGTAGNGGGCCAGCGCAGGNTGTTCCTGCACGGTGGTGCCNNTAGTGAGCAGCCGGGCCAGGACAAATGTCATGACCCCATTCTCAAATGAAGAGCGGCGCTGGCGCGAGTCAAACCCGGGTAGTTGCTGACAGAACTGCCAGATCCAGGTGGATGGGAGCGATGTATTTATACCAGCAGTGATGCCCAAACGCTCCGCGAGTGAGATGCGCAGCCACTGGCCAAGCCCGAAGCTGTGCGTGAGGATCACCGTTTGCTCAAAGGGGCCTGCCGGATGAGCTGCAAGATTCTGTGCCAGAGCGTCTGCCAGCCGTTCCGTCCGGTTTGACTGATACACATTCAACATGAGTCGGGAGTACAACACCTTGTGGCTGGACTGATGACGATTCCGGAACACCCTTCGCCAGCGGTCTGCGAAGTCGTCCGTATGTCTCGCAGGACGGAGCGTAAGTCGTTTTGGCATTGATGAGAAGTCAGGGCCTAGGCCTCTTTGCGCCGCTCCGCCAACGTAACTTTCGTTTCTACTACGCAGGGGCCGTGCTGGCGATGGTTGGCAGTCAACTGACCCTGATCGCGTTCCCCTGGCTTGTCCTGAAGGTCACTGGTGACCCGCTGGCCATGGGTCTGGTGTTTGCAGTTGAAGGAATACCACGTGCCGCTTTCATGATTTTTGGTGGCGCGTTCACCGACCGTTTTTCGCCGCGGACGGTGCTCCTTGTTTCTACCGCGCTCCGGGGCGCAGTGATGCTTCTGCTGGGTAGCCTCACGTTGGCCGACGTGGTCTCAACCCCCTTAATCTTCGCTGCCGCGCTCGTGTTTGGGGTGCTCGATGCTTTTGCCTTCCCCGCGAGTTCAGCTTTCGTACCACGCCTGCTCGACGCTTCTCAGCTGCCGGCTGGCAATGCGTTGATTCAGGGTGTTAATCAGATCACCACAATGGTTGGGCCCGCGGCGGCGGGGCTCGTTATCGCGGGTTTTGCCGGGTACGCGCTGGGCGACGGTGCTGCCGCGAACACATCGGCTGCAGCGGACTTGCCAGGCATTGCCGCGGTTTTCATCTTTGTAGGGTTGGCCTTTGCCGTTGCGCTGGGCCTGCTGAGCTTGGTGACCGCGGGCGGCAGGACGGGCCCGCTGGCCTGCTTCTCAGCAAGACAGATTCTGAATGAGGTTGGAGAAGGCTTCAGTGCGATGTGGAACGATTTGCCAGTCCGCATCATCACTCTCGTCTTTACTATTTTCACTCTGTTCTGGCGCGGTCCATATCTCGTGGGCGTGCCTGTGCTCTGCGAAATGCGGTTCGAGCAGGGTGCACTCGCATTCGGTTTTTTCGGCTCAGCCATGGGGCTTGGTGCGTTGTTTGGGACTATTTTTGCCGGTGCGTTGGCGCGGCCTGGGGCGCGCTGGTTCGGACTTCTGATTCTTATTGATACCGCGGTACTGGGCTGTTCATTTCTCGTCTATGCCCAAGCAGACACCATAGCCCCGGCTCTTGCGGCTACCGTCCTGGCCGGCCTTTTCGACGGTTATATGGTGGTGCTCCTCATCTCCTGGTTGCAGACCCGCGTACCAGGTGAATTGATGGGTAGAGTGATGTCGATGATCATGTTCTTCAACAGTGGTCTGGCGCCGGTTTCAGCTGCTGGAGCAGGAGTGCTCATCAGCCTCTCTCTGACAGGGATGTTTATGGGAGCCGGTGGATTGCTGGTTACGCTATCACTTGTGGGCCTATCTATTCCTGTCGTACGTACCCTTGGAATGGAGAATGCTGATAGCGCCGACGGGTTCCAGAGGCTCGCGGACGTATCACCTGCCGCAACCAGGCCTGATACGCTTGGCAGCAATCGCGGATAATCCAATGTTTGGTCGGCCAGCGCGGTGTCATATGCTGACGTCAGTGCCTGCATAAAGTCTCCACCAGGGCCAGGTCGCTACATCTTCGTAAGGAGAGGGTATGACGTTCAACGTTTTTGGCATGATTGGTGTTGCCGCAACAGAAGGAGCAGCCGTTCATGTGATTGGTGGGGGCATTGACCCCGACTATGTAGTGCGTTTTACCGAGGCGCACGAACAGGCTGACTTTGACGCGGTTTTGGTGGGCTACACCTCGGCTTCGGCCGATGGGTTCCAGGTAGCGCAGTTTGCTGCATCGCACACGGATAGGATTCGGTTTCTGGTAGCCCACCGGCCTGGGTTTGTTGTGCCAACCCTTGCCGCGCGCAAGGCAGCAACGTTCGACAATCTCACTCGCGGGCGGCTGATGCTGCATATCATCACGGGTGGTTCGGATTTTGATCAACGCCGTGACGGGGACTTTGTTGGTCACGATGATCGTTATGCGCGTACAAGCGAATACATCGAGATTCTGAAACTGGCATGGGTGAGCAAGGTTCCGTTCGACTACCAAGGTCAGTACTACAAGGTCGAAAGGGCATTCTCGGAAGTCCGCTGTCACCAGACACCACACGTGCCAATCTACTTCGGGGGATTGTCGGCACCGGCGCTTGAGGTAGGTGCAAAATGCGCTGATTGGTATGCGTTGTTTGGCGAGTCGCGCTCCAATATCTCCACGATGATGACAACGATTAACCAGCGGGCATCGGAATTCGATCGACAGCCCCGGTATCAGGTGTCCTTCCGGCCGATTATTGCCGAGACAGAAAGTGCGGCCTGGGACAAGGCTGAAGCTTTGCTGACGGAAGTCAAAGGGCGTAGCGCGGGTGCTCCAGAGGCGGAAACGGCCAAACGGCTGCTGCGCCTAGCCGAGGCTGGCGAGATTCACGATGAACGGCTGTGGACGCCCATTGCGGCGGCCGCTGGCGGTTCGGGTAACACTACTGCGCTCGTGGGGACCCCTGCGCAGGTGGCGGACGCAATCCTCGCTTACCGTGAGCTTGGTGTGGAGGGTGTACTGATCCGTGGGTTTGATCCGTTGAACGACGCGACGGAGTATGGACGTGAACTGATCCCGCGTATACGCGAAGGCGTGGGGGAGATTCCGCTTGCCAAGCCCGTAAAACCAACCTGACCGACCGGAGTTGTTGTATGAGTTATGACTATTCACTGATCCGCACCCGTCTTGATCGGGGCGTTCTGACCGCCACGATCGACAATCCTCCTATCAATTTGCTGACAGGGCAGTTGTTTGGGCAGTTGAACGCGCTTACGGCAGAAGTCGAAACGGACACAAGCGTGCGTGTGCTGGTGCTGGAAAGCGCCAATCCCGATTTTTTTATTGCGCACTATGATTTGGAGGCAATCTTGGCGTTCCCGACCGATGGCGAGGCCGAGCGTCCAACCAGTCTGGGCGGCTTTCACCTCATGTGTGAACGTGTGAGGACGATGGACAAACCCTCGCTTGCCAAGATTGCAGGGCGGGTCGGTGGCGGTGGCTCCGAGTTTTCCGCCTCATGCGACATGCGTTTTGGTGTGCTGGGTCGGACCGTGGTCAATCAGATGGAAGTTGCCCTTGGAATACTGCCAGGGGGTACCGGCACTCAACGACTGCCGCGTCTGCTGGGCCGTGGTCGTGCCCTCGAGCTCATCCTTGGCAGTGATGACCTCGACGCAGAAACTGCTGAGCGTTGGGGTTACCTGAATCGTGCCTTTGCAGACGAG
>PAWP01000024.1 GCA_002714125.1 Gammaproteobacteria bacterium
CGGGTTACTGTATGGCGCATGACCTCATCCGGTAACGTTCGAAGTGTGCCCTTAATAATCCGCTGATCAGGCAGCGTGCCTTTCTCGACCAGGACTGCGGCGGTATCGGCCGGCTTGCCGTGCGACATCAAGTTAGCGCAAATCCGAGCCAGCCCGCCAAGTCCCATGTAGAAGACAATGGTCTGCCCGGGTTGAGCAAACTTGTGCCATTCGAGATCCACTTCACCTTCCCGCGGGTGCCCCGTCACAAACTGAACCGACTGGGCATAGTCACGGTGAGTGAGCGGGATACCCGCATAGCTTGCACAGCCGCTAGCCGCGGTAATGCCCGGTACGACCTGGAAGGGCACGTTGGCCTTGGAGAGCGCTTCAAGTTCTTCGCCCCCGCGCCCAAACACAAAGGGGTCGCCACCCTTTAGGCGCAAAACGCGGGCGCCCTGAGCAACGAGTTCGACCATCAGCTGATTGAGTTCTTCCTGGCGAATCGAGTGTTCCGCGTTGCGTTTGCCGACAAAGCGACGACGGGCATCCCGGCGAGTACGTGCCAGCACTGCGTCCGAGACCAGACTGTCATACAGCACGATGTCCGCCTGTTGCATGAGCTGCAGCGCACGCAGCGTCAATAGATCCGGGTCGCCTGGCCCGGCACCAACAAGGTAGACCTCACCAACAGCCACGTTTTCATCAGGTGCTTCGAACCAGTCATTTGAGGGAAGCTTGCCACCGGCCACCACCCGTTCCGCAGCTGAGGAACGCATGAAGTTCTCGGTCAGCCGGCGTCGGACTCCAATGTCAGAAACAGCACTCTTGAGCGCCTCCCTAGTGCTGGCCAGGTAGGCTCCAAGGCGGGCATAACCCTCACCTACCAGCCCTTCGAGCTGCTCGCGCAATATTCGTGTCAGAACAGGCGACGCGCCACCCGTACCCACCGACAGTACAACCGGGCTGCGATCAATGATTGCGGGAAAGGTTACGGTACACAGCGCCGGTGCATCCACTACGTTGACGGGTAGATGACGCATCTGGCATAGCCGGGAAACACGCGCATTAAGGTCTCCGTCGTCAGTTGCGGCCACAACCAGCACATGCCCCTCGACGTCTTCATCAGCAAACTGCCGTAACTGGCAGGTGACTTCCACGGCATCGAACTGGGCGGCTAATGCGGGCGCGACCACGGTGACCTCTGCCCCCGCCGCGATGAGCAGCTCAACCTTGCGGAACGCCACCTCGCCGCCACCCACCACTAGACAGGGACGGCCGCCAAGCCGGAAATGAAGCGGTAGCGCGTCCATCATCCCGCGAGTGCGATCTCAGTGGTGCCATTCAGGTATCCCTGCAATACGGGTGGCACACGCACATTGCCTTCTGCAGTCTGATAGTTCTCGATGACGGCAACAAGGGTGCGGCCAATCGCAAGACCGGACCCGTTCAGGGTGTGTAGGAGTTCCGACTTGCCAGTCTCAGGGTTGCGCCAGCGTGCCTGCATACGGCGGGCCTGGAAGTCTCCAAAATTGCTGCAGGAGGAAATCTCGCGGTATTGCTGCTGGCCCGGTAGCCAGACCTCAAGGTCGTAGGTCTTTATGGCCGCGAACCCAAGGTCACCACCACAGAGATTCACTACCCGGTACGGCAAATCAAGCTTCTGGAGAATGCTCTCCGCATGGCCCGTCAACGCCTCATGCGCAGCTTCCGATTCGGAATCTGGCACGAGCTGCACTAGCTCAACCTTTTCAAACTGGTGCTGGCGGATCATACCGCGAGTGTCGCGGCCGTAACTGCCGGCTTCACTGCGGAAGCAAGGCGAGTGGCAAACAAACTTGTAGGGTATATCGCTCGCTTCAGCGATGGCATCACGTGCAATGTTGGTTACCGGAACCTCTGCCGTCGGGATGAGGTACAGCTCACGCTCGCCNCCAACCTTGAACANGTCNTCTTCGAATTTCGGAAGCTGTCCAGTACCTCTCAANGCATCCGGTCCCACCAGATACGGCACATTGATCTCAACGTAGCCGTTTTCGCCGCTGTGCACGTCGAGCATGAACTGGACGAGTGCTCTATGTAGCCGCGCGACTTCACCTCGCATGACAACGAAACGCGCACCTGACATTTTCGCAGCNGCATCAAAGTCCAGAGTCGCAGACGGCGTAGCCAGATCCACGTGATCCTTGGCGTCGAAGTCAAATTCGGTTGGATTACCCCAGCGCCGCACCTCCTCGTTGTCATCTTCTCTGGCACCGATCGGTACCGAAGGGTCAGGCAGATTCGGGATCGCCCAGAGCAGCTCATCTAGTTTGTTCTGTACTGTCGCGAGGCCTTCTTTCAGGGCCTCGAGGCGCTCACCCAAATCACCAACTTCAGCCAGCAACGGCGCTATGTCCTCGCCAGCCGCTTTCGCTTTCCCAATCCTTTTGGACTTGGCGTTGCGTTCAGCCTGCAGTGCTTCGGTCTCAATCTGTACAGACTTGCGGCGTTCCTCTAGAGAGGAGATTGCGGCGACATCTAATTCGAAACCGCGAATTCTGAGGCGATTGGCCACCTCATCGAGATCGTTNCTGACCAGTTTGGAGTCGAGCATTTTTNGTTACCGCGAGACGGGGTTTGAAAAAAATGCGGCATCTTAGCCGCTGACAGGCTCGGTGTCGTTCAANTCGCGAAGGCGCGTGTGACANGNACACCCGCAAACGCCGAACCCACGCATAAAACAACGCTGCCCATGCAGTAGGCAAGTGCCGCCAATAGGCGCCCAGACTCCAGCAACTGGACGGCCTGTAACGAAAAGGTCGAAAAAGTGGTGAAGGCCCCCAGCAGTCCAACAGTGAGCGCCATGCGCCAAGGGCCAGGGAGCAGTTCCTGCTCTGACAGCAGCACGTAAAGCACGCCCATCGCCATACTCCCCACGACGTTGACCAGCAGAATACCCCATGGAAAACCCGACCCGACAGCGCGGGTCATTGCATCATTCGAGGCAAATCGAAGCAACGCGCCCGTCGCACCACCGGCAGCAACAGCAAGCCAATCGGCCATGGCCATCAGGCGTCCTCCTGATCATCCGGACCATCGGCGTAGCGGCGGGTTCGGGCCTGCTCGTTCAGCAACCTGAGATGAGCGAGTTTGTCGCCGATTCTGAGCTCCAGGCCTCGCTCAACTGGGAAGTAGTAGCGGCGCCCGTCCAGCGCCTCCGGCATGTACGATTCCCCGGGTACAAAAGCATCCGGGAAATCATGGGCATATTGATACTCAGCACCATGGCCCAACTCTTCCAGCAAGGAGGTGGCCGCGTTACGTAGATGGATAGGCACCTCAACCGATGGGCCCGTGCGCACGTCTTCCAGCGCAGCACCGTGGGCCGTATAAGCCGCATTGCTTTTGGCTGCAGCTGCCAGGAACAGCACAGCCTGAGAGATAGCGAGGTCACCCTCCGGAGAACCCATCCGATCAAAGGTCTCCCAGGCATCAAGGGCAATGCGGAGCGCGCGTGGGTCGGCGTTGCCTATATCTTCACTGGCCATCCGGACCAGGCGTCGGCACACGTAATGAGGCTCACAGCCGCCATCGAGCATCCGCAGCCACCAATACAGGGCAGCGTCCGGGTCAGAGCCACGGACGGCCTTGTGCAGCGCGGAGATCTGCTCGTAGAAGACATCACCCCGCTTGTCGAATCGGCGATGGTCACTGGCGAGCAGTTCGGCCATGACCTCGTCGTTGATCCCATCGGACCCGGCAAGATCCGACGCGAGTTCCAGCAGGTTCAAAGCGCGTCGCGCGTCGCCGTCCGCCGCATGGGCAAGCTGCAACAGCGTGTCATCAGCCACCATGAGATTCCGGTCAGCAAGCCCTTTCGGATCCGTGAGCGCTCGTGCGAGCAAATTGGTTATAGCGCTGACATCTAATGTACGCAGTTTGTAGATCCGGGCGCGCGACAGGAGCGCACTGTTCAACTCAAATGAAGGGTTCTCGGTCGTTGCGCCCACAAGGACAATGGTCCCATTCTCGACAAAGGGTAGGAACGCATCCTGTTGGGACTTGTTGAACCGATGGACTTCATCGACAAAGAGGAGCGTCTTGCGTGCACTGGTTGCACGGGTCTGTTGTGCTGCCTTGACTGCAGTCCGAATATCGGCAACGCCCGACAAGACCGCTGAAATAGACTGGAAATGGATGTCCCCGAGGCCCGCAATCATACGCGCAAGCGTCGTCTTGCCGACGCCTGGCGGGCCCCAGAGAATCATCGAGTGAAGCTGTCCGCCTTCGATTGCTCCGCGCAGAGGCTTGCCCTTCCCCAACACATGGTCCTGGCCAAACAATTCATCGAGACTCGCAGGGCGCATACGGGAAGCCAGCGGCTCGTAGCCCGGCGCGGGTTCGTCAAACAGACTCACTCGCCAGACGCTTGCGCATCGGCTTCAGCAACTCTCTCATCAATCACATCAACCCCGTCAGGGATGTCAAAGACGAAGGTATCGGCCGACAGCGTTGCATTGATCTCTGCGTCATCAAAGCTGATACGAGTCGAATCACCTACCTGCGAGCGAACTTCGAGCAACTGCGGCGTGCCCTGACTGAGCACAATGGTGACAGTAGCGTATAGCGCGCGCTGGTCTTTAGGCGTAAGCACAAACGTCTTTTCGTCCGTCTCACTGTCAAACCAGTCAATCTCGTATTGCGCGTACAGTTGCTCCGGCTGCGTCGTCAGTACCATCACCGGGATCTGATCCGCGTAGCTCGCCAGGTCGCGGACCACCACCTGTAGCAGTTCCGACTCATATACCCACCATGTCCTGCCATCAGAAACAATGGCGCCAGGATATTCGCCCTCAAAATCAATACGGAAGCGCGATGGTCGCTCGAGTCGGAAACGACCCGCACTCGCTTCGGCCAGTACACCACTGCCATCCCGGGTCTCCTGCCTAAAGCCAGCGGTAAACGTATGCAGCGGCGCCATCGCTTCGGCTAACCGCTCAGCACCGTCACCCAGAGCGGGCGGTGCCAGGGCCACAGCCAACGCCAGGCAGGCGCAATGCATACGCCTATTCAGACTGCGCATTGGCCAACACCTCTCGGGATCCGTTCGAATTCATCTCCGAGACAAGGCCTGCCTGTTCCATCGTCTCGATCAGTCGCGCCGCACGGTTGTAGCCTATGCGGAGCTTGCGCTGTACAGCCGAGATCGAGGCTCTACGGCTTTCAGTCACAAACTCAACAGCCTGATCGTACAGTTCATCAGCCTCTTCGCCATCGTCATCACTAGCGACACCTGCCGAACCTGGCAGGATGTCCGCATCGGTCCTATTGACCAGGATCTCATCCAGATAATTGGGCTCGCCAAGGGCTTTCCAACTGGCGACCACACGGTGCACCTCGTCGTCATCGACAAACGCGCCGTGCACTCGAGCGGGCAACGGCGAGCCTGGTGGCAGGTAAAGCATGTCACCGTGCCCCAACAGTTGCTCAGCCCCGCCCTGATCAAGAATAGTGCGTGAATCGACCTTTGATGAAACCTGGAAGGCAATGCGGGTCGGGATATTCGCCTTAATCAGTCCCGTAATCACGTCGACTGACGGACGCTGGGTAGCAAGGACCAGGTGGATCCCCGCGGCGCGCGCCTTCTGCGCTATGCGTGCGATGAGTTCCTCCACCTTCTTGCCAACAATCATCATCATGTCGGCGAACTCATCGATGATGACAACGATGTAGGGCAACACTTCAAGAGTTTCAGCTTCCGCATCAGATGGGCACAAGGGATCCAGCAAAGGCTCCCCGGCCGCCACTGCCTCGCGTACCTTCCGGTTATAACCGGCCATGTTTCGGACACCAAGGGCAGCCATCAGCCGATAACGGCGCTCCATTTCGCCCACACACCAGCGCAGCGCATTGGCGGCTTCCTTCATGTCCGTGACCACCGGGGTCAGCAGATGCGGAATACCTTCGTAGATTGCAAGCTCCAACATTTTGGGGTCCACCATGATCAGGCGGACTTCCTCCGGCGAGGCCTTGAACAACAGAGAGAGGATCATTGCGTTCAGCCCGACCGACTTACCCGAACCGGTTGTCCCGGCGGCCAGTAGGTGTGGCATCCGTGCAAGGTCAACCACAATCGGCTGCCCCGAGATGTCGTGCCCGAGCGCTAGGCTGAGCGGCGAGGCAGATGTGTCATACGCTTTTGAGGCAAGTACGTCAGACAGCCGCACCATCTGCCGGTCAAGGTTGGGTATCTCGATGCCAACCACTGACTTGCCCGGGATCACCTCGACAACCCGCACACTGACGACCGCAAGCGAGCGGGCCAGGTCCTTTACCAGCCCGGCGATCTTGCTGACCTTGATACCNGCGGCAGGCTGTATCTCAAATCGCGTGATGACTGGACCGGGGAATACCGACACCACTTCTGCCTCGACGTTGTAGTCTCGTAGTTTGAGTTCGAGCAAACGGGACATCGCTTCCAAGTCGTCCGTAGAATAGCCCCTCTGCTCCGAGGGGTCGCTTGCGTTCAGCAACCGTAGCTCCGGTAACTCGCCGGCGGCCACCACGTCGAATAGTTTGCCCTGGCGCTCGCGATTGGCGCGTTCGCTTTTTTCGACTGGCGGCAATTCCGTACGAATCGCGGGCTGTGGCTTCCCTTCCTGACGCTTGATCTGAGTCTCTAGCGTGTCACGGCGAATCTGCTCAGCGGCCTTGCGCTCTCGCTGGGTACTGCGCGCCGNACGGACTCGCGCAGCATAGCCTTGGATTCTCGCTGCAAGTCCAAGCACAAAGCCACCGATGCGATCAAATACTGCGGGCCATGAGACATCAAAGGCCACCGTGAATCCGATNAGGCCGAAGGCNCTCAGGATCCAGCGTTGACCCCACGTAGCTGAATGCNGGCACCAACACATCGTGTGCAAGGTGCCCAAATACNCCGCCGGAACCCGCAGGCAGGTAGTCTCCAGATGTGTAGAAATGCAGGCTNGCCAAGCCACAGATCGCCGTGAAGAGCACTAGCAGCCCCNCCCCACGAAAGCTGGCAATNGCCCAGCCGATCCACGTNCCTGCNTGCTTCGTANGAAACACCGACCAAGCCTGCCACATCATAAGCATCGGCAGCAGGTAACCGGCGAAACCGAAAACAAACAGNACAACATCTGCCACCCANGCGCCGGTCGCGCCTATGAGNTTGGCAATCTCCGCATTGNCTCCGGTATAGGACCAACCCGGATCTTGGGTGTCGAAACTGAGGAGCGCCAGCAGGAACANTGCGCTAGTGAANGCAAGTCCAATTAGCGCCCCTTCGCGCAACCGGCCACGGAGGACATTCAGTAGTTCGGTTTGCTCTTCGAAGTTTGCGCGGGCTTTTGCCTGTGCCATGACTGAATGTCCATANTATTCAGAAGTTTAGATGTTATACGCAGAAACCANTTNAGGAAACCCCGCTATCCTACTCATTTTTCTNANGGCGCTGGCCTGTTATGATGCNCNNCTTCTACTGNNCCCTCAGTTAACGGCTGCCTGGAGTNCCGCAAATCATGGCTGGACCTACGCAACCACAGGTATTTGATGAAGCCTGGNACGANGACCGGATCAAACAGTTNCTCGACCTTTCNCCTCACGATGACTCCTCAGTCGACCATTACGNGTTGCTAAAGGCGTACCGCGGAATGCGCGCCACGGACTTTGAGCGCTTTCTGGGCTTCTTCCACGCCTCTGGCAGAGACATCTCNGCACTGGATGAGACGGGCCAGACGTTGCTCGANATTGTCCGTGAGCACCGCCACGGCGCCTCTTATGCCATGTCTCTGGAAAAGTGGATGAACGCATGACCGACGCCACTCATCACCGACTCNTCATACTGGGTTCAGGACCTGCTGGACTCTCNGCCGCCATCTACGCCGCTCGNGCCAATCTCAACCCGGTNGTTATTACAGGNATTGAAATGGGTGGCCAACTGACGACGACGACTGACGTCGACAACTGGCCCGGGGATGTCGAAGGCCTGCAAGGCCCAGATCTGATGATCCGAATGCAACAGCATGCGGAACGATTCGAGGCTGCTCTGCAGTTCGACGAAATTCAGTCCGTNGATCTCTTCCAGCGCCCNATGTTGCTGCGCGGCGATTCAGGGTCCTACACCTGTGATGCACTCATCGTAGCAACCGGCGCATCGGCCCGCTATCTGGGCCTGCCTAGCGAGGAGGCCTTGCTTGGCAANNGTGTGTCCGCATGCGCCACTTGNGACGGTTTTTTCTATAANAATCAAATTGTTGCAGTCATTGGCGGCGGCAACACAGCNCTGGAAGAGGCCCTNTATCTTTCCAACATTTGTTCCGAAGTGGTCATGGTTCATCGCAGNGACAAGTTCCGTGGAGANAAAATCCTGCAGGATCGCGTCATGGCCAAGGAGAATATTCGNGTTGAGT
The DNA here is from genome assembly GCA_002714125.1 of Gammaproteobacteria bacterium. The sequence continues at coordinate 8,394 of PAWP01000024.1, forward strand.
GGGATCATGTTCTCGAGGAAGTCCTTGGGGACGAATCTGGGGTAAATGGTATGCGCATTCGTCACGTTGCGACCGANGTAGTACAGGCCATTGACCTGCACGGTGTGTTCATTGCGATTGGTCACGACCCCAANACGAACATCTTNAAAGANCAGCTCGANATGGAAAACGGCTACATAGTTATCCAGTCGGGTCTACGCGGAAATTCAACCGCAACCAGCGTGAACGGCGTATTTGCCGCGGGCGATGTAGCGGATCAGGTCTATCGACAGGCGATCACCTCCGCGGGATTCGGATGCATGGCTGCACTCGACGCCGAGAAGTACCTCGATGAGTTGAACGANNTNCAAACGACGGTAGTTGCTGCCGATTAGGGCGGCGCTACTAGGCCAGATGAGGGNTCGGTGCAATGACGCTGTCCTGGNTGGACGAACNGGACCCGGACTGGTTCCCACCTACATACACTGCACTCGCGGAACCTAACGGCCTACTCGCTGCGGGAGGCGATCTCTCTCCGCGCCGGCTGGTTGGCGCTTACCGGCGCGGCATTTTCCCNTGGTTCGAAGTANATCAGCCAATTCTGTGGTGGAGTCCCAATCCACGGTTTGTACTCACGCCTGGCAAGCTCAAGGTGTCCCGCAGTCTTGCCAAGCGCGTNCGCCAAGAGCGNTTTGAGNTTCGTTTCGATACCACCTTTACCGACGTCATGCGCGCCTGCGCGGCACCCAGACCAAATCAGAGTGATACCTGGATCACCACGGGGATGTACGCGGCCTATACGCGNCTGCACGAACTGGGCATCGCTCACTCGGCGGAAAGCTGGAAGGACGGTCAATTGGTAGGCGGGCTCTATGGCCTCGCGCTGGGCCGGGTCTTTTTCGGTGAGTCCATGTTCCATCGGACTACGGATGCTTCCAAGGTGGCGTTTGTCGAACTTTGCAGGCGGCTCGAACACGCTGGCTTTGAGCTGATCGACTGTCAGGTGGAGACTCCGCATCTGGCCTCATTAGGGGCGCTCCACATCGACCGCGACGAGTTTGAGTCTCGGGTTGCAACCCTTGTAGATACCGAACCGTCCNGGGACCCCTGGACTGCATGAAGCCAGATGGATTGCGCTAAGCTCTTCGACAGTAGCCTCGGGACACNAGAACCAACAACCCTAATGACCTCGCTCTCTGAACTCCGCTTTTTCGCCACGCCATCTCACGACTGCAGCTACATCGAGGATCAGCAGGCCACCACGATTTTTGCGGACCCCGCAGCCAACATCGACACTGCACTCTACTCTGCCCTCTCATCGATTGGGTTCCGGCGTAGCGGCAATCACATCTACCGACCGCGCTGTCAGAACTGCAACGCCTGCATATCGGTGCGGATACCAGTGCGGGCATTTCACATGAACCGNCGCCAACGCCGCATCTGGAGACGTAATCAGGACCTTCTCGTAAGCCAGCGGCCTCCATCGCTCACCACCGAGTATTACGATCTGTATGAGCGTTATATCGCCGACCGCCACGCCGATGGCGACATGTACCCACCCGGGGTTGAGCAGTTCCGCAGCTTTCTTGTAGATGGGCGGNTTGAGGCTGCATTTTATGAGTTCAGGGAAGCCGACCGGCTCGTGGCCGTGGCTGTCGCAGATGAGCTTGAGGATGGCCTCTCAGCGATTTACACATTNTTCGACCCAGAGGACAGTAAACGTAGTCTCGGCGTCCANGCCGTACTGACCCTGNTTNAGNTCGCCGCACAGCGCGGCTTGGACAATCTTTATCTTGGCTACTGGATCAAACAATGTGCAAAGATGAACTACAAGACCGACTATCGTCCGCTTGAGCTGTTTGTTAACAACCGTTGGGTATTCAGCCGGGCTTAATGCAGTAGAGCAACCCAGCACAGGCTCGTGTTGTCTTGAGTCCTTCGTACAGGCACAATGCGGCCCGTTCGAAACCGGGTCAGGACCGAATGGCGAAAGAAGAACAAATCCAAATGACAGGNACNGTTGTGGACACGTTGCCCAACACNATGTTCCGCGTAGAGCTAGAGAACGGTCACATGATTGTGGCGCACATCTCCGGAAAAATGCGCAAGAACTACATNAAGATCCTCACCGGCGATACTGTCAAGGTCGATTTAACACCCTACGACCTCAGCAAAGGCCGCATCACTTTTAGAGAATGANCCGGCCATAGNGCCTGCGCAATGCGAATTGCGAATNGCTCCGAAGCTCCACGGAGAGCGTTCAAGGGCTCACCTACCCCTCTATCAAGTATATGCAGCGCGTCTCAGGCCGAAACGCGCTCTTCCATCTCCAGTATAAGTTCGCCGTCTTCGACGTCGACGTGGACGGTACCNCCGTTGGACAACTTGCCAAACAGGATGTCCTCAGCAAGCTCTTTCTTAATCCTGTTCTGGATCAAACGCTGCATCGGGCGGGCACCCATGGCCTGATCGTAGCCATTCTCGGCAAGCCACTCGCGNGCTGCCTCAGAGACGTCCAGTACGACCTTCTTGTCGTCCAACTGCACCTGAACCTCGACCAGAAACTTGTCGACAACCGTATTGATCACGTCTACCGACAGAGGCTCAAACTGAATAATTGAGTCGAGCCGGTTACGGAACTCCGGCGTGAAAATCTTCTTCAAGATTTCCATCCCGTCGGTGCTGTGGTCCTGTTTAGTGAAACCAATCGATGCCCGGTCCATCTCCGTTGCGCCTGCGTTAGTGGTCATGATCAGCACAACGTTGCGGAAGTCAGCTTTGCGCCCGTTGTTGTCGGTCAGCGTACCGTGATCCATGACCTGCAACAGCAGGTTAAAAACCTCGGGGTGGGCCTTTTCGATTTCGTCCAGCAATAACACACAGTGAGGCTTCTTAGTGATCTCTTCGGTGAGTAATCCACCCTGATCAAAGCCAACGTAGCCAGGGGGCGCACCAATCAAGCGCGAGACAGTGTGTCGCTCCATGTACTCGGACATGTCGAAGCGGACAAGATCGATATTCATGATCTTCGCCAACTGCCGGCAAACCTCAGTTTTGCCCACGCCGGTCGGACCCGCGAAGAGGAAGGAGCCAATCGGTTTTTCACCCTCCTGCAGTCCTGCGCGGGACATTTTGATCGCGCTCGAGAGCGTGTCAATTGCTGGATCCTGACCAAAGATCACCATCTTTAAATTCGCGTCGAGATTCTTCAGCGACTCCTTGTCCGAGACGGAAACCTGCTGTGGCGGAATGCGCGCAATCTTGGCCACCATCTTCTCGACATCACCAACACTGATCTGCTTTTTTCGCTTGGAGGAGGGCTGCAGCCGCTGGAATGCTCCCACCTCGTCAATAACGTCGATGGCCTTGTCTGGCATGTATCGATCATTGATGTAGCGGTCGGCCAGCTCGGCAGCAACACGCAAAGAACGATCGGTGTATTTCAGGTCGTGGTGCTCTTCGAAACGAGTCTTTAGACCTTTCAGGATCTGGTATGTGTCGTCCACGGAGGGTTCGGTGACATCAATCTTCTGGAACCGACGTGAGAGCGCACGATCCTTGTCGAAGATGCCTCGGTACTCCTGGTATGTCGTAGACCCCATGCAACGAATCTCGCCCGAGGCGAGAAGCGGCTTGAGCAGGTTCGAAGCGTCCATCACACCACCGGACGCAGCCCCTGCACCAATGATGGTGTGAATCTCATCAATGAACAGAATGGCGCCTTCCTGCTTCTTGAGCTCATTGAGGAGTTTCTTCAGGCGCTTCTCAAAGTCGCCGCGATATTTCGTGCCTGCAAGCAACGCACCCATGTCGAGCGTATAGACCTCGCTGGTCTCTATCACCTCAGGCACTTCGCGGTCGACAATCAGCTTGGCCAACCCCTCGGCAATCGCTGTTTTGCCGACCCCGGACTCNCCCACCAGCAGGGGGTTGTTNTTCCGGCGCCGACAGAGTATNTGGATGACGCGCTCAACCTCCTCAGTGCGGCCTACCAAGGGATCAACCTTGCCATTCTTCGCCTGTTCGTTGAGGTTGGTTGCAAAGGTCTCAAGCGCGGCTGGGGCCTTGCCCTCTGGGGCAGCCTCCTCTTCATTGACTTCCGCAGCTTCCGCTTCTTCCTGGCCAGGCACCTTGGAGGTTCCATGCGCAATATAGTTGACCACATCAAGCCGATTCACTTCCTGCTGTTTGAGGATGTAGACCGCGTGGCTCTCTTGCTCAGCAAAAATCGCAATCAGAACGCTGCCACCAGTGACCTCTTTTTTGCCCGAAGATTGAACATGAAACACCGCTCGCTGCAGNACACGCTGNAANCCAATGGTNGGGGTCGTCTCCCGCCCTGTCTCATTCTTGGGGATTAGGGGAGTNGTGGCTTCAAGGAACTCTTCGAGCTCACTNCGGAGCTTTTCGATGTCTGCACCGCACGCCCGNAGCACGTTGGCCGCGACGATGTTGTCGAGCAGGGCGAGCAGCAGATGTTCAACTGACATCAGCTCGTGCCGTTTTGCTTTGGCGTCCTTGAAAGCAAGGTTGAGGGTTACTTCAAGGTCTCTGCTGAGCATTCTGTGTCCTGTAGCTAAGAGCCGGTGGATCTTGCGTTCAAAGTTTCGTTGCCNGGTNCGNACCNGGTGAACCTGCCTTTCAGGCTTTCANNTAGTGACGCCATCGGCAAGGGTTGGCGCGCGCCCTCCCGAAGCATNCTTTCAGTCATCATCNTCGANGGCTTCTATATCGGACACAAGCGGATGCTGATTGTCCTGCGCGTATTGATTTACCTGCGCCGATTTCGTTTCAGCAACATCTCGTGTGTAGATACCGCAAGTAGCCCGGCCGGCCCGATGCACCGCCAACATCACTTGCGTGGCCTTTTCTCGGTTCATACCGAAGAACGTCTGCAATACCTCCACGACAAACTCCATGGGCGTGTAGTCGTCATTCAGCATCACAACCTTGTACATCGGCGGACGCCTAAGCTTGGGCTTCTCGGTCTCGACAAGCAACGCGCCGTCACGATCCGGGTCGTTATCGTCGCCAGCNGCCCAGATGGTTATATCAATTGAGTCTAGTTCAAGTTCTTGCATGCTTTCCCGTTGCGGTGGCCGATGGCGCCCACGGCCTGACCACGGAATCGATTCTACCTGAATTGAACGGACCAACTGTAGCTTTNGCTGCTNCCAAAATTATTGACAAACCCGTNTTTGTGATGANNGACCTTGACCTTGCCGCACGAAGGCGCGATAAAAGGTTACNGTGATGCCCGGGTCCGGACATCCCAGCGAACATCGCACGCCCCGGCTTATTGGCAGGCGCTAGGAGGCACCTATGCCGACTGGTAAAGTCAAGTGGTTCAACAATGCGAAGGGTTACGGCTTTATCCTACCGAACGACAGCAGTGAGGACTACTTTGCCCACTATTCATCCATCGTCATGGATGGTTACAAAACTCTAAAGGCTGGCCAGTCCGTGACTTTCGACATCCTGAAGGGTCCGAGGGGTACACAGGCAGTCAATATCCAACCGTCCGTAAAAGTCGACCTTACGGACTGAGCAGCGTTTGTTGCCCACCGGCTTAGAAACGGCTGCANCGGGAAGCCTTAACGTCTCCAACGGGCAGCTGCGTCCACGTCGCTCTGGCGCGTTTCGAGCCAGCGCTCCCCTACTTCGGTCAACTCCTTCTTCCAGAAGGGAGCGCGGGTCTTCAGGTAATCCATGATGAAATCAGTTGCGGCAAATGCGTCAGCCCNGTGCGGGCTNCAGGCNCCTACAAACACGATCTGGTCACCNGGAGTNAGCGGACCAACGCGGTGAATCACTCTGCTGGCTANNAGTTCCCAGCGCGAGGCCGCTTCGTCAAGGATNGCNAGGATGCTCTTCTCGGTCATGCCNGGGTAGTGTTCGAGAAACAAACCCGNGACACCATCGTCAAGGTTATTGTCGCGAACTAGACCAGTGAAGGTTACAACTGCCCCGATCCCGTTGCTGACAGCCCTTAGTTTTCCTATCTCGACAGAATGATCAAAATCGCCAGGTGATATGAAGATCGTATGTGCCGCGTTCATCTCCTCAGCCCCCTGTGACCGGAGGGAAGAATGCAACCTCATCCCCATCCGCAACTGCATGGTTCAGCTTTACCATGACCTGATTGACCGCGACAAGCATGTTTTCCTGCCCCAGGACTTCAGCGAAGACAGGACCCTCACGGGAGACCAGCGCGCGAACAAGTTCTGCAACAGAATCAATGCCCACGGCCTCAACCCGGGTATCAGCAACGCCTAGCGCCTCACGCACACTGGAAAAAAACTTCACTTCAATCATTGGCGCCATCACGCTGCCAGTGACCGGCNTTCCCGCCTAGCTTTTCGAGCAACTCAACCCGCTCGATGACCATGCCCCGATCCATGGCCTTNACCATGTCATAGACCGTCAGCGCAGCCACGCTAGCTGCCGTCAACGCCTCCATCTCCACTCCCGTACGTCCCTCAAGACTGCAACTTGTCCTAATTGCGACGCCATCTGCCTTAAGTTCGAAGTCGACCGATACCTGCGAAAGGGCGAGCGGATGACAGAGCGGAATCAGATCTGCGCAGCGTTTCGCCGCCTGNATCCCGGCAATCCTGGCAACCGCCAANACGTCACCTTTTTTNGTTGTGTTTTCTGCGATGGCCTGCAGNGTAGACGGCTGCATACGCAACCAAGCACCCGCGCGCGCTTCGCGATGTGTGATCGATTTATCGCCAACGTCGACCATTGAAGCCTGACCGGCCCCGTCAACGTGGGACAGGGAACTNTCTGCGGCGTTAGTCATANCNNGCTGCCTGAAATCCGAGATGCGAAATTTACCACCGAAGGCTAGTAGTATCTGCCGTAATTGCTGGAGGACGAATGTGATNTGGCCACCGCANNTGACCGTAGCAACGATTGTGACCNAGGCTGANCGCTTCCTNATGGTTGAGGAACAACCTTTAGGGCGACGCGTGATCAACCAGCCAGCCGGGCATCTTGAACCCGGGGAGACACTGTTCGAAGCGGCCATACGCGAGACCCTCGAGGAAACGGGCTGGGAGGTGCGCTTGCAAAGCATAAGCGGCATCTACCATTACACGGTCGCGGAGGCTGGCACCACCTATCACCGGGTCACATTCATCGCGGAGCCNANCAAGGAGGTTACAAAAATGGTCGACCATGATATCGATCAGGTGCTTTGGCTCACCGCCGACGAGATTCACGCACGTCGCTCTGAGCACCGTTCGCCCATAGTCAGTCGCTGTCTACAGGACTTCCTCGGCGGGCGAAGCTGGCCGCTTGAGCTTCTGCAACACGCCTGAAAGGCCCCTAAACACCTCAGCCGAATAGGCTGAATTCCACCTCAACGCAAGTTAGGATGTGCTCCTCTCTCTCCCTACAGTCTACCCAGGTGTCTAATTCGAAGGTTCTAGTCGGTATGTCCGGTGGCGTCGACTCTAGTGTCGCTGCACTGCTACTGCGAGACCAGGGTTATGATGTTGAGGGACTCTTCATGAAAAACTGGGACGAGGACGACGGCACCGAGTACTGTACCGCTGAGGCAGATCTGGCGGATGCCCAGGCTGTGGCTGACAAACTCGGGATCCGCCTGCACCGAGCTAACTTCGCTGCCGAGTATTGGGATGAGGTCTTCAAGGAGTTCCTCCGCGAATACTCTGCAGGACGCACNCCCAATCCGGATGTGCTCTGCAATCGGGAGATCAAGTTCAAGGTTTTTCGCGAGTACGCCGAATTGCTGGGTGCTGACCTAACAGCAACGGGACACTATGCAAGACTGGACACGGTTGATGGCAGTAAACGCCTTCTGAAGGGTCTGGACACCAGCAAGGATCAATCCTATTTCCTACATGCCGTGCCTGAGGTGGGATTCAACGACACTTTGTTTCCGTTGGGAGACATGCAAAAAACCGAGGTGCGCCAGATCGCGACCAGCAACAAACTGCCCACAGCCGCGAAGAAGGACAGCACGGGGATCTGTTTCATTGGCGAACGACGATTTGCAGACTTTCTACGGAACTGGGTTCCGGCAACCTCGGGGCGCGTGGTTACCGAAGGTGGCACAGTCATTGGTGAACACCAGGGGGTGGCCTTTTTGACGATCGGGCAGCGCCAGGGGCTCGGCATTGGTGGTCGCGTCGGCGCCCGGGAGGTGCCTTGGTATGTGGCGGCCAAAGACGTTGCGACAAACAGCGTTACCGTGGTGCAGGGTAACGACAATCCGGCCCTGTTCAAGAGGACGCTGCGCTGTGCGACGCTACAATGGATTGATGGTACTGGCCCCGAACTGCCCTGGGAAGGCACCGCCAAGTGCCGCTATCGCCAACCGGACCAGGCGTGCGTGGTCCGGCCCGAAGGCGATGACTGGGAGGTGAGCTTTGAGGTACCTCAGCGTGCGCTGACCCCAGGGCAATCCGTATGCTTTTATGCTGGTGATCGCTGCCTGGGCGGTGGCGTCATAGAACAGGTCGTTTAACCAGCTCTATAAAGGCTGGCAAGGAGCCGAATCCACAATGAGTACCGCAGAACTCAGTACATTGACTGCCGTATCCCCCGTTGACGGCCGCTATGGCGCTAAAACGGCACCCCTGCGGCATATTTTCAGCGAGTTCGGGCTGATTCGCCTGCGCGTAAAGGTTGAGATCGAGTGGTTGCTCGCGCTCGCCGATGAACCCGGTATCACCGAGGTGGGTGACATCGTCGGGTCGGACCGCAACAACCTGCGCGCACTTTACGAAGACTTTTCGGTAGAGGACGCTGCCGCGGTCAAGGCCCATGAGTCGCTTACCAACCACGACGTCAAGGCAGTGGAGTACTTCATCAAGGATCACTTACCAGCAGCACTCGATCCGATTAAGGAGTTTGTGCATTTCGCATGCACTTCCGAAGATATCAACAACAATGCACACGCGCTGATGCTGCTCGAGGCCCGAGATCTGATCCTCTTGCCTGAAATGAAGGCTACCCTCGCAAAACTCGACGACATGGCTGTAGCGATGGCCGATGTGCCGATGTTGTCTCGAACCCACGGCCAGCCGGCCTCACCCACCACCGTGGGCAAAGAGATAGCGAACGTTGCAGCGCGCCTCGAGCGTCAACTCGATGCCATAGCCGCCATGCCTATATTCGCGAAGATGAACGGTGCCGTCGGCAACTACAATGCGCACCTGTCGGCCTATCCAGACATTGACTGGCCGGCTCTCGCTGCAAACCATGAGGCGTCACTCGGACTGACGTTCAACCCAATGACTACACAAATCGAACCCCATGACTATGTCGCCGAATTGTTCCACGGTCTGTGTCGCTACAACACAATTCTCATCGACTTTTGCCGCGACGTTTGGGGCTATATCAGCCTCGGCTATTTCAAGCAGCGTCTTGCCGAAGGCGAGACCGGTTCCTCGACCATGCCGCACAAGGTCAACCCCATCGATTTCGAGAACGCTGAAGGCAACCTCGGAGTCGCCAATGCGTTGATGGAGCACCTGGCCGCCAAACTCCCCGTTTCTCGCTGGCAACGTGATCTCACAGACTCGACCGTCCTACGCAACCTAGGAGTCTGCATCGGGCACAGCCTGATTGCGTACCATTCGCTGCAACGTGGACTCGGCAAGCTGGATCTCAACGAGGCTGCCACCTCACAGGATCTCGAAGATAGCTGGGAAGTGCTTGCTGAACCGATCCAGACCGTGATGCGCCGGTTCGGAATCGAAGAGCCTTACGAGAAGGTGAAGGCGATGACCCGGGGCGAAAAGCTTGATCANGAGGCGATCGCCCGNATGGTCACAGAACTNGATCTGCCACCGGAAGCTGCNCGCCTCCTGCAAGGCCTGACTCCACAGANCTACCTCGGCCTCGCTTCGCGGTTGGCACGCCGAAACGGTTGAGAAGAAACACCNTGGANATTCAGGACTTCAACGTTACCGAAGCCAACTGGGAAGCTGACCAGGTCGTCCTACGGGAAATCCGCCGAGTTGTCTTCATCATCGAACAAAAGGTTCCCAAAGAGGTCGAATGGGATGGGCGTGATGAAGGCAGCTGTCACTGGCTAGCGACGAACGATGATGATGTCCCAATCGGAACGGGCAGATTGCTGCCAGACGGGCAGATTGGCCGTATGGCCGTCTTATCAGATCAGCGTGGGCGCGGCATCGGTTTCGCAATCCTCGAAGCCGCCGTTGAAAAAGCCCGCAGGCTGGGAATGGTAGAAGTGTTCCTGCACGCGCAGACACATGCCCTCCGCTTCTATGTAAAAGCCGGCTTCGAGCCTTATGGTGAAGAGTTCGAGGAGGCCGGCATAGCCCATTTGGCGATGCGCCAGATGCTAGGCTAGTCGCCGAAGATCGAAGTAGCGGCAGTATTGCCGACGTGCGCCACGGGTCGCGCTGCGACTCTTTGAAGTAGCGAAGCCTTATAGCCAATGCCGGCCGAATCGTAGGTCGACTGCGTCAGGATGTCTTTGTTCGGCAACTCAAACTGCCGGTGCTCAAATCCAGCGACGATCAGGTCGCCGTGCACTTTATCTCGACTGGTAACAATGAATATATTATTGGTTTAGCGCGACTCGCGCCTTCCGGCAAGATCACGGCACTCGCAGAGAATACCAGCTTCAAAAGATGTACCCACGGAGCGAGCATCATCCCCCGGTCATTGCCGATCCACGCACTGAGATTCTGCCTTCCGCGCTCGAAGCGGAGCACTATTCAGTAGTCCAGCGCATATCAGCCGGGTGAAATAGATCGGCTCATTTTGCTTAGGTGCAAAGAGGAATTCCGCAATATGAATGCCTATGCGCTGCATCTGCTCTATCTACCGGAGATGTTGACGCGCAGACATATTAACAAGGTCAGGACTGCACACAGCCCGTACCAGTCAATGGCCGTCACGAACAGACTCTGATGCTGCATCGATCAGGCGACGTAGTTCGTTGTAGTCGCCCGCATGTGGAAATTGGGGAAACTCTGCAATCACGTTCGCGGGTGAGCAGTAAAGGAAACCCTGGTCTGCCTGTTTCAGCATGCCGGTGTCGTTGTAGGAGTCACC
>PAWP01000025.1 GCA_002714125.1 Gammaproteobacteria bacterium
GCCTCGATTACACCATCTCGCTAGTCGATCGTTCGATCTACCCTGAAGCAGAGTTCCCTACGGGCCAATGGGAATACATGCGGTTTTATGAGGAACACTTCGCCGACGCGACACGGCCGATGGACGCCAACCCCGACGCGATGATTAAAGCGATTTTTCGTAAGGGCTCGCCAGAGGTTGTAGGCCAACCTGCCAGCACCGCGATGGTACGCAAGGCAGGCGGCTGGTTTGGCGGCCAATCCGAAGCACCATCGATGCCGAGAGACAACGATGTTATCAGCGCCGAAGAAGTCGAGATTTATGCAACAGCTCTAAGGCGTAATGGGTTTTTTGGCCCCAACAGCTGGTACATGAACCACGTTACGAATGCCGCGTACTTCGGCGAGCTGGCCAATGGAGGCGGGCTAGATCTGCCTGCGTGTTTCATCGCCGCTCGCTATGACTCGACCTGCGAAGCGGTGACGTCGCGTATGCCGGAGCCAATGCGGGCGCTGTGCAGCAACCTCACTGAGACCACAATCGACTCGGGACATTGGATGGCCCAGGAACGGCCATTCGAGGTCAATCGAGATCTTGCGCGATGGTTGTTTGCTCAACTGCCGGACTTGCTCGATTGACCGGCGATCTTCAGATTGCCTCGAGTACCTCTGCCAAATCTTCAATCGCGGCTTCATGGTCATGAACGAGTTGGCACTCGTGGCTACCCTTACGCGCACACGAGCCTCTCATATTTGGGGCCAACGCAGGTTGGCGCAGTTGATATGCATCCGCTGCTGATTCAGGTTTAGCGAATCCTGCTGACGCGAAACTGGCGGCCTTTAATCTTTTCTTTGCGGAGTAGAGCCAAAGCAGCTTTGCTCGAGTCCTGTAAAACGGCGACATAGGCGGACCGGGCAAGGATATTGATTTTTCCCACGGCTTTTCCAGGAATACCTTCTACGCCAGTCAGTGCACCTAGAATGTCTCCCGGCCGCAGCTTTCGATTCTTACCCCCATCGATCAGTAACGTCACCATGGGGGGAGCGACGGGCTGTGCCTTCAAGGCGCTCGTGTGGGGAAGTGGGGTTTCACGAATGTCCTGCGGCTCGAAGGCTTGGATGGCGTCGAGCTTAAAGCGTTCCCTTTCGAGGATCAGACTGCAGGCGACACCGTTTTTCCCAGCTCGTGCGGTGCGTCCAATCCTATGTATGTGTACCTCGGGATCGCGCGCAAGCTCGTAATTCAATACCAGATCGACGGAATCGATATCGAGGCCGCGCGCAGCAACGTCCGTAGCTACAAGCACGGACACGCTTTTGTTTGCAAACCGAATTAGAGCTTCATCACGATCCCTCTGTTCCATGTCACCATGCAGCGCAAGTGCACTGAATCCGAATGTGCCGATGGCCTTTGAGACGTCCTGGGTTTCGCGCCGGGTATTGCAGAAGATCAGTGAAGACACGGGTCTCTGTTCAGCAAGCAGAAGACGAACGGCGTTGAGGCGTTGCAGTTTGTCAGGTACGCAGTAGAGCCGTTGGTCTATATCTGTTTCAGCCAGCGCACTATCCACTCTCACGAGGACAGGGTTTCGGGTCACGCGCTGCACCAGCGCCTCGATTGCGTCCGGATAGGTTGCACTGAACAACAGCGTCTGGCGCGTTTTCGGCACGTGCNTAAGAATCGCGTNAAGACTGGGTTCGAAGCCCATGTCGAGCATACGATCCGCCTCGTCCANTATTAGTATTTGGAGATCGACGAGCCGNAGAGTGCCNTTGNTAAGGTGTTNGTTTACTCGGCCGGGGGTGCCGACNATGATGTGCGCGCGGTGGGCAAGCGAGGTGATTTGNNNACTTAGAGCAGCGCCGCCGCAAAGTGTTAGTACTTTNATNTTATGAANNCCGCGTGCGAGTCTGCGAATCTCACCAGCTACTTGGTCGGCCAGTTCACGGGTAGGGCAGAGCACTAGCGCCTGTTCCCTGAACCGCGCGACGTCGACCTGCTGCAGCAACCCAAGGCCAAANGCAGCAGTTTTGCCGGATCCCGTCTTCGCATGGCCCACTACATCTCGCCCGGCAAGGATGTACGGCAGGCTTTCCGCCTGTATCGGGGTCATTGATTCATATCCGAGCGTCGTGAGATTGCGCGTCAGATCGCCGTCAAGGCCAAGCGCATCAAAGTTGGTTTGCATGAAGGCCTANTTNGNTACTCGAGGTGAATGCTGGGGTTGTGTACATCCTGACATTAGGTAGGTNAGCACCTAATGANTTTACTTGGGGTTCGGNATTCCACGTCGGTCAACGAGCACAGGCGACCTCGGCAATGACTCGAACCCTCACGCGCACACAAACCCCTGATACCCATTTGCTGCGCTCGCATTGCAGTGCGCCATGTAGTCCTGGGTCCCTGGGTGGAATAACAATTCACGCTTCTTGCCCGGAATATTAGCGCCCATATACCACGAGTCTGCCTGGGGCAGCAGGGAGCCGGCGGCAATGTCCTGGATNTGCTCGTGCCAGCTTTCAGCCGCTTCGGCGGTGGCCTCAATCCGAGAGANGCCGTGCTCCCGCATATGCGCAAGGCACCGCACCACCCAGTCGCCCTGAACCTCAGCACTGGTAGGCCCGTTCCAGAAGGCGGTGGGGCTTTGCGGGCCATAGAGCATTAGCAGGTTCGGAAACTCGGGCACAGCAAGACCAAGGTGTGTCCGTACCCCGTCTGCCCAGAGTTCGCGCAGGTTGCGCCCGGCNGTACCGCGCAGGTCGATNTGGGTGAGTCCACCTGTGCCTGAGTCGAAGCCAGTGGCGAGCACCAGGATGTCGAACTCGTAGGNTTTTTCGCCTGCGATTAACCCGGTCGCTGTAATCTCCTTGATGGGCGCCTCACGCACATCCACGAGAGTCACGTTGTCCTGGTTGAATANCTCGTAGTACCACTGTTCGAGTGATGGCCGTTTGGTACCAAATGGATGTATGGGTTCGGTCGGTGCCAGCAGCTCGTGGAGCGCTGGATCGTTGAGCCGNGNNCGTGTCTTGTCACGCCAGAAGTTATANGCGAGGCGGTTGGAGGCTTCGTTCGAGAGAATGTCGCCGAAGGTGCCACCCCAGAAGTGGAATCCACCCCGCTGCCAGGCCGCTTCGAAAATAGCCTCNCGTTCGGCTNNCGGCACGTCGATGGCCGGACGCGGGTCTGCCACAATGTCCGCAATGCCGCCGTTTGNGTCNTNTCGNACGCGAAAGTGCTCGGCGAGNTCACCCTTGTCGATNGGCTGAGTGGNATCACTCAGAACCTGTTGCTGCATAGCAAGGGCAATCATGGGCGTNCGTTGGAATANGGTCAGCTCCCGCGCAATCTTGCCAGCTTCCTGGATGACCTGAACCCCGCTTGCGCCCGTGCCAATGACGGNAACACGTCGCCCGGCCAGGTCGAGGCCATCCTGAGGCCAGTGACCGGTGTGGTGGCAGGGACCCTGAAACTGATTGAGCGNTTTAAAGTNAGGNATGTGNGCCCGCGCGGCGAAGCCTAGGCACGGTAGCAGAAAGCGCGTCCTGGTCGTCTGGCCATCTTCCATTTCTACCTCCCACTCGCGGGCCTCCTCGTTAAATTCAGCTGCGATGACCCGCGTGTTNAAGGAGATATCGCGGCTGAGGTCGAGTTTGGTATCCAGATGGGCGAAATACCGACGGAGCTCGCGCCAGTCCGGNAACCGTTCACACCAGCTCCANTCACGCCATAGTGATTCGAGGGAGTACTCATAGTTGGGGACGTGAGAGTCCACCCTTGCACCGGGGTAGCAATTCCAGTGCCAGATGCCGCCAATTCCACTACCGGCCTCGACCAGGTGGACTTTGAATCCGGCCTGTCGGAGTTGGTGCAACTGGTAGAGCCCACTGAATCCAGCGCCGATGATAAGTACGTCCCATGGGGTGTTGTGGCTGGTTTGCATAGGTAGCCCGAGTCCATGTAGGTCTGAGTTCCTAGATATTAGGCTTGCCTTCGTCCTCTTTTCCAGCGCAGGTCATCCAATCCAATTGAGCTTAGTTACTTCGTAGCTACCCTGTTCGTGTTGATGGCGCTCGCCAGCTGCGAGGAACCGAGAGAAAGTGATCATAGAGACACGTATTCGGACCGGTTAGTGTTTTATCGGTGACAGAGTCCTGAGTTTCCGCACTATTCGCTGCACAACGTTGCTGGTGACTGACCTGGCAGAGCGCTGTTACAGAACAGTGAAAGCATTTGCGCGCATCGGAGACCCGAACGAGTCGGTACTTCCAGTCTGGAGGTGCGCCCGAGGCCGAACTTTTAGCCTTTTTTGAGTTGGTCGGGACTCCGCTCTGACATGGCTTCGACCTGGATTATGCTGCAGCCGTCAGAATTGCTCACGCCACTTTTGTGCGAGCTGCGCTTCAGGGTGGACCACGATCCCGTCATACAATGTATCGAGCGGGTCGCGCCCGTCTACGCCGTTGCCGAAGCGGTAATACCCGAGTAGTCGCTGCAGCTTATGCGGGAGCTCGCGGGCGACTTCCCGGGGCACAGATACAAGTTGAAGGTCGGACGGTCGCATATAGCTCACCAGGTGACTGATGAAAAACCCCATGCGCTCCTCACTGGACGTCACGTTAGCACCACCGCCATGCCACAGGCTCCCTTCCCAGAAGAGCGCGCTGCCAGATTTCATCTCAACTCGCGCTGTTTCTATGTCCTGATCCACCGGTTTTGTCCACTTGTGGCTGAAGGGCACCACATGGGTCGCGCCGTTCTTCAGCGTGAAGTCATCAAACGCAAACAGAACGTTACAGAGAAATGAAGGATGTGGGCGCGGAATCGGCCAGAGTCCATCGTCCTGGTGCAGCGCCTGCTTGGTCTCACCCGGCAACGTGTTGAACAGCGTCGCGATATTGATCTGACAATATTTGCCAATAACGCCCTCGACAATCGCGCGGAGCTTCGGGTCGAGATACACAAAGTCAGCTGCCCGGGTCTTCGCGAGCAGGTTGTGCGCGCGCCAGGTACGACCGGTTGAAGTGCCAATCGCACGCATTTCCGTAATCGCAACTTCACTGTCGAACGCGCCGCGAATGGTCGCAACGGCGTCGTGGGATAGGAAATCGGGGACCACTGAATAGCCACGCTCTCCGATCTCTTTGACCACGGTGCCGATATCGAGCCCTTCAATGACAACGCCGCTCTGGTCAACAGGGTCGTAAGGGGTCTTAGCAGGTTCCATTTCGTCAACCCGACGGCAGCTGGAAAGCGTGAATTGTAGAGGTTGCGTGGGCGTACTGCTTGCCCAACTTTGGTTGGATCGCCGCGTCCCGGTAGGGTCCGAGATGAATCGGTACTGCATCGTCTTGCTATGGATGATAGTGCGTCGATGAAGCAAGTGCATCAACAGCCCAGGGAGAAACAGAGTATTTTGGATTCATTCACAGGCAATTCGGAGGTTCCCCATGACTGATTTTTGGCAAGTAGCGTTTCCCATGCCGGGCCAAAGTGAAAGAGCCGCTCGGCGGGTTGAGGACGCGGGCTGGGATGGGCTCTTTTTTCCTGACACACAGTGTCTGTCAGGTGACATATATAGCGCCATGTGCCTTGCGGCAAAGGCGACCAAAACCCTTAAGGTTGGCACATCGGTAACTAATCCGGTGACGCGGCATCCAGCCGTCACCGCGTCGGCGATCAGTACAGTGCAGGTAGAGTCGGGTGGCCGCGCTGTGCTCGGTATTGGCCGTGGAGATTCATCCATGGGCTACATTGGCCGCAAGCCGGCGCCCGCGAGCAAACTTGAAACCTACATTGAGACAGTACAGAAGTATTTACGCAGCGAGCCGGTAGACTGTGATGGTTACGATAGCCGTATTGTTTGGCTTGAAGGAATCAGTCAGCCGAAAGTCCCTGTTGATGTAGCTGCTACGGGGCCCCGGGTAATTGCCCTCGCCGCCAGGCACGCTGAGCGGATTACGTTTGCATTGGGCGCCAACCCGGACCGCATCCGCGGAGCGATCGCAGCCGCGAAGTCCGCACGAGTGGCCGCTGGGGTTGAGGCACCTCTTTCGTTTGGCGCCTATATCAATATCGCCTGTGACGATGATATTGCGCGTGCGGTAAATGTGATCCGTGGGAGTGCAGGAACGTTCGCGCACTTTAGTGGGATGAGTGAGGCAAGCCGAGCAGGAACGGCCGATGAGGAGATTTTCGCGCACATCGGCCGGACCTACGACATGGCCAATCATGCTAGCGGCAAAGGTGCCCACATGCAGGACGTGCCGGACGAGTTCGTNAGCCGGTTTGGTATCACCGGATCNGCNGAGTATTGCATAGACCGGCTTGGGGAGATCATCGCAACCGGTGTTGACCGCCTTGTGCTGCTCTCCGGTTCCCGCGATGCTGATCCGCAGGCGGCGGCGGCTAGCGTGCANAGATTGTCAGAGGAGGTATTGCCCAAATTACGGTGACGATTCTCGTAGCGTGTTGATCGCAGCCAGGTCGCAAGCTTAAGCGGCGTGGCTCCCGCCGCAGGACTCACCATGGCTAAGCATAGGAGGGCGCTCTAACTGGCAACCAATGCGTGCTTAGCGACAGCAGGTAGCTGTGGGATCAGTAGCTAAGGGTCCGGCGCCGCGGTTTTGGCCATCCAATGGTCAGTCTGCCAACTGTCTGTTGTCTCACCGGTCTGGGAGCGGGCTCAAGCTCGCGAGCTAGGGCCGCGTTGAGTACTACGTCCATCAGGCCCAGTANTTCACATGAGCCCTTCAGGTGCCTGTCACGTTATCGGAGTCTACAGTTGGATTGTGTGTTTCAATCCGTGCTCCGTTAGGTTCAACAAGGCAAGAACACATGGCTATTCGTTTGCACGGNATCTCCTCCTCAAGGGCTTTTCGCTCGGTATGGGCCGCGGAAGAGTTGGGGATCGACTTTGAACACGTACCAACTACTTTCGGCGCGGACTCGAAGGAAGATGGCTATCTTGCAGTAAATCCGAACGGCCGGGTACCTGCCCTCAACGACGACGGCTTCAATCTATTCGAGTCGATGGCGATCAACCTCTATCTAGCGAAGAACCATGGNCCTGCGGGCTTTTACCCGGCAGATCCAAAGGATGAGGCCNATACGTGGCAGTGGAGTGTCTGGGGCATCAGTGAGATTGAACCGCTGCAGATGGAGATTGTGATCCAGAAGTTTTTCCTCCCTGAGGACAAACGCGACGCTAAAGTCGTTACGCGGGCCGAGAATGGTCTTGCGCGGCCTCTGAACGTGCTGAATGTCCATCTGGCGGACAACGCCTACCTCCTTGGAGATGTGCTCTCGATAGCAGACATCAACCTCGCCGGGGTGATGGAGCTATTGAACATGATCGCCTTCGACACCTCAGCATGGCCAAATGTCGAGCGGTGGTTGGAAGTCTGCCGGGGGCTAGACTCCTACGCTCGGGCAAAGGCTAGGGACTGAGTGGGCCCACAGCGCTTGGGGGGGGTGGTGCGGTTGCATTCACGCTCCATCCCACTAAACTGCGCGGAGCCCGTGATCGGGTGCCTACTGCCCCATTCAGGGCGGCAACAAAAATAATCTATTGATACGGCTGGAATGTAGCGCTCACAGGTTGGGCGTCCTGAGGATTTGCCGTGAGTAGTAAGACTATCATCGCCGCTCTGATTGCCCTTGTCATCGTGGGTTGGCTCTTGAGTGGCCAGCTTGGCGAACAGGCCAAGATCCGCATTGAGNCCCCACTGACCAATACTTCCGNTGCGGCAGAGCAGACCGAACAGCCGCGGCTGGTACGTGCTGTCACAAGCAAAGCCGAGCAGAGGACTGTCGAGTTACCTGTACGTGGGGTGACCCGGCCGAACCGATTGGTAAACGTCCGCGCCGAGATACAGGGTCGCATCGAACACTTGCCCGGTGAGAAAGGCCGGCGCGTCAAGGCGGGCGACGAACTTTGTGTGCTAGCAGTCGATTCGCGACACGCAGACCTCACCCAGTCCCAAGCCCTCTTCAACAAGGCATTCCTCGAATATAAGGGTGTGCTGGATCTGTCGAAGCAACGGCTGCAGTCTGAGATCAACATTGCTCAGGCCAAGGCCGAGCTCGAGACGGCCCGAGCAAACGTAAAGCGCGCCGAACTGGCACTGGCGAAGACGCGGATTGTTGCGCCCTTCGATGGAGTGGTCGATAAACAGCCGGTGGAGGTTGGGGATGTTCTGTCGCCTGGGGCCATATGCGTCAGCCTAATGGAAACCAATCCGATCCTGATCACGGGCCAGATCGCCGAGAAGAACATAAGTGCGGTCAAACCCGGTGATCGCGTGCGTGGCAAGCTTGTACATGGTCCCGAGGTCACAGGCACCATCAGCTTCATTGGTAGCGCGCCTGAAATGCAGACGCGTACCTATCCGGTCGAGGTGACGACGCCGAACCCGAAAAACCTCATACGGTCAGGTCTTTCTGTTGAGATGTTTGTGCCGATGGCACAAACACGAGCGCATCTGATTTCCTCAGCGTCTCTGGTTTTGAACGATGCTGGGGATGTGGGGGTGCGTGTAGTCGACAATGCGGATCTGGTGCGCTTCCACAAGGTCCAGCTGCTGTCCGAAGATGAGGGGCGCGTCTGGGCCGCCGGTCTGCCGGAAACGGTCCGACTGATCACAGTTGGGCAGGAAGAGGTGTTTGAGGGTCAGGTTGTGCGGGTGGACCTGACACCGCTCACTTCGATTGTCTCGAACTAATCACCTGGGAGCACTGCCGTGAACTACGCAGCAATGGCGATCGCCCGCGCCCGGACGGTCCTTTCGATGTTTGTCGTGATCATGCTGGCAGGCATCTACTCATTCATTGCCATCCCGATGGAGTCCAATCCGGACGTTTCGGTGCCCGTAGTCCTGATCACGATTCCCCATGAGGGCATCACACCTCATGACTCCGAACGACTGCTTGCCCGACCCATGGAACTCGAGCTTAAGACCATTCGCGGCATCGAAGAGGTCAACTCGTACGCAGCCGAGGGTTACGCCACCATCATTGTGCAGTTCGACTTCAGCTTTGAGTCGAACCAGGCGCTGATCGATGTCCGTGAGGCGGTCAACCGAGCCAAGGTGAAGATCCCCACCACCGCAGAAGAACCCATCATCCGGGAAGTCAGCGCGGTGGACTTCCCGGTGATCACAGTGGCCCTCGGGGGTGATGGCGTACCAGATCGTGTGCTCTATAAGCTGGCCAGGGAACTGAAAGACGAGCTTGAGGGCATTCCTGACGTACTGGAGGCGACTCTTTCAGGTGAACGCGAAGAACTACTGGAGGCGGTCATTGATCCGGCCCAGCTGGAAGCATACGGCGTTTCTATTGAAGATCTCGTCGGGGCCATTGGTCGCAACAATCGTCTGATTGCCGCGGGAGCCGTTGACACGGGGCAGGGCAGTTTCTCGATCAAAGTCCCCAGTGTTATCGAAACGGCGGGCGACCTGCTGTCAATCCCTGTGTTGTCAACACCGGACGGTGTCGTGACACTCGCAGACGTCACCACAATCCGACGAACCTTCAAGGACGCCTTAACCTTCACGCGTGCGAACGGCACCAGTGCAGTGGCAGTAGACGTCTCGAAACGCCAGGGCACCAGCCTTGTGGAAACGGTGAACAAGGTTAAGGCAAAGGTTGAGGAACTGCGCCTAAACTATCCCGTCAACGTACGTGTGAGCTTCATGGCGGACCAGGCGCCGGATACGCTTGAGCAGATCAGTACGCTGCAGGGCAATATTTCAACCGCGATGTTCCTCGTGCTCACAGTGGTGGTAGCTGCGGTCGGCTTTCGCTCCGGTCTGCTCGTTGCGCTGGGTATCCCATTTTCTTTTCTGTTTGCGTTCATCGTTGTTCATGCGCTGGGCTTCACCTACAACTTTATGGTGATGTTCGGCATGTTGCTGGGTCTCGGCATGCTCATCGACGGCGCAATTGTGGTTGCCGAGATTGCCGAGCGGCGCATGGCAGAAGGTGCCAAGGCCGTGGAGGCCTATGTCTACGCGATCCATCGAATGTTCTGGCCGGTGTTGGCCTCAGTTGCGACGACATTAGCAGCCTTCCTACCCCTGATGTTCTGGCCGGGCGTGACCGGTGGCTTCATGCGCTACCTGCCTGTGACCGTGTTTGCCGTGCTCACTGGGTCGCTCGCGTACGCTCTGCTGTTTGCCCCGGTGATTGGCGCGGTATTGAACCGGTCGAGGAAGCCCGCCAGCGAAACCCCACGCAATATCAAACTGGTAGATGAAGGTCGCTTTTCCGAGTTGCGAGGCCCGCTGCGTTGGTATGCCGCGACGTTAGGATTCACTGCGCGCCAGCCGTTTGTGGTCTTTCTCGTCACACTGGTTGGCCTCGGCGGCATCATCGCTTACTACGGAGAAAACGGCCGTGGGATGCAGTTCTTTACCCAGGTTGAGCCCCAGTTCACCGGCGTGGTTATCAACACTCGTGGCAACTTTTCACCCGCTGAACTCAATGACATTGTCACCGACGTCGAGCAGCGCGTAGTGGATCAGGGACATGTGCGTAGCGTCTATACCCGCACCGGGGATCCGGGCTTTAGCATGCGCTCGTCAGGTTCAACTGGAGATCAGGTAGGCAATCTCTTCATTGAACTTACCGACCGACGAACGCGTGATCTTGACGGCTTTCAGGCGGAGGATCTGTATCGCGAAGCGATCGCGGATATCCCGGGTGTTAGAGCGGAAATCCAGCAACAGGAGCCTGGACCACCGGTTGGCAAAGACATCCAGATCCAGTTGGCGGGCCTTGATCTGGAGGTTCTGACGCGGGAAACGCGTCGCATCAGCTCGTTTGTGAAATCTCTTGATGGGATGACCGGAGTTGATGATACGTCTCCAGTGCCTGGGATCGAGTGGGAAATCAAGGTCGATCGAGCCAAAGCAGCCATGTTGGGCGCGGATGTCGCGTCGGTGGGTGCGGCCGTCCAACTAGTGACCAACGGCATTCTCGTGGGCAAGTACCGCCCGGACGATGTTGACGATGAGGTCGATATTCGCATCCGCTATCCCGAAGCCTATCGCGGATTGTCTCAGCTTGATCTGCTGCGGGTTTCGACCAGGGAAGGGCAAGTACCCATTTCAAGTTTCGTGACGCGTCAGGGGCAGCAGAAGGTCAGCCAGATCTTCCGCCAGGATGGTAAAAGGATCATGTATGTCCGTGCGGACACCGCGACTGGGGTCCTGTCAGATGACAAGGTTCAGGAAATTCAGGCCTGGATTAATACGGCAAATATCGACCCATCGATCACCGTTCGCTTCCGCGGTGCCAACGAAGAGCAGGATGAGTCCATGCAGTTCATTGGGCTTGCCTTTACCCTCGCTCTTTTGCTTATGGGCGTGTTGCTGGTCACCCAATTCAACAGCTTCTACCAGGCATTGCTGATCTTNTCCTCGGTGATCATGTCAACCACNGGAGTGNTACTGGGGTTGCTGATCGCAGATCAGCCTTTNAGTGCCATTATGAGTGGAGTAGGGGTTGTCGCGCTCGCCGGGATCATCGTCAATAACAACATCGTGCTNATCGACACGTACAACTACTTGCGACGCGAAAACCCGACCTGGACGGTTGAACGGGTGATTGTGCAAACCGGGTGTCTGCGTCTGCGTCCAGTGTTTCTAACGACCTTTACGACTGGCTTCGGTCTCTTGCCGATGGCGATGGGAGTGTCCATCGACCTCATCAATCGGGAGATTGAGGTGGGTGGGCCAGTGGCCTCGTTCTGGCTGCAACTGGCGGGCGCAATCGTGTCTGGCCTGTCGTTTGCCACTGTGCTCACGCTTCTTGTAACGCCCGCGATGCTGATGCTGCCAGTGAAGTTGAGACGCGGCTGGAACTGGCTAAGAGAGCGTGGTGGTGGGCCGGGCAATGTGTCCGTGCTGACCGAAGGCCACTAGTCGAACGGTAGACCTCGTCGCGGGTAAAAGAAGGATTCCATATGGCTTGGGAAGAACGGGATGGCGCCCTCGTAAAGTCGTTTGTATTCCGTGACTTTGTGGAGGCGATGGGCTTCATGATGCGCGTCGCACTACTGGCTGAAAAGATGAATCACCACCCGGAATGGACCAACGTCTATAACCGGGTTGATATTCGTCTCACGACGCATGATGCGGGCAATGTGGTGACTGATAGCGATCGCACGCTGGCGGCTGCATTGGATGAAATGGTCGGCGGGGCCTGACCGGCGGGGCCTGGCCGGCTCAAACCTNTGTGATCAGGCTGCCGGTATGNTCAAGNCCGCTGTGAAATGCCTCAAGCGATCTGCATTCTCCGGCCGTACAGCCTGATTGCAGCTTCTATTAGATGCCTCATTTTGAAAAGGCCCACCGTCAGCGTCAGGTCTCCAGACTCTGGTTACCCGCCCTTCCCATGTTGATGTCCGCACCTTCGCCTTCATCCACGTGGGTTGCATCGAAAAGCCTGTAGAGGATGGGGCAGATGATTTCCGGATAGTGCGGATTCGCGGAATCCTTCGGCTGGTCAACTTATCGAGGGCTGCCCAATAAGCGGCGGAAGTCGTTCAGGATCCGTTTCTGGCGGGCATGCACGGGCGATATACTGAACGCCATGAGTGAATTTTTCCTCCTCGCAGCAGTGTTCGGTTTTGCCTTCTATTGGCAAAACAGCATGCGCTCCAAAGAAATGGCCAGCAATGCGGCGAAGCGGGAATGTGCCCGGATGGGCTTGCAGCTCCTAGACCAAACGGTGCAGCAGCAGCGATTGTCGATGAGCCGCGACCCTGAAGGCCGGTGGCGCCTTTGGCGCGACTACCGCTTTGACTACTCGCGGGATGGCATCGAACGTGATCGTGGGCGGATTCTACTGCTCGGCCACAGCGTAATTTCGGTGGATCTAAATTCATCAGTCAACACTATTATCCATTGATGCATCTGCGGATATTTCCGGTCATTCTCGTCTTCTTGTGCACTCCACTGCAGCTAGGCGCGCTTGAATTCATGACAACGTTTAAAGGCGTGCCGAAGTGCAATGCCGCAAGAGAGCTTGCTGCGATTAAGCTCTTCTCGTAGCCCTGACCGGAGCGCAATCTGCGGCGGATGGCGGGCTCAACCTAACGAAACATCATATGTACCTTGTCAGGGGAGAGGGAGCCCATCCTTGTCGGCGCCCACTATGACCGGATTGGTAGGGGTGCCTTCATTTTTAAGGGTGCTCTTGACGAGCGAACTGCTGCGGGAGTTCACATCGTCGCACCGGCGGAGTGCTGTTTGTATTCATGGCGCTTAGGGAGGAAGAAAAAGGGCTCCCTGGTTCTAAACCAATGGCGTGCAACCGACACACCGAACAAGTTCGGGGTTTTCGTAACACTCGCTGGCGCCTATGAAAAAACGGATATTATGGAAGATCCGGGGTTCACTTCGCAGTTCCTTAGTATGCCCAGTACNGGTAGTCCCTCACGGTGGGTCTATGAGTCTGCGATAAGTCCTTAGGTGCTTTAATGCCTCAGCGTGTTCGCCGACGAGTTCGTANAGNCTAGAAAGNTTGTAGTGGGCATCAGCAAAGTCCTGTGCCCGCTTGTATGCCGNNATGGCATCGTGAATGCGGCCNAGGTCTTCCAACAACGTNCCCAGNTTGAATGCGGCGAGAACGTTGTCAGGCTCCGCNAGCAGCGCCTTGTCATAGTGTGNCTCCGCACGTTCNTGGCTGCCGCTCTCTTGCATNAGCCGNCCCAGGTTGACATGGGCGTCTGCGTGCATCGGATCGAGCTCTAGCGCGCGCTCGTATGCGCCCGGGGCGTCNGCTGGGCTNACCGCTTCGAGGTCGACCCCAAGGTCGTACCANTCGTCGCTNGACAACNCATCACCTTCAATGGCCTCTTCNGCGGCGCGGAGTGCTAATGGTGCGACGGTGCCGGCGAGGTCCGCGATTGCGAAGTCGAAATGAGCCTGACCGGTCTCCGGGTTAACCAGTTGATCGTTCTCGCGAAGTAGGACTTCACTGCCGGCACCGGTAATTCGCAGTGAGGTGAGTGGCCGCGTCTGCGGTAGTGACTGTTTGAGCCTAAACAGCACGCTGTTGATCCGCGCTTTCGGAATGCCCGCACCAATCAGCTCTTTTGCAGTTCGGAGGACGATGATGTCCTGAAAGCTGAATCGATAATGCNGGNCATGGCTCCGTTCGGGCGCTAGCACACCTGCGCGCGCGATCTCACGGATGGTTTCCTGGGGTAGCCCGATCAGCTCGGCAACTTCGCGGGTGGTATAGCCCTTCACGCGCCCGGTTACTTCGACGCAGTCTTGCGAGCCTTAGCCTTTTTTTTGGCTGCGGCTTTGGGTGCTTTTTTCCGTTCCTTGGCCTCGGCATTCGACGCCTGTTGCGCGGCAAGGCTCGCCTTGAGCGCTTCCATGATGTCGATAATCTTGGTTTCTGGCGCTTTTTCCGAGGCGATGATGATCTGCTGGCCGGTGACCCTCTTTTCGATTACGTCGATCATATGGTCACGGACCTCATCCTGGTAGTTCTCTGGGTGGAACTCTTCGTTCGATGCCTGCTCTACCAGTTGAATCGCAAGTTTCAGCTCTCGTTCCTCAATCTCTACCTCTGGGATTTCAACATCGCTAAATTCGCGGATTTCCTCAGCGTGACGCAGCTGAATCATGATGAGAGCATGATCCAGTGGGTGTAGCAGGACCAGGTACTGCTTGCCTCGCGCGCCGTAACGAGCGAGGGCAGACTTGCCTGTATCTCGCATGGCCTCTTTCAGAAGTTGGTAGGACCGAGCTGTACTAAGGTTGGGGCCAAGGTAGTGCACGCGTTCCATATGCGTAGGATCAATAGCTTCAGCAGGCACGAACTCGACGATCTCAATCTCGTTCGCGGACCTCACGTCCATGGCTTTCATCTCTTCATCCGAGAAGAGAACGTATTGGCCCTTGGCGAACTCGTAACCCTNTGCGCGATCCTCGNGCTCTANAACCTCGCCGTCAGCAANGGAGATGTATTGTTGCTTCAGACGCNAGCCGTCCTTGCGCANCATGTTGAAGCGGATTTGTTNGGATCTGTTGACCGAGGAGAATATNTTCACAGNGATAGACACCATCCNGAACGAGATGACCCCTGAGCCCATTGCGCGTTCCACCATGTTAGTCTCCCGAGCAAGGCAATAGGCGCATGGTTGAACTATCCTCCAGTCGCGTGATACTGTCAAAACGAGCACGTCATAATAACACTAAATACCATTGAATCAATTAGATAGAGGGGTTAATTAACGTTATTTATAGGAATCATTGTAACGACCTCAGAGAAGCAGCATGGACATGACCACACTTGGCCGTACGGGCCTCACCGTTTCGCGCTTTGGGCTGGGGGCTGGGGGCAGTGCACGGTTGGGCACCAAAGCGGCCGATGGCGAAAGGGGCGCGGTAGCGT
This sequence comes from Gammaproteobacteria bacterium, assembly GCA_002714125.1. The sequence goes on from PAWP01000025.1 coordinate 15,394, forward strand.
TGGTGCAGGCAGCTATGGATGCGGGTATCAATCTAATTGATACCGCTGAGGTCTACGGCACAGAAGAGGTTGTTGGTAAGGCCATCGCCGGTAAACGTGATACTGTGGTGCTTTCAAGCAAGAAATTCCCTAGGGACCTGACTGCTGCGAGCATTCGAAAGGGCTGCGAGGCCTCACTCAAACGCCTGCAGACCGATTATTTAGACATCTACCATTTGCACGGGCTGCGCCCGGACGCGTACGACGAGGTTTGTGAGACAGCGCTGCCCACGCTCCATGCGCTGCGTGACGAGGGCAAGATCCGCTTTCTTGGTGTCACTGAACTGTTTGAGAATGACACGGACCACAAGATGCTTCAGCGGGCGCTGGCAGACGATTTTTTCGATGTGGTCATGGTGGGTTTCAATCTGCTCAATCCTAGTGCCAGGCACCGCGTGTTTCCCCTGACACAGGCTAAGAACGTTGGTGTATTGGTGATGTTTGCAGTGCGCACGGCACTCAGCCGGCCTGTACGACTTGCTGAGATACTCGGGGAGCTTGCCGAGCGCGGCGAGATCCCCGCAGAGATCAATCTCGATTTCCTGGGTGATGCCGGGGCCGTGACCGACTCCGGATACCGCTTCTGCCGGCATGAACCCGGCGTAGATGTAGTCTTGGGTGGAACTTCGAGGATTGATCACCTACATGCCAATCTCGAGTCGGTTGCCAGAGGTCCGCTACCCGCGGAGACGCTCGAAGAACTAAAAAGACTGTTTGGATCCGTTGAGTCGGTTTCGGGCAGCTAAGCCATCACCCGGTCTGCTCGGCCAGCTATAATCCGCGCCGCCTAAACACCATCTTCCGGAGCTCACCGCATGGCCGATTACAACTGGGCCGATCCGCTGTTCTTTACCGATCAGCTGACTGAAGACGAACGCATCATCATGGATGCTGCCCGCAACTTCGCGCAGGACCGTCTGCAGACGCGAGTGCAGAAGGCNTTTNGAGAAGANCATTTTGATCGCGAGATCATGAATGAGATGGGCGAGCTNGGGATGCTTGGCGCNACTNTCCCTGAGCAGTATGGGGGTGCTGGCGCCAGCTACGTGANCTATGGACTGATTGCNCGTGAAGTGGAGCGTGTTGANAGCGGGTATCGNTCCGCGATGAGTGTGCAGTCGTCGCTCGTGATGCACCCNATCAATGCCTACGGGTCCGAGGAGCAAAAAATGAAGTTTTTGCCCAAACTAGCCAGCGGGGAATACGTCGGCTGTTTTGGGCTGACCGAGCCGGATCATGGTTCAGATCCAGGCAGCATGATGACCCGTGCCGAGCGGCACGGAGACAGCTATGTGCTGAACGGCGCCAAGATGTGGATCTCCAACTCTCCCATTGCTGACGTGGCGGTAGTCTGGGCTAAGCTGGACGGCGTCATCCGCGGCTTTCTCGTTGAACGCGGCACGCCAGGTTTCACGACCCCGACTATTGAAGGTAAGTTCAGCCTGCGTGCATCCATCACCGGCGAGATTGTGCTGCAGGAATGTGAGATACCGGCGGAAAACCTGCTACCTAATGCGAAGGGGTTGGGGGGGCCGTTTGGCTGCCTGAATAAGGCCCGATTCGGTATTTGCTGGGGGACTATGGGAGCTGCGGAGTTTTGCTGGCATGCGGCGCGCAGCTATACCCTTGACCGGGCCCAGTTTGGTCGACCGCTGGCCGCTAACCAGCTGGTTCAAAAAAAGCTAGCTGACATGCAGACGGAGATTGCTCTCGGGTTGCAGAGCTGCCTGCGTATGGGGCGGCTGATGGATGAGGACAATTGCCCGATCGAAGTGATCTCTCTGCTCAAGCGCAATAATTGTGGTAAAGCCCTTGATGTTGCGCGGATGGCGCGGGATATGCACGGGGGTAATGGAATCTCGGATGAGTACCATGTCATACGGCATTTGATGAACTTAGAAACGGTGAACACCTACGAGGGTACCCACGACATCCATGCGCTGATTCTAGGGCGTGCCCAGACGGGACTGCAGGCCTTCACCGGCTGAGCCACATCGGCTGACCGATTAAGCGAGCGGGCATTGGGTCGTTTATATCGTGGTGGGTCACTTAAGTAGGTAGTAGCGGGTATCGTCAAGGGAGTCCGTCAGAGCAGGAGTTAGCGGGCGCCGCCTAGTGCCGCCGCGAAGCGACCGTGCGGTGCAGCAAATGTGGCCAGCAATGCTGCCGCCCCGATCGAGGCATGAGGGGAAGCCGTTCGGGAAGAGGTAGAATAATAGTGCAGTTCTATTGAGGGACCCAGTCCTGGTCGCAGCCGCCCCCAAACCCTTAACCGTACACACTGGTCCTGGTCCTAGGTGCGCCCGCTGCCCGCGGATTGTTGAACTCCGCAGGTCCCTGCGCCGGGAACGCCCGGACCACTGGAACAAGCCGGTTCCCGCAGTTGGGCCGATTGATGCGCGCCTGCTGATTGTGGGGCTCGCGCCCGGAGCCCAGGGTGCTAACCGCACGGGCGTACCGTTTTTCGGCGATAGTTCGGGAGACACATTACGCACGGCACTGTGCGCGGCCGGGTTGCGCGAGCGTGATGTCAGAATCACTAATGCACTCAAGTGTCTGCCACCTGAGAACAGGCCGGCAGGCGGTGAACTCGCCAACTGCAGAAGTTGGTTCACACGGGAAATCAGCGACCTCAAACGCGCTGGTGGTGTCNTCTTTGCNCTNGGGCGAGTAGCGCATATTGCCATNGTGAAGGAATTCGGCGCGCGCCANGCCGACTTTCGGTTCGGTCATGCGAATGTGCACATNTTGCCCGGCAACACTACNCTCGTGGACAGCTATCACTGTAGTCAATACAACACTGCAACTCGGCGTCTAACGCCCGCGATGCTTGNGCGGGCCNTGAGGCGCGCGGCACATCTGACTCGGCAGCCATGATCGANTTTGACACCGAGTCGTTTCTGGCTAATCTCCCGCGCCTTCCTGGCGTATACCGTATGTTTGATGCGGGCGGAGACATACTTTATGTGGGCAAGGCCAAGAGCCTGCGCTCGCGTGTCACCAGTTATTTCCGTAAGGGGGCAACCGATTCCAAAACGATGGCCCTGGTCGCGCGAATCGCCCGGGTTGAGACGACTGTCACTAGTAGTGAAACCGAGGCGCTGCTGCTTGAACAAAGTCTNATCAAAGAGCACCGCCCGCCGTATAACGTTGTATTTCGGGATGACAAGTCCTATCCCTACATTTATGTAGCAACTGAGGATGAATATCCGCGATTGGCATTCCATCGTGGCGCTCAGAAGCTGAAGGGTCGCTATTTTGGCCNGTTCCCAAGCGCCTATTCTGTTCGGGATTCGCTCAATATTCTACAGAAGGTGTTTCGGGTCCGGCAGTGCGAGGACACGTTTTTTCGCAATCGCACAAGGCCCTGTCTGCAGTACCAGATCAAGCGCTGCTCTGGGCCGTGTTGCGGGCTGACCAGCAATGAAGACTATGCCGAGGATGTACGCCACGCGGTGATGTTCCTGGAAGGCAAAAGCAACGACGTTATCGGGAACTATGCGAACAAGATGGAAGCTGCGGCCGAGTCCCTTGAGTATGAGCGNGCAGCGATTTACCGTGATCAGATAACGCATTTGCGCCGGGTCCAGGAGCAGCAGTACGTTGTGGGAGGGCAGGGCGACATTGATGTCGTAGCAGGTGTCATAAAGCCTGGTGGGGCCTGCGTACTTGTGATGTACATACGTGGGGGCCGCATGCTGGGTAACATGACCTTCTTCCCGCGTGCGCCGCTGCAGTCGACAACTTCGGAGCTGTTGGAGGGGTTTTTGCCTCAGTTTTATCTTTCCGGTACAGGCAGTCGGGAGATTCCCCGCGAGATCGTGCTGAACGCTGCCTTTGATGAGGTCGAGAAGACGGGCCTTGAGGCGGCGCTCACCGAGGTCTCGGGTCGCCGCTGCACAATCAGTGACAGCGTGCGCAGGCATCGAGCGCGTTGGGCTGAACTTGCTGAGACCAACGCCGAACAGAGCCTTGCTACACACGTTGCTAATCGGGAGAACATCGGTCAGCGTTATGCGGCATTGCAGGATATCCTGCAATTGGAGGCTCTGCCGCAGCGTATGGAATGCTTCGATATCAGCCATACTGCAGGGGAGGCAACGGTTGCATCGTGCGTGGTCTTTGACGGAGCAGGTCCGCTGAAGTCCGACTATCGGCGCTTCAATATCGAAGGGATTAAACCTGGTGATGACTACGCGGCGATGACCCAGGCGTTGCGGCGGCGCTACAAACGTGTGAATGAAGGGGACGTCGCCCGTCCCGACGTGTTGTTCATTGATGGTGGTCTGGGGCAGCTTCGAACCGCGGAGGGGATACTCACCGATCTTGGGGTTGAGGGCATCGTGTTGGTTGGGGTTGCTAAAGGTCCAGATCGGCGAGCGGGCCTGGAGAAGCTGTACCGTGCAGATATGGGCGAGCTGGATGTCGCTGCGGATAACCCGGGTCTACACCTGATCCAGCACATCCGCGACGAAAGCCACCGCTTCGCTATCACCGCGCACCGTGGCAGGCGCGCCAAGGCGCGCCTGCAGTCTTCCCTGGAAACGATTGAGGGTGTTGGACCCAAACGCCGTCGTGCACTGCTCAGACATTTTGGCGGGAACCGTCAGATTGAGGCGGCAAGTGTCGAGGAGCTGGCCAAGGCGTCGGGGATTAGCCAGAAACTTGCTGAACACATCTATGCGGTGCTGCACAATGTGACGCAGTTGTGATGAGCCATGCGGATTAGTTTGCCAAACATACTGACCGCTGCCCGGATCGTGATGATTCCGGTGCTCGCGGTTGTCTTTTATTTACCCTANGANGCCCGCTATCTGCTGGCGGCCGGGGTTTTCTCAATAGCTGCGTTGACAGATTGGCTGGACGGATACCTGGCCCGAAAGCTGGGCCAGGTGACACCATTTGGCGCATTTCTTGATCCAGTGGCAGACAAACTGCTGGTCGCCGTAGCGCTGGTGTTGCTTGTGGAGGAGCATGCTAGCGCAGTACTGGCAGTGCCTGCTCTTGTCATTGTGGGGCGAGAGATAGTGGTCTCCGCGTTGCGGGAATGGATGGCCCAGTACGCAGAACGCCGTAGTTTGGCCGTGTCCTACGTGGGCAAGGTCAAGACTACCTTCCAGATGACGGCAATCATTGTGCTTTTGGCCCATCCGCCGGACCTGCGGGACGCNGTCGTTCTAGGCGGCTATGGCCTTTTGTTTGCGGCCGCAGCACTCACGCTCTGGTCAATGTACGGCTATCTGAAGCTNGCCTGGCCGGACTTNTCTTCAGGGATGGAAGGTAAACGGTGAGATCGTATAGACTGCGCCTCCGCGGCTGGGTGGCAGAGTGGTCATGCAGCGGACTGCAACTCCGTTTACGCCGGTTCGATTCCGACCCCAGCCTCCAAATTCNTNNTTTGCTTCTTGTCAAAAATCCAGCGTTGAGTTTTAAATCCTTATAAAACCCGCGTAAATTGGTTAGTTATAGGAATCTTCCNTTGTTTTGCGGGTCTANGGAAATCCTTGGATATCCATAGACCCGCACTATGCTTAGGTGCCAAGCNAGGTCCGATCTTGAGGAAATCGCTTCTGGGTGCAATCTTGATCTGATCAAATCATTTTCTGAGGATTCCAGAGTATCAAGATACATATCACTAGCATCTTCGTAGACGATCAAGCACANGCGCTTGACTTCTATACCCGGCAACTCGGGTTTGTCGTAAAGGACGACGTTCCANTGGGGGAAAACCGTTGGTTGACCGTCGTTTCAGCTGAACAGCCAAACGGGACTGAATTGTTGCTCGAACCAAGTGATCATCACGCAGTTNGGCCATTCAAATCCGCGCTNGTCGCCGATGGTGTCCCNGCTACTTCGTTTCAAGTGGACAATCTTGATGCNGAGTACGAACGTTTGACTGGACTGGGTGTGGCATTTANCCAGTCGCCGATGGATGCAGGCNCGGTCCGAATAGCTGTTCTTGACGATACATGCGGNAACCTAATTCAACTCGTGCAACAAAAAGCAGGCTTGGAATGAGCAGGGATTAGGCTGCGTTTCCTTGTTCAGATGTCCAAAATAAATTTTGCCGCTAGGCGAGAACCGCAGCANGCGACTACCTATTTCGACCTGCACTTCTCAGTACCTTTTGATCGTCTTCATCGCATNGAGCCTGTCTGAAGCTAANCTCTTTCTGTCGTTTACTTCCGGCCAAAGCNTCGCGACGAGGCCCTTCCAGACCGCGTGCTGGTTAGGCGCCGTGGGCGAGGNCTTTGGGGCCAATCCAGGCTTCGTTGGAGAAGGCGCCNCGTTGAACGCTGATCAGGATCAGGCCCAGTAACCTGCCANGTGTGGCGGCNGGGTCGAATGCAAGTACCGCAATCCTCGCTAATACGGCGGNTGCCACGGCGACGTTTCTCGCAATCACAAACANGCNTGCACCGACGTAGAGCAATGTCATCAGCGGCACCACGCGGGCCGCTGTCGCTGCGATTCGGCCCAGACCGCCAGAAATAATGACCTCGCTCACGATGGCTAGCACCGTGCCTATACCGACGTCGAACAGGACCCGCCGTTCGCCGAGTTGGTAGTCGAGTTCACGCTCGACGAGTACGCCACGCAGCACTTGTACTAGGTGATTAGTCTGAAATAGCGGCTGACAGCCAACTAGGGCCACTGTATAGAAGAGCCCCGCGAGCGCGCGGCCCAACCAGGTATAACTTCCCGAATCGCGTATGGAGATCCGCTCTGAATGACTTAGGCACTGTCAGGTTTTCGATTTTCCACGTCGAGGGCGCAGGCAGGTGAAGAACTTGGTTGCGATAACGAGTAGCGCGGTCAAACACATCAAGAAAATGGCACCGGGACTACCAGCTGTAAGCACCACCGGAACTCCCGAAATGTGGCCCATGCCCAAAGTACCATCCAGTTTACTTGCTAGAGCGCGAAAATGGCTCAGCTCACCGGGGACGCGCCCCATCATGGCGCCCAGAGAGTAATGCAATTGCGTACGGCAGGAAACGAAAGGGCAGAAGCCGGGGTGAGATCAAAAACCAGGCGCCAATCCCCTCGGTATGAGCAGCAACAACCACGGCTCAATGAGAGCCCAACGAAAATGGCGGAAATGTCGGCGAGAGATTTCATCGTTAGAGATGTTACTGTGCGCGGCCTGCGATGGCAGCTAAACTTCCCGCCGCATCCGGGGTGGTGTATTTATTAGACACGGGAGACTTAAAATCTTGTGGCCCGCAGGCCCGTGCCGGTTCGAACTCGGTCCCGGGCGCTAATTATTGCTGAGGTAATCATGAGACTCTTCGTCACTGGCGCAGCCGGTTTCATCGGCTCGAACTTTGTCCGGTACTGGCAGCAGGNTCATCCTGAAGACTACCTGCTCGCGTTTGATGCGCTTACTTACGCGGGTTGCGAGGAGAATNTGACCGGTGTAGTCGGAGAACGCTGTGTCTTCGAACAAGGTGACATTGGTGATCTGACACGCGTACAGCCCTTGCTTGAGACCCATTCGATAGACGTGATCGTCAACTTTGCGGCAGAGTCCCACAACAGCTACGCCGTTTTGAATCCTACNCCGTTTTTCACCACAAATGTCCTTGGNGTACAACAACTTTGCGAGGCGGCACGCCGGGCCGGGGTTGTACGTTTGCATCANATATCGACCTGCGAGGTGTATGGCGATCTTGCGCTGAATTCGCCTGACNTGTTCACAGAGGCTTCACCCTATAAACCACGTACGCCCTACAACGCCTCTAAAGCCGGTGGGGATCACGNNGTCCGGTCTTACTTTGAGACTTTTGGCCTACCGGTGACCATTTCCAACTGCTGTAACAACTACGGGCCCTACCAGTATCCAGAGAAACTCATTCCGCTTTTCTCCGCGTTGGCTCTCGACCACGAGCCGCTGCCGTTGTACGAATCGTCGGACAACCGCCGGGAATGGATCCACGTCCTGGACCACTGNAGNGCAGTAGACCTGATCCTGCATGAGGGACGACCTGGTGAGACCTATAACGTAGGCACTGGTATTGAGGCCAGCGTTACCGAAATTGCCAATATCATCCTGGACACTCTTGATACNAAATCGGTGAAAACCACGGTACCNGATCGGCCTGGNCACGATCGGCGCTATCTGCTGGATTCAAGTCGGATCCGCGCTGAGTTGGGCTGGGCCCCAGTCGAGACATTCGAAACCGGACTCCGTGAGACCATCATTTGGTATGCAGAGAATCGGGCCTGGTGGGAGCCGCTCCGCAACCGAGCACCGGTTGTGGAGTCNGCCTGGGAGTGACAGCGNTNACCAATGAGCGCCGCGCTTACGTGATGGCGGCAGNNGCGGTGCTCATGTGGTCGACGGCGGCCACGGCGTTCAAGCTGACACTCGCCGAACTGCCGATNGCAACGCTGGTACTGATTGCCACACTGAGTTCGGCGTTGGTGCTCACATTGGCCGTCTCTCTCGCTGGTGATCTTGCGCATCTAATCCCAACTTTGCGCAGGCACTGGCGCGGAACTTTGATCCGAGGTGCTTTAAACCCGGCCATCTACTACCCGATGGTGCTTGGGGCATATGCCCGTCTACCTGCGCAGATTGCGCAGCCGATTAATTATACCTGGGCAATTGTGCTCACGATTCTCGCTGCGATAGTACTGCGCCAGAGGATTACCCGACACGACTATGGTGCGGCGGCTGTCTGCTACTTGGGTGTGTTGGTTATCGCTACCCAGGGCTCCNTGAACGACGCTGCTTTTGCAGATGCTGCAGGGTTTGGGCTCGCACTTGCATCTACGGTGATCTGGGCTGTGTACTGGCTGCTCGACATGTGCGACACCCGCAGTCCCACTGTGGGCATGTGCCTTAATTTCTGGGTTGTTCTACCGCCCCTAACTTTGTGGTGCGCCCTGGTACCTGGCGCCTTTTTGCTGACGCCGGCCGGCGTCGTAGGGGCAGTGTACATTGGCCTGTTTGAGATGGGNCTTGCATTTCTAGCCTGGTCGACGGCGNTGAGACTCGCCCCGAACAGCAGTTTGGTAGCAAATCTGATTTTTCTCTCNCCGTTCGTATCGCTGCAGCTCATTGCGTTCATCCTTGAGGAATCCATCNACGTTACGACCTGGGCTGGNTTAGGGCTGATCATCGCAGGTCTGCTCTGGCAGCAATGCCACAAGCAGACAGTGGTTTGATCACTTATCTAGCCCGCGCACTTGAANTGGAAAGAAAGGACCCCACCTGACGGGACATGGCTGTGGTGCAGCNAGGAGTTGTCGTGTCTTCAGAAAACGGAAGCGAATTCATCCCGAAGGGTGCGAATGCCGGCGGCGCAACTGACGCGGGTCAGGGTCTTGCTCGCCCGGAGGATGTTCTACCTGACACGTTACAGTTAGTGCCGCTATCGTCCAGACCCTACTTCCCCATATTGGTGCAGCCGGTGGTGGTGGACAAGGACCCCTGGGGTGAGGGTGTCAAGGTGGTGGGAGAAAGTGCCCACAAGCTTGTCGCGCTTGCNTACGCACGGGGACCTGACACNAGTGAACCGCTGCCTGATGCGATCTGCGAAGTGGGCTGCGTAGCTCGNGTGCACCGAGTCCAGGAAACTGATGGCAAGGTGCAGTTCATTGCCCAGGGCTTGAGGCGNTTTCGGATCGTTGAGTGGGTCAAACGTAAGCCNCCATACATTGTCCGGGTGGCCTACTTCAAGGCTCCGGTGATCCGACAGGAAAGCCAGGTTCGCGCTTATGCAGCGTCGATCATCAANATCATTAAGGAGTTGATGCAGCTCAACCCGCTTTATAACGAGGAACTTAAACAGTACCTCAACTACTTCAACCCGAACGAACCAGGNCCATTGACCGACTTTGCTGCCGCCATAACCTCTGCTGATGCCGAAGAGCTTCAGGATGTGCTCGAGACAATTGACCTGTTGGCACGGATGGAAAAGGTTCTGCTGATCATCGGCAAGGAACTGGAGGTCGCGCGACTGCAGGCTCGAATCACGGAGCAGATGCAGGAGCAAGTTGGAGATCAGCAGCGTGAGTTCTTTCTGCGCGAGCAACTGAAAGTGATTCAGCAAGAACTTGGCATCTCGAAGGATGATCGGGAAGCAGACGCTGACAAATTCACGGAACGCGTCAAGGATTTGACTCTGNCCGAGGCCGCGCGGCAGAGGTTGGATGAAGAACTCGACAAGCTGCANGTGCTTGAACCAACGTCTGCAGAGTATGGTGTGACGCGAAACTACCTCGACTGGATGACCAGCTTACCCTGGGGTCTGACCTCGCCTGATAATCTCGACTTGGTGCACGCGGGTGCGGTCCTACAGGCAGACNACGAAGGTTTGCACGATGTTAAGGACCGGATTGTTGAGTTTCTTGCCGCCGGCGCTTGGCGGGGTGAGATCGCGGGCAGCATTCTGCTGCTCGTTGGACCACCCGGGGTTGGTAAGACCTCAATAGGGAAGTCGGTCGCGCGAGCCCTCGGACGAAGGTTCTACCGCTTCAGCCTGGGCGGCATGCGCGATGAGGCCGAGATCAAGGGCCATCGTCGCACCTATGTTGGTGCAATGCCGGGCAAGCTGATCCAGGCATTGAAGGAGNTTGGCACCGCAAATCCTGTCATCATGCTTGACGAGATTGACAAGATCGGAGCGTCTTATCAGGGCGATCCGGCGTCTGCCTTGCTGGANGTACTGGANCCTGAACAGAATAGTGAGTTTCTGGACCACTATCTAGACCTAAGAGTGGATCTCTCGAAGGTGCTCTTCGTCTGTACCGCTAACCAGGTTGATACGATCCCTTCGCCATTACTCGATCGTATGGAGACCATCCGGCTGGCCGGTTATCTGACCGATGAGAAGCTGGCCATCGCCCGCAACCATTTATGGCCACGCCAGCTTGAACGTGTCGGGCTCGACCCACGCCAGCTCAAGGTGACCGCCGGCGCATTAAGGGCCGTGATTGACGGTTACGCGCGCGAAGCGGGCGTCAGGTCGCTCGACAAANACCTGGGGCGCATCGTNCGCAAGTCTATCTTGACCTTGCTCAACAAACCCAGGGCANAACTCAACGTTAANCAGGCAGACATANNCGAGTTGCTTGGGGCACCGCTGTTCAANCCCGGTCGCCCGCANCGGGGAATCGGGATTGTTAACGGGCTCGCCTACACNGCAATGGGNGGAACAACGCTTGCNNTCGAGGCGACTCGANTGGCTTTCGAGGGGCGTTCGCTGCGCACCACCGGGCAGCTTGGTGACGTAATGCAGGAGTCTGCGCATATTGCCTACAGCTACGTCTCCAGCCAGCTNGCGGCGCTAGGGGGTGATCCGGCATTCTTTGACAACTCGCCNATCCACCTCCATGTGCCTGAAGGGGCCACACCCAAAGACGGGCCCTCGGCAGGGATCACNATGGCTACCGCCCTGCTNTCACTTGCACGTAACGAACCGATTGACGGACGCGTCGCGATGACCGGAGAGTTGACTCTAACGGGGCGCGTGCTGCCGATCGGTGGCGTGCGCGAAAAGCTGGTTGCAGCCAAGCGCGCTGGTATACGCAAGATTATTCTTCCCGCTGCCAACCAGCCCGAGTTTGAAGAACTGCCGGAAAAACTACGGACGGGGATGGAGGCGCATTTCGTGGAGAGCTACGATGAGGTGGCCGGGATTTGCTTCCGCCGGTCGCGCCGCGCTTCCGTCAGCGCATGAACTTTGCGAACGTCCCGCCAACTTTGTGCCCAGGGGCCAGGTCATGAATAAGATACTTGTCAAAGACGATGACTGAGACTGTNCTCAAGGTGCTTGTTTACGAGGGCTGTGTCCGCTGCAGACGGCGCAAAGGGGCTCAAGGTTTACTATNGAAATTGCGAAGCAACGCCACTGGTGCTTGTCGATCTGTTGAGCCCTCCAATCAGTGCTGTTGAAGTGATTCAGGCACTGCGAGAATATCCAAGAAACAGCAAGATTCCAGCAATCTAGGGCTACGCGGACTATAAATTTGCTGAGATGTAGGCGCTGGCGGACGTTTGTCTGTACAAACACTTCCGGATGAAAGACCTCAAACAAGTAGTCAGTTCACTGGTAGGCTCGAATAACACACCTGATCAACGAGGAGTCTTGTGGATCTCCCTGAAACTCGGCAGCGCTTCAAACCTGCTGTTGACGAGATTCTTGAACAGTGCCGGATTGCCGATGACTTCATCGACAAAGAGCTGTTTCAAGTNTACATCGCCACTGTTTGGGGCAACGCCGCACTTGATCCCGGCAAGTCGGGAATTGAGCAAGAGGATTTGCCGATCCTGCACGACTTTCTTGGTGAGGAGTTGGGCCGGGTTGTGGGCGCAGGGCACGATGTGCGGGCCTGCTACGCGTTTCTCATGAGCGATGAGGGGGAGCGCTCGCTGCTGCGGCTCTCGATCACTCAGCGCCACAAGGAATTCCTTCAGTACTTTGCTCGCCTGATCCTTCAGGGTGGGGAACTACCGCCCGGGCTCGGCGTCTGAGCCGAAGAACCGGCTTACGACGGCCGCGCCGGTCAGGTCTCCCTGTACATTGAGTGCGGTCCGGATCGTATCGAGTGGGCGCTCCACGATCAGCAGGATCGCAATCCCCTCTAGTGGGATCCCAACAGCCAGCAACACCATCTGCATGCCTGCCATGCTGGCGCTCGGCATGCCCGGAGCCCCGATTGAGGCAACCATNGCCATCAAAAAGATCACAANCACGGTAATGGGNTGCAGTTCGATACCAAAAAGGTAGGCGAGGAAAACCGCACCTACCGCTTCAAACAGTGCAGTGCCGTCCATGTTCATGGTCGCACCGAGNGGCAGTACGAAACTGGCAACCGAAGGTTTGATGCCCTGAGCCTCGGCTGCGCGCATGGTCACGGGCAACGTAGCAAGCGAAGAAGATGTGCTAAGAGCCACTAAAACCGGGCGCGCGAGATTGGTGAAATAGTCTCGGACTGATACGCCTCCAACTAGCCGCGCCAGCACGGGAAGGACGATCAAGCCATGTACAAGCGTAAGCGTAACGACCAGCCCCGCGAACGAGCCCAGTTGGGCCAACAGGTGCCCAGCGTGCCCATCGCCAAGTGTCATCTTNCGCGTGAAATCGAACAGAATTGCAAAGATGCCGATAGGTAGAAGCAATATGATCCAACCAAGCACCCTCGCTAGGACCTTATTGACCTGGTCAACCCCACGGCTCAGCATGTTGTCTGCAGGCAGAACGACAGCGATGGCGATGCCGATCAGAAACGCATTTGTGACAATGCCCAGCACGTTTAGCTCGACCAAAGCGCTGAAAGGGTTAGTAAACGCGCTCTGCAGCAGGCCCTGGATAATCATTATGATCGAACCGTTGCCCGGGTCGAGCATCGAAATGCTTGTCGCAATCGGCTCCGAATGTGGTGGGTATCGGGTCCAGGGATGGATGAGGAACACACCGATTAGACCCAGCACTGCCGCAATGGCTGTTGTGCCCAGGTAATACGCCATCGTCGCGCCACCAAGCGTCTTCAGCCGCACAACATTACCTATGGCCGCGATCCCGCCAATCAGTGANAAGAAAATNAACGGCGCGATCAGCATTCTGAGCGCATCGAGGAACGTGAGCTTTACGAGNGTTGCGAGGGCAGCAAACTGTTGTGCNCCCTCTCCAAGCACTACAGCAAGACCTGCCCCTGCCGCGGCGGCGAGCAGAACCTGGAAGGTCAGATTGCGGAGGAATGTGCGAATCAAAACGGCGCGGATAGTAGCAGAACCTGACCCGCTAACGGTCCCAGAGATAAGCGTGCGTTAGAATGGCTCATGAATTTTTCGCAACAAACGCCTGAGGCAGTGGTGGGCGGGTTTGTCTCGGCCCTGCGGCGGGCGGAACTAGAGGTATCTCCGGCCGAAACTCTGGACGCATTGGCAGCGTTGGAGATTGTGGGGTTTGACGATCCACGTTTGTTCCGCGACACACTGGCNCTGGCNCTAGCCAAGAGCCCTGCCGAGAAGGCCGCGTTNGATGTGTGTTTCGATCGGTTCTTTGGCTCCNAANGGCGCGAAAACACTGAAACCACCTTTCGTGAGAAGGCTCGTGCGCTTGCTGAAGAGGCGAATGGTAACGACGCATCTGCGCCGGGCGACGCACAGGTGCAATTCCGGCCCGAGCAGCGGCGTAGCCACACAGGCGGGCTTGCCAGGCGTGAGTCAGCATTAGGTCAACTGCTCCTGCAAGGTACTGACGATGATGTCCGTATTGCAATGCAGCGCGCGGCATCGGAGGTTCATCTNGAGCGCATCCGCACGCTCCGCGAGCGGTCGCTTTATGCGCACCGCATAGAGCANCACATGNNTGTTGCAGATCTCNAGCATGTGATCCTCGCGNTAAAAGACAGCGAAGATGAGCGCGCGCAACGTACCGCTGTGCTGCTGAGCGAGGCGCGGAGGTGGTTAGGGGAGCAGGTCCGGAATTTTGTNGACGAGCAATANCTTCTGCTAGTCGACGGCACTGGAGATCGTTTCCTGCGNGATGCGGTCACGGGCACGCAACTGACCAACATGCAGCCGTACTATTTCGAGCACATTCGTGAGGCTGTGCGCAAACTGGCCCATCAGCTCGCGAAGCGGCATGCGCGTAAGCGTCGGCTTTTCAACAAGGGGCATCTCGATGTCCGCCGCACGTTGCGCAGAAACCTGCAGTACGATGGCGCGCTTTTTGATCTGCAGTGGAAACAGATCAAAGTGCAGCCACCAAAGGTGTTTGTGCTGTGNGACGTCTCAGGCAGCGTCCGCACGGTATCGAGGTTCCTGCTGACCTTNCTATACAGCCTGGGNGAAGTTCTGCCGCTGATACGCGCATTTGCGTTTTCAAACCAGTTGGGAGAAGTCACACCATTCTTCACCGATTATCCGCTCGAGGACGCCATTGAGATGANCCTGGAAGACTATGGTAANGGNTCGACGGACTATGGTANGGCCCTACAGACATTCCGGGACCTNGCCTGGGCGGACATCGATTCCCGCTCGACACTAATTATTCTGGGAGACAGCAGGAATAACTATTTTGCGACCGGTGCGGATGTCCTAAAGGACCTTTCGCGCCGGTCGAGGCAGGTGATNTGGCTGAATCCAGAGTCACGTGACCGCTGGCGCGAGGGTGATGCTGAAATGGCCNCATACCTACCGAGTTGTCACATCGCGGAGGTCTGTAACTCATTAAATGATCTCGAGCGGATGGTTGGCAAGGTGCTGAGGTCAGCCAACTGAGTGCGCGNCTGGGAACAATCCGAATATCCGCGACGGTGCGCAGGCGTGAAACTCAAGTTNGCCAACTAGTGCTGCTTAGTGGATTCAACCACAATGTTAAGTAGTTGCCAGTGACGCTGGATCAGCAAGCTTGGAAGGCCTTGGTGCATCCATATCGCGTAACTCAGCAGCTCTATCAACGTGGTCAGGCTTCGTGGCCTCTTTGAGGACCTATNTTAGGCNGTATGGGTATTNCTGCNCCAGCAAGAGCTGGCCAAAGTTAGGTNGTTCCCGTTCTANTGNATAAACCAAATAAACACGCNCGAANATTTAGCNACCGGAGCAGATATGATAAGACTCNATGGAGACATTCTGGTCACTGTTTAGTGCCGCATCTGTCGGCGTACCCGCGCTCGTGTTGTTGCCGCAAGCGTTGCGTATATTCAGAGCGAACCCCCCAAAGTGCTGGTGAATTGGTTCGGCCCGGTCAATAACCTTNCGTTTACACGAAACTTTCGCGACAGGCTGGCGTTTCTCAGCTACCCGCGGAGCTTGCTGGATCAGTACTNGTATGGCGTCATTGCGCCCGANGAGGTNGCGCGGATNGAGATGCCGGACCAGTCCATGCCGGGCATGTCNATCGATGTCTTAATGAGCAGCATGCATGAGCTCAGATCGGGCCTGCCCGAGATTATGTGTGCCGATTATTCGCTTTTTCTGGGTAGTCGGGCAGGGCTAGAGCTTGGAGCTGTGGGCTACTTGGACAAACCGATCACCGCGCCCGCATTACGGCAGCTCGTCAATACGGATCTTGCCTGTGCAAGCTGAGCCGGGGAACAACCTCGATGCGAGTCTCTCGCGTGCGCCGGTAGGTTTTGCGGAGGTGGCCGAAGATGGCACCATCGTCANCGGGAATCGACTCGCACATGTACTCCTGGGGGAATCGGAGCTTGCGGGGTGCAAACTTGCCGACTTCATCCACCCAGACTCCATTGATGGCTGGGAACTTCTCTGGCGCCGTTTTCTGACAAGTGAGCCTTCGACCACCGACACTCTGCAGGTTCGCTTGACCGGCGGGCGCACCAAGTACCTGCGGTTCACCTTGGACCGGGAGCATCAGCGCGGTTTGCTCTGGCTAGACGATCGCTCTGAGCATCAAGCCCTAAGTGCCCAGTTGCTCAGCCAGGCAGCACCTGACCGGCAGTTTGTGCACGATCTAAATGACTGCTTGGCTACTACGACTGGATATGTCGATCTCGTCGACAGCATGCTGGACGGACGCGTATGGATGGGAGGAGAAACGCTTGAGGCGTTGCGCGCTTGGCTCAGCGAAATCCGGCTTGGGCTTGACCGCACCGATGCGCTGATCAACTCCAATCGGCGTCCGCCGCCTGCAAAACCGGCAGCTACAGTGGCCCAACGTCCGCACATATTGGTTGTCGACGATGAGCCCGCAATCCTGGAATATTTGCAGGAATTCCTCGGTGACCGTTATGAGGTGTCGGCTTTTGCCAGTGGCGCGCATGCACTTCAGTTCTACAGGGCGAATCCGCTTCGAATCGATCTTGCCCTAGTAGACCACCTGATGCCTGACATTGGAGGGATCGGTTTGGCAACAGAGCTATCTGCTGAGCGGGAAGATCTGCCTGTGATTCTCTGCTCGGCAGACCCGGCGACCATTGCCGCTCAGTCCGATGGGTCGTTGCGGATACGCCATTTCCTAAAGAAGCCAATCGATATACGCAACCTGCGGAAGATGGTTACAGAACTGCTTCCCGGTGCCTGATCCTGCCGTGGCTTCAATCAAGCACAGCTGATAATGTTGGTCCGATGTTTGATGAAAGGGTTAAATCGCAGAAGCCGTCAATGTCCGTGGGCTGATTATTGATGATGACTAGTCTCGCACCGGACTGTTTGGCTACTCGAGGCAATGCCGCGGCCGGGTACACCATAAGCGAGGATCCGAGCACTATGAACAGGTCGCAAGCGAGTGTTGCCTGTTCCGCTCGCTGGACCTCGTCTGCCGGCATTGCCTGCCCAAAAGAGATGGTTGCGGTTTTGATGATTCCGCCGCATTCATCACATACCGGGACGTTTTCGTCAGGCAGAAAGTTCGCACGCAACGCGGCAAATCCGTAGCGCTTGCCGCAGTCAAGACAGTGTGCATACGAGGCGTTGCCGTGCAGTTCGATGACCTGCTCGTCAGGAACGCCGCTCTTCTGGTGCAACCCATCCACATTCTGGGTAATGACATGGGTGACCTTACCAAGATCCACAAGCCTTGCGACTGTCAGGTGGCCCGCGTTTGGCTGCGCGCTGGCCATTACGTTCTCGCCACTGAACCTGCTACGCCAGGATCGCCTGCGAACCTCCTCGCTGCCGATGAAATCGCCAAAATCGATGGGTTTCTGCGTCTTCCAGATGCCATTCGGCCCCCTGAAGTCTGGGATGCCTGATTCCGTGCTGATACCCGCACCGGTAAAAACCACAACCCGCCGGGCGTCCTGGATCATGCGGCGCAGCTCCAATAAATGCTGTTCTTCGATCTCGGTCATTTGGCGTTCTCCCGTCCTGTAGATAATGCTACAGCAGCGGAGAAGGCCCGTGCGTGGGCAGAGTCAGTTTCCCGACAGAACCAAGGCATGTAAAACATCGGCCAAACCAACAGAGCGAGGTCGAGCAGAACTGTCCTAGATCGAACTTCCCTAGGATTGCAGTAGTAATTTACTGCCATACCATCCAGGTCATGGTGAGAATGTGGGGAGTGGTTGTGAGCGGACGCCAGAGTGAATTGCCTGCATGGGGTGCCCTAGTGCAGCAAGGCCCATAGCGCTGAAAGCCATGTCCTGTAGCTGCAAGACCAGTTTCAGGTGACGACGCGGGCTTGTTGTAGTGGCATAGGGTTACTCATCGGGAATCTCAATCATGTTGATCAGCGTCATGAAGACTGGCGCTCAACAGATGAGGAACAGACTGCTGGTTGCTAGAAGCAAATAGCGGAGCGACTCATGGTTTGCCCGTGGTGGCGTAGTGCCGAAGGTGCAGCGACTCAAGCTGCGCCGCCGACAGACTGTAAGCGTGGCCTCCGGTCTCCTGCAGGCACATAGCGCCCGCGCAGCATCCGAATTCGACAGCGTGGCGTTCACATTGACCCCTAGTTAGACCGTACAGGTACCCGGCACGAAATGCGTCACCACATCCTGTCGCATCGTGCTCTGTGACCTTNAGTGGCTCAATCTTCTGGACTGTCGAGTTCTCGTAGAGCCGCACGGCAAGAGGACCTGCAGTGATGATGATGACGCTGAGCTGCCTGCAGAGTGCCTCTGGCGTGAGATTNAGCCGCGTTTGCAGCAATGACCACTCATCTANGTTGAGAGNGAGTCGATCCGAGAGCGACAGGGCTTGTTTCAGTTCGGCAGTGGAGAACCGCGTAAGACACTGACCCGGATCAAACAACGTCGCAAGCCCCAGGCGTTTGGCATCCTGCAGGTGGGTGAGGACGGTGGTGGGTGCTAGTGGAGCGACGTGCACCCATTGAACTGCGCTGATGTCGTCCAATTGACCAATTCGCGCATGCTCTGCCGAATCCGACGGGCCCGCGTGGAAGAACGTTAGCTGGGGNCTTGCTTGCTGCNCGATCAGCAGTGCGGTTGCCTGGCCGGTATGATCAGGATCAACGCGTATTCCTGTACGGGCGATTCCCNTCTCCACCAAATACGGCTGCAGACTCTCNGCATAGTCCCCGCCGACTGTCGCGANNGGTATCACCTCGATACCGAGCTGGCCAAGTCCATATGCGACGTTCAGCGCACATCCGCCCCAGCGCCGGTTCAGTGAGGTCAGCGGCGTCGCCGGATGCGCCGGGTCCGTTGGGCCAGACTGCCCGATGATGTCTTCAGCAATGCTGCCGCAGACTAAAACCGCCGCGCTCATTTGCTATCCCTCTAATAATTGCTGCACCATTCTTACACCCTATCGTGTGGAAACGTCCTTGCTCACTACGCTCCAGGCCACCTTCGGCATTGTAGTTTTTCTCAGTGTCTGCTGGGTACTATCGGAACAACGCGAGCGGGTCACCTGGCAGCTCATCGCCGCGGGGCTGGGCCTGCAGTTTGCGGTAGCGTTCCTATTGTTCAATGTGCCCGCTCTTCAGTCGGCGCTTGCCGCATTGAATTCGGGCGTCAACGCGCTTGCCACGGCNACCGAAGCGGGCACCGCATTTGTATTTGGNTACCTCGGCGCAGGCCCTGGGGATACNCCGTACCCCTATACGGTTGCNGACCCCGCATCCACCTATGTCATGGCGTTTCGTGTTCTGCCTCTAATTCTGTTCTTCACCGTGCTCTCGGCGCTGCTCTGGCATCTGAGGATCTTGCCTTGGGTCATTCGCGTCTTNGCGCTGGTGCTGGAGCGGACGTTGNGCGTCGGTGGAGCAGTGGGCGTGGGCACCGCTGCGAACATATTCCTCGGCATGGTCGAGGCGCCGTTGCTTATTCGNCCCTACATCAGGCGTCTGGCNCGAGCGGAGNTATTNATGCTGATGACGTGCGGCATGGCGACNGTAGCGGGTTCGGTCATGGTGCTGTATTCGATCTTCCTCACCGGCTACATCGAGAACCCGCTCGGGCACATCCTGACCGCNTCGGTTATCAGTGCGCCNGCAGCGCTNATGATTGCCGCGATCCTCATCCCAGGCGAGCACAGCACTGAGGCCATACTCGGATCCGATGCCGTCTCCTATGACGGCGTAATGGATGNCATCACCTCGGCAACTGCCGATGGCATTCGGCTGATGGTCAATGTCGGCGCGATGCTTATCGTGCTGGTCGCGCTGGTCGCCCTTGCTGATNGCGTCATGGGGCTGCTGCCAGACGTTGCCGGGGCACCACTGGCGCTGGATCGGGTCATGGGGTGGCTATTTGCCCCGATTGCATGGCTGATGGGGGTCCCCTGGAGCGAGTGTTTTGACGCGGGCGCAATCATGGGAACAAAAATCGTCCTAAATGAACTGCTGGCATTTCTGAAGTTGANCGAATTAACCCAGCTCAGCGCCGAGACCAGGCTGATACTCACCTATGCAGTCTGCGGGTTTGCGAACTTCGGCTCGCTCGGGATAATGATAGGAGGACTTGCCGCCATGTGCCCTGAACGTCGCGGCGAGATTGTCCGGCTCGCGCCGAAGTCCCTGTTCTCCGGTACGGTTGCNACGTGCNTGACCGGGGCAGTTGCGGGTCTGCTCGGNTAGTAGCAGCAATCACCAGGCAAACCGCGCAAACACGTCTAGCACCACTTCTACATCCTCCCGGCTNACATCAAGGTGGGTCACGAGCCTGGGAGACGACACGCGNATATTGGCTTTAGCGGCATGTTCGACAAGCGCAAACATCCGTGCTGCGGGTAGGTCCAACAGCACCATGTTGGTTTGAACCGGAGAGGAGAGTCGGGCCCCGAGTTCGCTGAGGCCCTCGGCGAGCCGTGTCGCGTTGGCGTGGTCGTCAGCGAGGCGCGCGACATGATGCACCAGCGCGTGACGCGCAGCCGCCGCGAGCACACCTGCCTGACGCATGCCGCCGCCCAGCATCTTGCGCCAGCGGCGTGCACGGCCTAGTTGTTCGGCAGTGCCGACGAGCACTGATCCAGCGGGTGCGCCAAGACCTTTGGAAAAACAGACCGAAACGGTGTCGAATGGCTCTGCCAGCGTAGTGGGCATTTCACCAGTCGCCACGGCCGCGTTAAAGAGTCGTGCGCCGTCGAGGTGACCCGCAAGTCCGGTTTCTGCGCGAAGGGCAGCAAACGCGTTCAGGTACGACAGAGTCAGTGGTTTACCCGACATCGTGTTTTCGAGGCAGATAAGGCGGGTCCTCGCAAAATGGAAATCGTCCGGCTTGATCGTGTCCCTTACCTCGTTCAGATCAAGCTCGCCGGCATCGTTGAAGGGCAGTGGCTGGGGCTGGATACCGCCCAGCACAGCCGCTCCACCACCTTCAAACTTATAGGTATGCGCATGCTGCCCTGCGATGTATTCATCGCCTCGGTCACAGTGCGAGAGTAATGCCAGCAGATTGCTCTGGGTGCCACTCGCTACAAACAGCCCGGCCTCCTTACCCAATACTTTTGCGGTCTCGGCTTCCAGCGCATTCACCGTCGGGTCCTCCCCGTAGACGTCATCCCCGAGGTCCGCGGCGTGCATGGCCACACGCATTGCGGGGGTCGGCAGAGTCACTGTGTCGCTGCGCAGATCGATTGACATAATAAGGTGCTGTCTCACAAATGGCATTTAGATTACTGATAAATAACAGTTATTTATACAGCTTACGACACATTAGCGTGACCGCCTGACTCGGTGACCAGGCATTTGAGTTTGACCTGCCTACAACTGTCGAAACAATCAGTCCTTACCTTTACATAATGGATTAATAATACTTTATAAGTGCCTAATTAATTATGATAATCATGACTCTATGAATCATGATCACGCTTGGCGTAGACTTCGAGTCTTCGCAAATAGCTATTCCGCCATGTCCTACCTCATTGACCCCCCATCGGTTCCTTCCTTACCCATCAGTGGTAGCGATGATCGCTTCCCGCTGCACCGGATCTACTGTGTGGGGCGCAACTACGCTGACCACGCAGTCGAAATGGGGCATGACCCTGATGCGGAACCGCCGTTTTTTTTCATGAAACCGGCCGATACCGTCCTCGAGTCCGGCAACATTTTTCCATACCCATCGATGTCGAAAGACGTGCAGCACGAAGTCGAGTTGGTTCTGGCGTTAGGCCAGGGAGGGAGCAATATCACACTCGCGGACGCCGAGAGCTGTATTGTGGCCGCTGGCGTGGGGATTGATATGACCCGTCGGGATCTGCAGGGAGAGGCCAAGAAGGCAGGGCGCCCGTGGGACTCGGGCAAGGGCTTTGACAATGGTGCGCCGTGTTCTGACCTCGTCCCGATTGCTGACCCTGGGGCACTCGGTGCGGGTTCGATTCGGCTGACCGTCAATGGTGATGTACGACAGGATGGTGACCTCAACCAGATGATCTGGAAAATACCTGAGATCATCTCGCGGCTCTCGAATTTGTTCACACTGGCACCCGGAGACCTCATCTATACGGGCACGCCGGCAGGCGTGGGCCCGGTGTTACAAGGCGACAAAATTCAAGCGTCCATAGACGGTCTTGCGGGACTGAACATAACCGTCGGCTGAAGCAGGCACCAGAGAGAGTATATGTACACAGGCATTGTTCAGGCGCTGCTTCCCGTAACTGACGTAGAGGAGTTGGCAGGCCTTAAGCGTTTCCATCTCGATTTTCTCGACGAGCTTCTTCAAGGCCTAGAACTCGGTGCAAGTGTTGGCCTGAACGGCGTTTGTTTGACTGTTACGGCGATGGAAGGCGCCCGGGTAACCTTTGAAGCCATTGCGGAAACGTTACGGATCACCAACCTAAGTGGCGTCGCAGCCGGAACCCTCGTGAACATCGAGCGCTCAGCGAAGGCAGGTGTCGAGGTGGGCGGGCATGTTCTCGCCGGACACATCGTTGCAACTGCACCGATCATCTCCGTAAGCACTAGCGAAAATAATCGGCGCCTCACCTTTCGCGGCGAAGCCGATTGGTTGAAATACGTGTTCGACAAGGGGTTTCTGGCGTTGAACGGAGCGAGCCTGACCGTGGCGGATCTCGACCGCGACGGCACCACATTCAGTGTCAATTTGATCCCGGAGACCCTGCGACGCACCAATTTCGCCAATCTGAGGGAGGGGGATGAAGTCAACGTCGAGGTGGACCAGCAGACCCAGGCGATTGTCGATACGGTTGAACGCGTGCTCGCTGAGCGAGCCTTAGGCGTGTGAAGACCTGACCAAGCCTGTGATGCGCGGCCTTTGCTGCTGCTTGTTGAGGCCTGGCTGACCCGCTAAGCTTGCCCACGCATGGCCCGCCCGGGTTGTGTTGGAAAGGAAAAAAGCCTGAAATTCATGGCTTTAGGGAAATATCAAAGCCAGCAGAAAATCATGGCCCTGAGACTATTCGACACGTACACGCGGGAGATCCGGCCGTTTGAGCCACTTGAGCCGGGAAGTCCAGTTGGCCTCTATGCGTGTGGGCCAACGGTCTATCACTACGCACATATCGGCAATCTGCGGACCTATCTCTTTGTCGACTGGCTGCGCCGCGGTCTTGAGGTGTCGGGGTACGAAGTCAACCACGTCATGAACCTGACAGACGTCGGTCACCTGACGTCCGACGCTGACACAGGGGCTGACAAGATGGAGGAGGCCACCAGACGCGAGGGTATCGATGCCTGGGCGATTGCCGAGCGTTATACCGAGTCGTTCCGGGAAGATCTTACTGCCCTCAACGTCATTTATCCCAAAACTTGGTGCAAGGCTACCGATCACATTGAGGAGCAGATTGAGTTCGTTCGTGACCTCGAAGCCAAGGGGTTTACGTACCGCACCTCGGACGGAATCTATTTCGACTCGACCCGCCTTCACAGCTACGGGCACCTCGCGCGCCTGGATATTGAAGGCCTGCAGGCAGGCAAGCGCGTTGAGCGGGGTGAACGTCGAGCCGTGACGGACTTTGCGTTGTGGAAATTCTCACCGGAAGACGAGCAGCGCCAGATGGAGTGGGAGAGCCCTTGGGGGACGGGGTTTCCGGGCTGGCACATCGAGTGCTCGGCCATGTCGGCCAAGTACCTTGGGGACTACTTTGACATTCATTGTGGTGGCGAAGATCACATTCCGATCCACCACACCAACGAGATTGCACAGACGGAGGCGAGTCGCGGTACGCGCCTGGCAAACTTCTGGATGCATGGCTATTTCCTGCAGGTNGATGGCCAGAAGATGGCCAAGTCTAGCGGCGATTTCCTGCGCCTAACGAGTCTTGTTGAGGGTGGTTACGACCCATTGGTTTACCGATATTTCTGCCTAACGGCTCATTACCGCCACAAACTTATGTTCAGCTGGGAGTCCCTTGCATCCGCTGCGACGGCGCTGGGGCGGCTCCGGCAGATGTTCTGGGACTGGGGCGATGTCGGCGACGCTGACCCGGACGCTGATTTTGCGGCGCGGTTTCTGGAGTACGTACAGAACGACCTGAACCTACCTCGAGCGCTGGCCCTGACCTGGGACTTATCCCGAGCGGAACTGCCTGACGCGGTACGGAAGGCAACCGTAGCGAACTTTGACAAAGTGTTTGGGCTTGATCTGTTGAACTGGAAGCCGGACGTAAGCGACGTGCCAGCGGAGCTTCAGGAGATGGCTGCTGCACGCCAGCAGGCACGTGAAGCCAAAGACTGGGNAAGGGCTGATGAACTGCGCGATGCTATCGCGGCGGCGGGTTGGTCAGTCGAGGACACGCGTGAGGGTCCCCGGCTGAAGAAACTCTGATGGATTGAGCCGTTGTTGGCCCGCCATTCGGTGATATTGATTGCAAAACCCGCCCTGTAGCTCGATGCCAAAATGACACTCGCCCTATCTGTAGTCTGACGAGACAAGCGCACATAGACCGTCAGGAAAATCTTCTCTGACCGCGAGCGAATGTCCACCCAAAGTTCAGTTCGCAGCATTGGANAATGAANTTGTCTGCGCTGNCCNTGAGGCCATTGNCTGACACATCATCCTTANTGCACGAAACCGTAGNACCGACCAGGTTAAGGNTTTCGTCGCNGTTCACGATATGAACNAACAATCGGTCCAAGCNNGAGCGCCGATAATCCTGCCCGCGTTTATGTTCATCNGTCANNACACGACTCGCTGGACATTGCTTGCGACGGCGCGACGCGTCGTTGACATAGATGTTCTTTGATTTCAGGAGTTACGTGGTAATGATCGAGCGCCTTGCTTTTCTATACCTAATCGAGTCGAGCGCCATGCTAATTTCTCAAAGAATGATGAAAAATATATTACAAAATAAATAGTTAGGNGGCTTCGTCTGATTTCGCGTGGCAGATTAAGGCGCCAGCACCTTGGTTCACGTCTCACATTATAATGACCTACATGAACAAACAATTCCGACTTGGTAAGGAGCGGGTTTGACGTTTCTTGATGCCGTGGTGGCGCGCCAGCGCGAGACAGGATCCATGCTCTGCGTAGGCCTCGACCCGGACCCGTCGCGGTTTCCACCTGGATTTGCCGACGATGTTGACGGGATTATCGCCTTCAACAGGCTGGTCATCGATGCAACCAGAGATCTTGCCTGCTGTGTTAAGCCTCAGTTTGCACACTACGCGGCACGCGGGGCAGAAAGGGCCCTTGAATCCACNATTGAGTATGCCCACGCGGCGGGCCTACCTGTGTTATTGGACGTCAAACGGTCGGACATTGGTTCAACGGCTGACTTCTACGCGGTAGAGGCATTCGACCGCTATGGAGCCGATGCTGCCACCGTGAACCCGTACCTGGGAACTGACGCGCTTGAGTCTTTCTTAAAACGCANAGATCGCGGCGTTGTCATCTTGTGCCGCACGTCCAATCCAGGCGGCGCNGACCTGCAGGATCTCGAATTGCAGGGTGGGGACAAACTNTATGAGCACGTAGCAAGGCTCGCCAGTACCGAGTGGAACACCCACGGCAACGTCATGCTGCTTGTTGGCGCTACGCGCCCTGCGGAACTGCGCAGGGTGCGCGAGATTGTGGGCAGCATGGGTTTGCTGCTCGCCGGAGTCGGGGCGCAGCATGCTGACGTCCGCGCCATGATGGAGGCGGGGAAGGGTGGTCCACTCATCATCAACTCGTCCCGCGGCGTCACATACCCGGCNTTTGCGGCAGGCGCGGCCCCTTCGAGCCTGGTACGCGAGGCTGCAACCAGAACGATGTACGAGATCAANCAGTTCCTCTGAGGAATGGCCTTAGCGAACCGTCGCTGGTCCACACGGGGGCTTGGAGTCAGGTACGCCACAGGACNTNATTTGCACCAGTTTNCTATTCCGGTCGTTTGCCNGTGATCAGGTCGCGGAATTTGTCCAGGAGCGTCTCGTACTTGTAGTCAGTGAACTCGCCAGCATCAAAGAACAAGCCGTGATTTGAGCAACGTTCGTACCAGATGTGTGGTTGCGTGGGATCCGAGACCTTTTCCATCATTTCGCCACAGATCGGGCAGGCTACGTCGTCAACCTTGTTGAATTCTTTGCCNATCTCGGTGTCGCCGACGTCGACANATTCTGACAACCATTTGCCCTTCAGNTNTTTTGCCTCGCCGCGATCAAACCATATTCCTTTGCAGTTCGTGCAACGGTCAATCGTCAAGTTACGACCGTAGGTCACTGCATCCATGCTGGCGTGGCATTTAGGACATTCCATGGATTTACCCTGATTTTAGCTCNTTGGGTCGNCGGCTATGGTTGACGCAGCTAGCGTGGAACTATCTGAATCGAGTATACAAAGGCGAATGTGCCGACGCATGCAACAGACCGCGCCATCCTTAACTATGTAAGCCTCTAGAGCGACATCTGCCATCAAAGTCAACAAGCTGTCAGTCCTGGTAGGCAACGTTAGCCGCTCTGTGCAANGATGGTTGGCGTTTAAAAGGCGCCTTNCAAATCGTGGCGCCATGTTATGAATGCGCATAATATATATTATGTTAAATTAT